>CAZBXV010000056.1:0-12539 GCA_964496205.1 uncultured Acidimicrobiia bacterium
GGAAGTCGCTGAGGCACCGGCGGAAGTGACCGAAGTTGAGACGGTCGAGGAGACGCCTGCGGAACCCAGCGAGCCCGAGCCGTATGTGGAACGGCCGGCGATTGTCGCCAAGAGTGTTCAAGACCTCCCGGACGATCTCGACTTCGGAGCCGCCATCGAGGCGACCGTTCTCGAGTTCGAGGAAGGCGATATCGTCGAAGGCACCGTTGCCAGCATCGACCAGGATGGTGTGCTCGTCGACGTCGGCTACAAGTCCGAGGGACTGATCCCGCTGCGCGAATTGTCGATTCGTAAGGGCGTCGATCCCAACGAGATCGTGAAGATCGGCGACCGGATCGAGTCGTTGGTCCTCGACAAGGAAGACGACGAAGGCCGCCTGATCCTCTCGAAGAAGCGCGCTCAGTACGAACGCGCGTGGGGCAAAATCAGGAAGGTCTACGAAGAGGGCGGGATCGTTTCCGGTCCGGTCATCGAGGTCGTCAAGGGCGGTCTCATCGTGGACATCGGTCTGAGGGGCTTCCTGCCGGCATCGCTGGTCGAGCTCCGTCGTGTACGTGATCTTCAGCCGTACATCGGTGAGAGCATCGATGCGAAGGTCATCGAGTTGGATCGCAATCGCAACAACGTCGTCCTCTCCCGTCGTGCGTACCTGGAAGAGCAGCAGGCCGAGGAGCGCCAGGCATTCCTGGATGATCTCGCCGTTGGTGAGAAGCGCAAGGGTGTTGTCTCATCCGTGGTGAATTTCGGGGCTTTCGTGGATCTGGGCGGCATGGACGGGCTCGTGCACGTTTCCGAGCTGTCCTACCAGCATGTCAACCATCCGTCCGAGGTGGTGAAGGTCGGTGACGAGGTCGAGGTGAAGGTCCTCGAAGTCGATCTCGATCGCGAGCGGATCTCCCTGTCGATGAAGCAGACACAGGACGACCCATGGGAGCGTTTCTCGGGTGAGCACGAAGTCGGCGACGTTGTCGAGGGTGCCGTTACCAAGACGGTGCCGTTCGGTGCGTTCGTATCGGTTGGGGATGGGGTAGAAGGCCTCGTCCACGTGTCGGAGATCGCCATGCACAGGGTCGAATCACCTGAGCTGGAGCTTTCGATCGGTCAGCCGGTCACGGTCAAGGTCACCGAGATGGAGATGGACCGCCGCAGGGTGAGCCTCTCTATCAAGCAGGCGCTTCCCGAGTGGAAGGAGCGTTCGGAGGAGTCCTCACGTCCGCCGCGTCAATCCCGTCCGTCTACGCCGCGGGTTCGGGAATTCGAGCGGGAGCGTCCGGACCAGCCCGAGCGTGAGCAGACGTTCGACGTCGACGCGTCGCTCGAAGCGATCTTGCAGGAGCTCAAAGAGCGCGGGATCGGCCGCCGATAATCCCTCAACATCGGTCCTTGACAGCCGATGAGTCTGTGTAAGGCTTCAAAGGTTGTCGATACGCGGTCTGCAATGCCGTGTTGTCGGAAGACGTGAAGGTAGGCTCCTAAGCGGGTTGCGAGGCGACCCGCACGGGCTGAAGGAGAGTCAATGGGTAGACGTACCTTGGTGCTGATCGTGGCGCTGTTGCTCGCAGCGGTCGCGGCCTACGCACTGTGGCAGTTCATGAGCAATGTCCAGTCCGAAGCGGAAGCCAAGCTGGAGTACCGCACGGTGTATCGCGCCGCGGACCTCATCTCCGAAGGCACGGAGGGTTCCCTCATCCTCTCGCAGGCTCGAGCCGTTGAGAGTAAAGAAGAGACGCAGTTCCTACCCGGGAACGCCATCGGGAGCCAAGAAGAGCTTCAGCAAGTGCTGACTGGAAGAGTCGCCGCCGGCCCGATCTCGAAGGATCAGATCCTGACAACGGACCAATGGGTTGCGCTCACCGCCCAAATCAAACCGCTCGCTGAACGCATTCCCGAGGGGAAACAGGCGATCACGATCTCTGTCGACTCGGTCAGGGGAGTGAACGGGTTCATCGAAGCGGGCGACCGGATCAACCTGATCGTCACCCTTCAGTCGGCCGTGTCCGACTTCGCTCAGCAGACGGTCGACTCGGGGACGCCCCTCACCGCCGAAGAGCTGGCCGCGATCGAGGCCCAGGTCAACCAGGGCACCATCAGTAGGTTCGTCATGCAGGGCCTGCCTGTGCTCGCCGTCGGAAGCAAGATCCGCTCCGATGAGGAAACCGAACAGAACGTGACGGTCACGACCGCTGCGGCCGCCGAGGGCGGCGACCAGACTGCGAATCAGCAGCGCGGCGTCCTCACGCTCGAGGTGACGCCGGAAGAAGCGGAGCGCCTCGTCTTTACGTTCGAAAACGGCAGCGTTTGGCTTACACTCGTCCCTGCGGACTTCGTTCCGGTCTTCACCTCAGGTGTGACAAGAGAGAATCTGTTCGAGGGAGCAAATGGAACGCCCTGAGCTGGATGGTAGGGGGATACTGGTTGTTGATGTCGACGGCGAGTTCCTGAAGGAATCAAGTCGTCTGTTCGATGACGAATTGGCGACGGCATCGTCACTCGCTGACGCTCAAAAGCTCCTCGCCGACGGCGAGATCGATCTGGTGCTGCTTGGCCCGTCACTCGCCACCGAGTCCGGTGTGCGAGACGCGTCGTTCCTGGCCGAAGACGACTCCGACCTTGCGGTCGTAGTCGTGGCGGGTTCGGTCAATGCGGGCCTTCTGCGTGCGGCGCTTCGTGCGGGGTTTGTCGATGTGATGGAGGCGCCTCTCGATCCTCAGAAGATCACCGAGGCGACCGGCCATCTGCAGCGCATGGCGAAACGACGCACGTCTCAGCCACCACCGGTCGAACCCTTCGCACGCCCCCATCGGGAAGCCAAGGTCGTCACGATCATGTCCGCAAAGGGCGGATCGGGCAAGACGGTCACCGCCACCAACCTCGCGATCATGCTTGCCAAGGCTCACGATCCGTCCAGGGTGTGCATTGTCGACGCCGACCTCCAGTTCGGTGATGTGTGCCTGGTGCTTCAGCTCGAACCGAAACTGACGATCGTCAACGTGGCGCATGAGATCGACCACCTCGACGAGTCGCTTCTCGAATCGGTTCTGACCAAACACCCGTCGGGGCTGAGCGTCCTCGCGGCTCCGCTTGAACCTGCGTTCGCCGATGAGGTCTCCACGGCCACCATGACCAAGATCGTGACGGCATTGCGCCCCATGTTCGACTACATCGTCATCGATACCGCGTCGATGCTGGACGAGATGCTTCTGTCGCTGCTTGAACGGTCGGATCAGGTGCTGTGCGTCGTCGACATGGACCTGCCCAGTATCAAGAACGCGAAGCTGGCGCTCGAGACGCTTCGTTTGCTCAAGTTTCCATCATCCAAAATCAAGCTGGTCCTCAACCGGAGCAACGCCAAAGCCCGCCTCGACGAGGGGGAGATCGAAGAGTCGCTGAAACTCAAGATTTCTGCGGCGATTCCGTCGGACGGTATGGTTCCCGCTTCGGTGAACGAGGGCCGCCCTGTGGTCGAATCAGCTCCGCGATCCAAGGTCGCAAAGGGATTCGAGTCCGTTTTCAAACTCGTGGCCGGCGCCGAAGGTAAGGGTTCAGAACGTTCTGGAAAACGCCGATGGTTGTCATAGAGATTTGATAAGTTAGGCAACAGGGGTTAGCTGCCACAGGAAGGCGCGCATCATGGCATCACTGTCCGAACGGGTCGCTGCGGCCAAAACATCTGAGATCGGCTACGACGCGAAACGTGAGACGATGTTCCGCGAGCTTCGTGGCCGTCTCCACTTCAAGGTCGTAGAGGAACTCGGTCCAACGCTGTACGACCGTCAGATGAGTGACGCCGAGCTGAGGCTGCGTGTCACCGAGATGCTCGAGTGGGCGTTCAGCCAGGAGGACAGCGTCGGCCTGTCGCGGGCAGAACGTACCCAGCTTCTCAACGAGATCACCAACGACGTCCTGGGCTACGGCCCGATCGACCCTCTCCTGAATGACCCGGACATCACAGAGGTCATGGTCAACGGCCCCTACCAGGTGTTCGTGGAGCGTCACGGCAAGCTGACAGTCGCGGATGTGAAGTTCGTCGACGAGGTGCACCTGCGCCGGATCATCGACAAGATCGTCGGCGACATCGGCCGTCGCATCGACGAGTCCACACCGATGGTTGATGCCCGTCTTCCGGACGGCTCCCGTGTGAACGCCATCATTCATCCGCTTGCGATTGGCGGACCGTTCCTGACGATCCGGAAGTTCGCAGTCGACCCCTACACCGAGAACGACCTCGTCAACTTCGGGACCTTGTCGGAGCGAGTCGCCCGGTTCGTGGAGGCGTGCGTCAGGGGCCGGCTGAACGTCATCATCAGCGGTGGTACCGGTTCAGGTAAGACCACGACGCTGAACGTGCTTTCCAGTTACCTGCCGAACGACGAGCGCATCGTCACGATCGAAGACGCTGCGGAGTTGCAGCTTCGCCAGGAGCACGTACTCAGCCTGGAGTCCCGTCCGGCCAACATCGAAGGCAAGGGACAGGTGACGATTCGTGACCTGGTTCGCAACTCCTTGCGTATGCGTCCCGACCGCATCGTCGTCGGTGAGGCTCGAGGCGGCGAGGCACTGGACATGCTCCAGGCGATGAACACCGGTCACGACGGTTCACTGACCACGATTCACTCCAACTCGCCGAGAGACACCCTGTCCCGTATCGAGACGATGGTGCTGATGGCGGGATTCGACCTGCCGGTTCGGGCCATCCGTGAGCAGGTCGCGTCGGCCGTTGACCTGATCGTTCACCAGTCGAGGCTCAGAGACGGTACTCGTCGGATCACCCACATCACAGAGGTCGAGGGCATGGAGGGCGACATCATCACCCTTCAGGACCTGTTCTTGTTCGACTTTGGCATGGGCGTTGATGAGAACGGTCGGTACCTGGGCCGGCTCAAGGCAACCGGAATCCGGCCGAGCTTCTCGGGCCACCTCCAAGACCTCGGCATCCAACTGCCTTCCGATCTCTTCGACCCGGAGCCGTTTGCCCGTCGAGAGAGCCAGTTCGTACGGTGAGACTGCGCGCCGCCTTCGTCGCGATTCTCGCCCTGATGATGATCGGGGGAGTGGCCCTCGTTTCGGGAGCCCAGACGACCTCGTCCAGCATCGAGATCTCGGACGTGGCGATCAGCCGCTATCCACGAGTGCAGGCTGTTGTCGAGTTCCGAAACCTCCAGCAGCAGATCGATCCGGCACAAATCCAGGTCACCGAGAACGGAGCGCCGGTACAGGACCTCGAGGTCGAGACAATCGCCGAGTCTGTTGTGCCCGTCGGGATCGTGCTCGTCATCGACACGTCAGGATCGATGCAGGGTGCGCCGATCGAAGCCGCCAAGCAGGCCGCTTTGTCGTTCATCGATCAGAAACGCGATCAGGACTTCATAGCGCTCGTCACATTCGCGGATGACGTGCAGGTGCTGTCGGGCTTCACGAGTTCCAAGACGGCGCTGACCAACAGGGTCGAGGCGATCGACGCGACGGGCGAGACAGCGTTCTACGACGGCGTTGTTCGGGCCGCCCAGCTGTTCTCCGGTGACGCAGCGCGGCTGGAACGCAACATGATTGTGCTGACCGACGGTGCCGACACGGTCAGCACCAACACGCTTCAAGGCGCGATCGACGCGACCGAAGGCATTCGCGTATTCGGGGTTGCGCTCGAGTCACCAGACTTCAACCCGACCGATCTGGAAGCCATCACTGAGGCGTCTGGCGGTCTGTTCCTTTCGACGCCTGATCCCACCGCCCTCACCGGTTTGTACGACCAGATCAAGCGGGAACTCGACAACAAGGTCGTTGTCCGGTTCACCTCCACCCAAAGCGACGCCGGGCCACTGGAGATAGGTGTCAGCTATGCGGGGCAGACCGTCGCTCAGACGGTTGACGTTCCCGGTTTCGTCGTGGAGACGTCGACGACCAACACGACGGTGCCCACCACGTTTGCTCAGCCGGCGGCATTCAGCCCTACGAACGAGTCACCTTTGCCGCTCTCGGCGCTTGCGCTCGTCGGTCCGATTGCGGTGGGTGTCGGTCTTCTGCTGTTTATCTTCATCCTCGCCGGTCCGCGAGATACCGAATCGGCGTCCGTGATTCAACAGCGGCTTCGTTCGTACGGTCAGGCCGAGACCGCACAGAAAGGCAAGGGTGGCGTCTTCAGGAGGATCTTTGGAGGCTTCTCGCGTGGTGCAGAGGCAGCAGTGCGCCGCCGTGGGCTCCTCAACGGCATCAATGGTGCGCTAGAGCAAGCCAACATCCCATTGAAGGCAGGCGAGGCGATCGCCGTGGCCTTCGGTCTGAGCGTCATTGCCGCCGCGATTGCCGGTGTCTACTGGCGCAGCGTGATCGGCGCCGGTGGCGCCTTCGTGGTCGCCGTGCTGATCGTGCTGCTGCTCATCAACTTCGCAGGTGGTCGGGAGAAGCGAGTCTTTGAGAACCAGCTCCCCGACACGCTGACATTGCTCTCGACGTCGCTGCGCGCCGGGTACTCGCTCCTCCAGGCGACCGAGGCGGTGGCAAGTGAGGCTCCTCAGCCGACATCACGGGAGTTCGGTCGGGCGATGGCCGAAGCCAGGCTCGGGTTGGGCGTTGTCGAGGCGATGCAGGGTATTTCCACCAGGATGCAGTCGGAGGACTTCTCCTGGGCGGTCATGGCCATCGAGATCCAGCGTGAGGTCGGCGGCAACCTCGCAGAGGTGCTTCAGACGGTGGCCGACACGATGCGTCAACGCAACCGCCTCCGCGGCGAGATCAAGGCTCTCACCGCAGAGGGGCGCATCTCGGCGATCATCCTCGGTGCGCTGCCGTTCGTGTTGTTTGCCTTCCTGTTCACCACTAACCGCGACTATCTGAACCCGCTGATCACCAACACCTCCGGCATCATCGCCATGGTCGTCGGCTTGGTCCTCATGGGGGCCGGCTGGTGGTGGCTCAAGAAGATCGTGGACATCGAGGTGTAGGGATGGACTGGAAACTCTTCTCCGCGGTAGCGATGTTCGTGGCGGTCATGGGACTCGTCCTATGGATCGGCTTTGGGATCATCCGCGCACGCAAGGCTGCCACGGATCGGCTGGCTGTCTACGGCTCGGCGCAGTTCATCCGTGAGGAGAACCTCAAACGCTCGCTCTCTGAGCGTGCCGTTGCTCCGGTCTTCATGGGCATCGGCAAGTGGCTCAACCGGTTCACGCCGGCAGGGTGGATGGACAAGACAAACCATCGCCTGTTGCTTGCCGGCAGCCCCGGGACGCTCGATGCGAACGCGTGGGCAGTCATCAAACTGATGTCGATCGCGATAGCCGCGGTCCTGTGGTTCTTGGTGCAGGCGGGTTCAGACGTGCAGACCAAGCTGATATCTTTCATTCTCCTTGGAATTCTGGGCTTCTTCGGACCGGACGTGTGGATCTCGCGCCGGATCGAAGAGCGCCGCACGGATATGCAGAAGGCCCTTCCGGACGTCCTCGATCTGCTCGTCATCAGCGTCGAGGCCGGCCTCGGGTTCGACTCGGCGCTTGCCCGGGTGGTCGCCACGGTACCGGGCCCGCTCTCCGAGGAGTTCTTCCGGATGCTCCAGGAGACTCGTGTGGGTGTGAGCCGGCGAGAAGCAATGCGTCACCTCAACGACCGCACCGACGTTGAAGAACTTCGCTCCTTCCTGCTGGCGATGATGCAAGCGGAGGCGTTCGGTGTCTCCATTGCCCAGGTGCTCCGTGTCCAGGCCGACGAGATGCGAGTCAAGCGCCGTCAACGGGCACAGGAGAAGGCGTTCGCTGCGCCGGTCAAGCTGGTGTTCCCTTTGGTGTTCTGCATCTTCCCGGCGCTGTTCATCGTGTTGCTGGGCCCCGCTGCGATCCAGATCTACGATACGTTCCAAGGGCTCTGAGCCGGCGTGGAACATGCCGGCGGCTGGTGGAGGCGGCTCACCCCCCGTCACCTGATCCTGCTGGTTCCGTGGATCGGCATCGTGAGAGCAGCCGCCAAGCCCATTGCCGACAACTCGTTCCTCTGGCATGTCCGAGCGGGCTCGCTCCAACTCGATCTCGGCCACGTACTCACCACCGACCCGTTCTCGTTCACCATGCAAGGAGCACCGTGGCGGACCCAATCCTGGCTGATAGAGCTGGGCTACGGGCTCCTCGAGCGGTGGACGGGTGGTCTCGTATGGGTGCGATTCGAGCTGGTGGTAGTGGCCGGCCTCACGTACATCCTTCTCACACTGGTCTTGTATCGGAAGAGCCGGAACCTACTTGCCACAGGCCTCCTGATGGTCATGTTCACATGGCTTGCAGTGGCGTTCGAGGTCCCTCGTCCCGTCGTGTTTACCGGCCTGTTCCTGGCGATGCTCGTGGCGATGCTCGACGAAGAGATGTTGTGGCCGGTCCCGCTCCTCATGTGGGTCTGGGCATCGGTGCACGGCGCGTGGATCGTTGGCATCGGGTACGTCATCGTGCATACGCTCGCCACGAAACGGCCGGTTCGTCGAGCGGCAGGGACGGTGGGGGTGTCGCTTCTGGCAGTGACCGTCACCGCCCAGGGGTTCGGAGTCTGGGAGATCCTCTGGGCATTCCTTCGCAACCGTGCAGCCTTGTCGTTCATCAGCGAGTGGGCGATTCCGAATGTGCTGTCCATTCAGATCCTGCCGTACGACATCACATTCCTGTTGCTCATGGTGGCCGCTGTCCGTGGCCGGTTCCGTCTTCGGTTGTTGTGGATCATTGTTCCGTTCTTCGTGTTCGGACTGTCGGCGGGTCGGAACCTGTACCCGGCGATGATCGTTCTCCTGCCCACTGCCGTATTGGGTTGGCCCAAAGAGTGGCGTTGGCGCAGGGCGACACCGTCTCGACGTGAGGGCCGTCTCAACCTCGTAGTAGCGGCGCTGCTGCTCGCTGTGCCCTTGGCGCTGCTGTTGACGGCACCTTCGGGAGTCAACGACGAACGGTTTCCCGTGTTCGCCTCTCGGTATCTCGGTTCCGAGCGTGTCTTCAGTGACGATGGGAGCGGCGGGTATCTGATCTACGCACAGTGGCCGGAGCGAGAGGTGTTCATCGACGATAGGGCCGAGCTGTACGGCGCCAAGCTCATGGGGGAATTCGTAGCGGCGAGGGACGGTTCGCCCGAATGGCAGGACCTCTTCGGTGAGTACGACATCAGACAGGCGTTGCTTGAGTCGGATGAGGGACTTGTCAGAGCGCTACGAGAGGCCGGGTGGAGAACTCGCTACGAGGACGCTAACTGGGTGGTACTGATTCGACCGGCCGAGAACTAGGGGTTCGTCAGCGAATCGGCGATCTGACTCCACATTAGCGAGTGCTGTGCCCCAGCAAATCGAACGGCGATTAGGGCGACGATGGCGATGAGCACGACCAAGAGCGCCCACTCAATGAGTGCGGCTCCCTTCTCGCTTCGAATCCAACCCACAGGATCCCTCTCAATCGGTCGTGGTGAAACTATCACGGAGAGTGATCTCTCTCCATGGGTCCACCGTCTCATATACCAAGAAGGGCGAACCCGGGGGTTCGCCCTTCACTCGTGATTGTGGCCAGACCTACTGGTTCAGCGAATTGCCGATCTTGTCGAACGTGCTCGAGACCTGGCTTCCAGCGAACTTGATTGCGACGATGGCGATGATGGCGATGAGTACGACCAACAGCGCGTACTCGACCATGCTTGCGCCACGGTCATCTTTCAGAGCGGCCCAGTGGTTTTGGGCTGCTACCCACAGTGTCAACATCGTCTTGTCCCTCCTATGGGATGCTAGCCGTGGCAAGATACCACAGAGCGTGGCAAGGCCACTATGGGTCGAGCGACCTATTTGTCTAGTTCCTGGGTGCAATGCCCAACCGGATAGCTTCGACGGCTGCTTGTGCACGGTCTTCGATGCCGAGTTTGTCGAAGATCGAAGCGAGATGGTTCTTGACGGTCTTGGGGGAAATGTACAAGCGCAATGCGAGTTCTTCTGTGGATGTGACTCCCCGACCCAGGAGCGAGAGGAGCTCTTTCTCTCTCGGGGTGAGGAGGGCCGCACCGGGGTCGAGGTTGGGCTCCTGGTAGGGTCTGAGAAGGTCACTGAGGGTGGTCGTGTTGTTGCCGAAGCGCACACCGTCGGCAGCGGCGCGGATCGCTGCGGCGAGGTCGGACAGCGGCGTGCTCTTGGAAAGGAACCCTGCGGCCCCTGCCCCAACTGCTTTGGCTCTCTGAGTGGCGTCGGCGTGCATTGTGACGACGATCGTGGGGATTCGCCCGTTGATGGCCTGGAGCGTCTGAAGACCGTCCAAGCCGGGCATTTCGAGATCGATCAGGAGCACGTCGGGCGGATTGTCGCTGATGGCTTGCAGAAGTGCCTCGCCGTCCGATGCGACGCTGGTCACGGTGAGATCCGGCACCGATCCGAGCGCCTCGGCGAGGCCGTCGGCGAACAGTCTGTGATCGTCGGCAATGGCGATGGAGGTCATTCAGGTCCCCAGGCTACCGTGACTGTTGTCCCTCGGGAGTTCGATGAGATGTCGAGTGCCGCTCCGACACGGTCCGCGCGCTCTCTCATGCCCATGAGTCCGAACCGTCCCTGCGGTACTTCGTTCGGTTTGAATCCATGGCCGTCGTCGAAGATGGTGACTCTGCCTTCTTCGAAGTCCGACGTGCCGTGTACGACGACAGTCTGGGCATCCGCATGATTGACGGCATTGCGGATCGCCTCTGCGACGATCGCTGCCAGTTCTCCGGCGATGGACGGTCGGGGTGGGCGGTGTTCGTGGAGCCGATTGTCGATCGAGGGAGATCCCGGCGGCAGGCTTCCGGCAATCCGCTCCACGGTTTCGTTGAGCGAAGGTTGCGGCGACATTCTGAGGTCGGCAACGGTCGATCGTACATCTTCGACGATGCCTGTCACAGAGGAGCGGAGCTGCTGGAGGTGAGCGGCGAGGTCCGGATCTGCCGGGTGGCGCAGCAGCGCAAGGTCGACTGCGAGGCCGAGCGATGCGAGGGAAGGGCCGATGTCGTCGTGGAGGCCCCTGGCCAGCCGTTGGCGTTCCTCCCGTACTGCCCGCTGGGCGATGTCTTGAAGAAGGAGGATGTTCGCGAACGCCAACGCAAGGGGTTCGAGGGTTTCGGTGACGGCGGCTGTTTCGGTGGGTCCAAGCTCGGACGTTCCATAGAGGGTGACAAGCCCCACCGACCGGTCTCCGACGGTGAGTGGAAACGAGCGCTGCACGGAGGTTGTGGTCTGGTGGCCGGCTCGCGAAACGACGACTGGACCGTCGGGCCCGGCAAGCGCGATGACGCCGCCGTCCAGATCCACCATGTCGGTGAGACGTTCGAGGACATCGTTGCCGACTGTGACGGGATTCAGTTCGGTCGCGTCTGATTCTTCGACGAATCGAGCAAGGAGCTGGTTGGCGCTGCGAAGCCGCTCGACGCGGTCGGTGGCTGCACGGGTGAGTTGTGCCTCGCGGTGCCGGGCCTCACCGACGAGACGACGGATCTGCGCGCCCGTAACGGCGATGAGCACAATGAGTGCCGCCCATTCGAGAAACGTCGCGAAATCGAAGGATTGCGTGGCAAACGCGATGATGGTGAGTGCCGAGACTCCGAGGGCTGCAGCTGCCAGACCAGGTCTGAAGCCTCCGAGCATTCCGCCAAGAAGGACCGGCATGAGTGAGAGCAGGACATACGGGCTCTCCTGACCACCTGTGAGCGCAGCGGCAGCCATGGTCATCAGCACCCCTATGGTGACCAGGATGTCTTGTGTCCAGCGCTTCTGGAGCAGAGACGTGGGGACCATCTGCTGGGTGAGCACGTAGGCGCCGGCGAGCACTCCAGCGACGACGACTTCGAAGGTCGTCTCCCGGAGGAAGAACGACAGGAAGACGCCCAGAACGAGGGCCATCCACGTCAGGATGTTCAGCACGGGCCGCAGACGCGGTTCCCATTGCGTGAACTGCTGCATGGCAACAGGCTACAGTCGGAAGGCAATGGTACGGAAGCTTCTGTTGCTGTCAGGTGGTATCGGAGCCGGCAAGAGCGCGGCTGCGGAGCTGCTCGCCGAGCGTGGAGCGCTCGTGATCGAGGCGGATCTGGTGGGGCACGGGGTGCTCGAGGTCGGGGGCGATGCGCATGAGGCAGTTGCTCGAGCGTTTCCGATGGCGGTTGTCGACGGCGTGATCGATCGGGCTCTCCTGGCGCGGGAGGTGTTCGCTGACCCGGCCCGATTGCGTCTGCTGGAGTCACTGACGCATCCGGCCATTCGCGCCAGCATCCATCGGATGGTCGAAACCTCGGATGCGGAGGTGGTCGTCGTCGAGGTGCCGCTCTTGTCCGATTTCCTCGGCGACGGCTGGCAAAGGATTGTTGTGGATGCTCCTGAAGATGTTCGCTTGCAGAGGCTGGTCGATCGCGGGATGCAGCCGCTCGATGTGAAGACACGAATGCTCGCACAACCGTCGGATGTCGAGTGGGTCGAGTCCGCCGACTATCTCATCGACAACTCCGGCGACCGTGAAGCTCTCGCAGCCCAGATCGACGCCCTCTGGAAGCAGCTGACAGCGGAGAGCTGAGAGCCCGCTTCTTGT
>CAZBXV010000057.1:0-11624 GCA_964496205.1 uncultured Acidimicrobiia bacterium
CGTCCGCCTCCGCCAAAACTCCGGGCCGACCCCACCCGACCCAGAGCCAGCTCACCTGGCATCAATGTCTATCAGGATCTGGTCAAAGTGCCGCTCAGTACGCCGATACACACAAGTGATGAACGCGCACCGAATCGTGTCGCCAGATGTTCACCTGCTGGTGTCGGTAGTGCCGGTACCGCTGCTTGTCGCCGACTACACGCCGATCATCGACCGTTTCCGCGGCATGGAGGGCGCAAAGGTGCGCGAGACCCTGCTCAACGATGCCGCTCTTCTCAACGAGACGCTTCGACTCCCGCTTGCTGTAGCTGCCAGCCCGGAGTGGACGAGGCTCTACGGATCGCCGGGGTCGGCCGAGGCCCCCGACTTGACCGACCGACGTTTCTCACCGGAAGACTATCCCGACCTCCATCGGTCGCTTGTCGACCAGTTCACTGCGCCGTTCTTCGGGACAACCGCCCTTGTCAGCGAACACAAGGCTCCAACCCTGTTTGGGGACGTCACCGTACGCTCGCACTGGCGGGTCATCGTCGATGATGGTGAGCCCGCCTGGGATCGCGTGGTCATTGCCGATCTCGACGTCACCGACCTTCGCATCGCCCAAGCGACGCTGCAAGAGCACCTGGAGAGGAAACAGCAGCTTGTCAGTTCGGTATCGCACGAGATCAGGACCCCGCTGGCGTCCATCGTTGGCTTCGCCGGACTGCTGCGCGACTCGTCCGACCTCACCAACGACGAGCGAAGAGAGCTGCTCCAGATTCTCGTTCAGCAAAGCTCGGACATCACCAGCATCGTTGACGATCTCCTGGTGGAGGCCAAGAGCGACACAGGTCAGCTCCAGGTCTCGTCCGTTGGCGTTGATCTTCGCGCTCAGGCGGCTCAGGCGATCGAAAGCATGGACTTCGAAATGCGCAGGCTCATCTCGCTGCCGACGACGCCTGTCCACTGCGTCGGTGACCCTGCACGCGTCCGCCAGATCGTGCGCAACCTCGTCTCAAACGCGAAGAAGTACGGGGGTCCGGACATTCGGGTACGCACGGAGCAGCAGACCAGCGAAGGTCTTCTGATCGTCTCCGACGATGGTCCTGCCATCCCTGAGGATCAGCGCGAGGCGATCTTCAGCGCCTATGTCCGGGGTTCACAGGCATCGAGCGATGTCCTGTCTTTGGGCCTTGGTCTCCACATCTGCCGGACTCTTGCCCGGAGGATGAACGGCGACCTGACGTACCGGTACGTGGATGGGCGTAGCGAGTTCGTACTGGAACTGCCCCTTCGGCCGGAGTAGCGCCGGCGAACAGCAAACGGCCTCCGCCGTCAGCTGCCCGCTTCCCACTCGCTGAACGGATGGGCGATCAGATTGGCGTTGTAGTACCGCGGGTCCCCCGTCACTTCTTCGCCGATCCACGGCGGCATCGCGAAGGACTCGTCCTCGGCGGACAGCTCGATCTCGGCGACCACGAGCCCTTCGTTCTCCAAGTGGAAATCGTCGATCTCCCACGTGTGGCCGCGATGTCGAACCTTGTACCTGGTCTTGGAGATGATCGGTCGCTCACACAGGTCGAGCATGGCGAGCGCATCATGGAGTGGGACCTCGTATTCGAACTCGGACCGCTTCGCACCGACCGTGATCCCTTTGATCGTCAGATACCCCTGGTCGCCAACGGTCCGTACCCGGACGGTTCGCTCCTTGACGGTCGACAGGTAGCCCTGCCGGTAGTCCACACCTTCGCCCAAATCCCGCCACGCCTGTGACGTGACGAGGAACTTGCGCTCTATCTCTATGCCCATTCCAATCCTCGAATCATTGCGGGGTAGCTCTCATTGGGTCGATCGTCGATTCCGAGATCTGCGACGGTTTCTTCCACGGCTTCCGGGTCGGCGGATTCCACGGCGATGGTCTCGTACACTGCCCCGTTCACCTGGACTCGAGAAGATTCCCCCCGGCAGAGCCCAATTCTGACCAGTGACCGATCCTTGTGAACCTGCACGACAATCAGCTCGTCGAACGCTTTCACCGCGAAGATGAACTCCTCTTCGTTCACCGAGTGGGGCATCGATACGGGCTCTTCAACACCCAGTCTGAGGAGCACGGACTTCGCGACCACCTCGGCGCTCAAAGGAAACGCCGCCTTGAACACCGGCTTCCAACGTTCCAGCCTCCCGTGTACCACGATGAGTTCCTTGATGTCGACAATGCCGGCGCGGATCTTGACATTGACGCCCTCCATCTTCGATACGACGTATGTTTCGTTGCTTTGGCGACGCTCGTACAGGTCTCCCTTCTCGAGAAGTCTCCGCCGTACGCCATCCAGCCCGACGCCCCAGACCCTGAACTCGAACCGAGGAATGATCTCTGTCATTGCGTAGTACCTACCGGATCACCACAGAGCCGAACGGCTCGACCATGGGAACGATTCTGTCTGCATCGCCAACCATCACCGTGGTCAGCTTCCGAGAAGTCAGGAACGGAGCTGCGGCGGTCAAGACGTCCTCTTTCGTTGCCGAGGCGACTTCCTTCTGGAAGCCAGCGAGATAGGCGAGATCGAGCCCGCGAGCAAGGAGCGAATCGAGCAGGTCGGCGAACCCTGCCTTGGTTTGCGCCTGGATCGACAGCACTCCCAACGAATACCGGCGGGCATGGTCGAGTTCGTCAGGCTCCACCTCGATCGTGGAGATGCGCTCCAGCTCGGACAGGATCTCGGCGTAGGCGAGACCTGTGACTTCGGATCGAACATCGGCCGAGATCGAAATCGATGAGACGGCCCGCAGGTGGCGAATGCGCGAGCTCACGTTGTACGTGAAGCCCTTCTCCTCTCTCAGGTTCGTGACGAGCCGTGACAGGAAGTAGCCCCCGAACGCGAGATTCGCCAGACTGAATGCAGCGTCTGCGCGGGGAGCAGGCCCAACCATCCTGATATTCGTCTGTTGGGCACCTGGACGGTGCACTACCAACAGTGGCTTGCGCCGCCACTCGACCGGTGGTACTCCAGGCGGCATGCGTCGTCGTGTCCGAAACGACGACACCAGGTCGATCAGACGCCCCGGCGCCAGATCACCGACCATTGTGAGCATCCCGTGTGATGTCAAAGTCTCGTGAGTCTCTCGGAGTACGCCAGGGGTGACGCGTCGAACAGTCGACGCCGCCGGCAGACCGAAACCATACGGGTGCCTTCCGAAGACCCGTCTTCGCAGCGCCTCTCCGGCGACCACTTCGGGTTGTGACCGAGCCAGAACGACTTCCTCGGCGAACCGGTTCCGTTCCACCCGAACGGGAGCATCTGGAAAGGCGGCAGTTCCGACGATCTCTCCTACCAGCGATAGATACTCAGCTGTTCGATCTGTCGGAACCGAGCCACTGATGACGAGACCGTCCTCGTTTGTGTGTGCGGTCAGCGTCGCTCCGATCGACCGCACCTCGATGTCGATGTCTTCTTGCGAGCGAGTCTTCGTTCCGGCTGTGAGTGTTCTCGCGAACAGGTCTCGTGCTGCCTCTCCGGGACGCGAGGTCGCGACGATCGGGATCCTGAGCCGAACCTCGACCAGGGACGCTCCCGGCCGTTTGACCGCCATCACCCTCAGTCCGTTCCCGAAGGTCCGCTCGACGGCCTTGGGAAGCCTCATAGGGCGAGGGCTGGGCACATCGGGCATCACAGTGCGCCTCCGGGGACGACACGAAGTTCTGCCCGGCTCTCGGGACGCAGCCAGGTTCCGGCGACTTCGGCGACGGTCTCACGTGTGAGCTGCTGGTACATCCCAGGGACCCGCGTGACGAGTTCTGGATCGTCGTGAATCAGTTCCGCAACGCCCACCGACATCGCCCGACTGAGAACGTTGTCCATCGTGCGATGGTGCGTGGCCACCATACGAGCCACGACGGGACCGATTTCCTCTTCTCTCAACGATCTCACGGCCGTCGCAATCTCTTCGCTGATGGCCTCGACGATGCGCCCTCCGTCGGCAAGACGCGGATAGAAGGCGGAGATCTGAAATCGGGTCGGATCGCGCATCTCGAGCGGACCGCCCCAGCCCGGCATCTCACCGATCCAGGCATCCACCGACGTGACGAGATGGTCTCGGTGGACCAGGCGTTGCTCGAGGCGGGACGTCACTCCGTCCGCAAGAACGCCGGCGAACACGTCGAGCGCGAGCACACTCTCGAAGTCCTGAAGCGGATCAGGCACCCGAAAGCCGAGTGCGAGCGCGGGGGCCGGAGCAAACGGGTCGTCGGTGTCTCTTCGTCGTGGCGCCGAGAAGATCGGTTCTGCAAACGATGACCGCCGAGGCGTTCGTCCGCCTGGTATCGGTCCGAAGTGCTTCTCGATGAGTGCAACGGCGCTCTTGGGATCGAAATCGCCGCATATCGCGAGCACCGCGTTCCCTGGTGTGTAGAAACGTCTGAAAAAACGACGGACATCGTCGAGGTGGGCGGCATCCAAGTCCTCGAAGCTCCCGTACCCATCGTGAGTGTTCGGGTACGTGTCGAACATGAGCGCAGGCAGCGAAATCCACGGGAACTTGCCATAGGGACGGTTCAGAACGTTGAGACGAATCTCTTCCTGCACGACGGCCCGTTGGTTGTCCAGGTTCTCCTGATCGAGCAAGAGCGATCGCATTCGATCTGCCTCGAGAAAGAGCGCCATGTCGAGCGCCGTCGCCGGCATCACTTCGAAGTAGACCGTGTAGTCCGGCGTCGTCATGCCGTTCACGACGCCGCCGTTGCCAAGGATCCGTCGATCGAACTCACCCTTGGGAACGCGGGTCGAACCCTGAAACATCATGTGTTCGAAGAGGTGCGCGAACCCACTGCGCCCCTCCGGTTCGGAACGGAACCCGACGTCGTACAGGATCGATAGCGCGACCACCGGACTCGTTTTGTCCGGTGCCATCACCACTCGCAGCCCGTTGTCCAGACGAGCACGCTCGATCATGTGGCACAGGTTAGATGCGGACTGGAGTACGGAATCCGGGTGTGCCACCATGGCTGTATGACGAATGGTCCAGTCAGCGCCGATGCAGACGGTTTCCGTGTGCTGCCCGGATGGCGGGTCGGTCACCTCGTGGAGGAGTCCTCAACGCGATCGGGCCTCATCGTCCCCGCCGCCGCCGTCGCCGAGAAGTCGACCGAAGCACTTGCGCTCATCGATGTTCGCAACGGTGAGCGGTTCTGGGCGGTGCCCACAGAAGCGTGGCGGTTCATCTGGCCGGCGACCGGCCAGGTAGTCATCGCCGTCAGGGAGTCACAGATCATCGCCGAGGAGCACGCCGACGAGGAACACACCGGAGGTCGCTACCTGTGACGACCGGACGGTCCGAACGGCGTCTCACCGCAACCGTCACCGACCTCGACGTCGTACGCCAGAGGGCGTTTCTCGTCGGTTCGATCCTCGACCAGTCATCCGAGCATTCCCTCGACGAGCTCTCACAACTCACCGATACTGCAGGCTCGGATCCCGTTGGACACGCCACTCTTCGACCGCGCAAACCCGACCCATCGACGTTCATCGGTTCGGGCCAGGCGAAACGTCTCGCAGAAGAGACACACCGGCTCGATGTCGACGTGGTCATCTTCGATGACGACCTCACCCCCACACAGCAGCGGAACCTTCAGAAGATCTTCGGGTGCGACGTGGTGGATCGCCCGGGGCTGATACTCGACATCTTCGCCCAGCACGCAACGAGCAGGGCAGGCATGCTCCAAGTGGAACTGGCGCTTCTTCGCTACCACCTCCCGCGTTTACGTGGCCGCGGCGTGGCACTGAGCCGGCAGGCAGGTGGGATCGGCACCCGCGGTCCTGGCGAGACGAAACTCGAAACCGACAGGCGGCGTATCGAACGCCGTATCGCCAGACTGAAGGTCGAGCTCGAGACGCTGGAACGAACCCGCCACACCCAACGCAAGGCCCGTGCTCGCAACGAGGTGCACCTTGTTGCGCTCGTCGGCTACACGAACGCCGGCAAGTCAACGATGCTCAACGCGCTCACGGGAACCGACGTGCTCGTCGAGGACCGGCTGTTCTCCACGCTCGACGCAACCGTCCGCAAGCTCCCGCTCCCGGAGGGCCGCACGGTCGTGCTCTCGGACACCGTCGGATTCGTCCGACGTATCCCTCACGATCTGATCGCTGCCTTTCACTCAACGCTCGAAGAGATCGAAGACGCCTCATTGATACTTCATGTCGTCGACTCGTCAGACCCTGACGCGGAAACCCACATTGCGACGGTCCACGGCGTGCTCGGGGAGTTGGGTGTCTCGACCATCCCAGAGCTCCTCGTGTTCAACAAGACAGATACCGCGAACCCCGTGCACGTCCGGAGGCTCCTCGCGCTTCACTCTGACGCGATTGCCGTGTCGGCTGTCTCAGGTGAGGGACTCGACGAACTCATGGACGCGATCGAACAACGCGTCTCACCAGACTTGATCGAGACGGTCGTCTCGGTGCCCTACGACCGACCCGACCTCCTGGCGATCGTCTGGAACCAGACGGAAGTACTCGCAGAGAAACACGACGAAACCGGCACCCGGTTCACCGTTCGGATGCCGGAACGCCTGCTCGAAGTGTTGTCGGTCGGTCTATGACGCGTTTGCGTAGCCGAAGAACGCCGCAAGGATCGCAGCTGCGAAGACCGCAAGGATGACCAGTCCGATCAAGAGCGGAATGAGCACGATGGCAACGGCCGATCCGGTGCTCACCTCTTCGGACTCTCGAACCGCGAACACGGCGCACACCATCGACCAGATACCACCGATGATTCCACCGATCCAGGGAATGATTCCCAATGCCTGAGGTGCGTACGCATAGCCGAGCGGCCGGAACATCTCGATGAACTGCGCCTTGCCACTGAACAGCTTGCCAATCAGCCAGAGAATGCCGGTCCCGATGGCCAGCCCAATGGTGGCTGCCACGACCGCGCCAATGATCCATCCAATGAACTTGAAGTCGGCCGGTCCGAAGATCGCACCGAGGCCCGAGAGCGCTGCGGCCAGTCCTGTCACCAGCATGGCCTCGACCGTCTTCGTCTCGTCCGCCGACACCTCTTTGTACAGCGTCGGGTCGAGACGTACCGCGCGCATGACCCGCTCCCACATTCCTGCGCTCTGCGAACCCTCGATCGTCATCCTTGTCCTCCTCTAGGCGACCCAGGCATGATGGCATGCCGAACCGCTGGATGCTGGTAGCGATCGAGGGTGTCTAGGGGTTATGGATATCGGCGGCGGCGGTGACGGCGGCTCCGACGATCCCCGCCTGATTCTCCAGAACGGCCGGGACGACATCTGGCGTCTTGGAGAAGGCTTGCGAGTATTTCTCCCACTTGCGACTGACGCCGCCACCGACAATGACGAGATCGGGTGAGAACAGTCTGTCGATGTACTTGATGTACTTGTCGACGCGCTTGCCCCACTCGTGCCAGCTCAACTTGTCTTCCTTGCGAATCCGGGCTGCGGCGTAGTGCTCCGCTTCACCGCCTCTGAACTCGAGATGCCCAAGCTCCGTGTTGGGCACGAGAACACCGTCCACGAAGAGGGCGCTTCCGATGCCCGTGCCGAGCGTCAGCAGCATGACGACGCCCTTCTGCCCCTTGCCGGCGCCGAACTCCATCTCGGCCACGCCGGCGGCGTCGGCGTCGTTGAGCAGTCGAACCGGCAGTCCGGTCTCCTCTCCGAACAGAGCATGGCCGTCGACCCCGATCCACGATCTGTCTACGTTGGCGGCCGTGTAGACGACGCCGTGCCGAATGACCGCGGGAAAGGTACAGCCGAGGGGTCCCTTCCACTCGAAGTGTGCGACGAGTTCGCCGACCACCTTGGCGACGGCCTCGGGCGTTGCGGGTTCGGGTGTGAGGATCTTGAAACGATCGGCGGTGAGCTCACCCGTGTCGGTGTCGACCGGGGCTCCCTTGATTCCCGACCCTCCGATGTCGATGCCAAGAACGTCCATGGGCGCGAGGATACCGGACTACCGACCGAGCGAGCGCTTCAGCGCGGCGGCGACGAATCCAGATCGACTCATGCCGCGTTCGGCCGCCATGGCATCGATCTTGTCCAGCTCAGAAGGCATTCGACACCGCCGCCGATCCCCTCGAGTCCTGGCTGGATCGCACACCCGACGGACCAGATCACAGGCCGGCGTTCGTGCGCCGCTACTGGAGGGTGAGGGATCGTCAGGCAGGTCTGTAGCCGGCGATCTTCAACCGAGTGAACAACCAGGGGGCACCGAGCGCAGCCCACAACCCAACCAGGGTGTAGCGGGCGAGACGCAGCAGCACTGCCGGCTCCATCCCGGCAAACACGCTCCGCAGGCCCGCCCAGATCCCAATCAACACGGCCAGGCCGACAACCATCCGAAGGGCCCGCTGGACAACCGTCCCCGGCGTGGAGAACCTCACGAATCGCCGCTCGAGTATGAGTCCGACGCCGATCCCCACCATCGTGCCCACACCGGTGACAACGTCGTTGTCCCGAGCCACCAGCAACAGAAGCAGAGGAGGGCCGGTGAGCGCCAGCTGCACCTGCAGGCTCAAACTTCGCACCCAGTTCTCGACCCGGGGCCACCACTTCACGAACAACCACAGCACGATCAGTCCGATGACGAGACCGCCCAACACGTCCGTGGGAAAGTGCACGCCCAGGTACATCCTCGACACCCCCACGCCGACGACCAACGCGACCGCAATCGTCCAGAACCACCAACGTCGCGCCTTCCGACCGAGTAACCCCCACACGACGGTTGAGCTCTGAGTGTGGCCGGACGGGAATCCGAAAGTCGTCTCCGTCGTGATCGCTTTGACACGGCCGTCGAATTGAAACGGTCGAGGCTGGGCCGCAAGCACTTTGACGACCGTGTTGATGGCCACCGAGGACAGCAGCAGGACAATCAGTCGGATCCCGAGAACACGATCGACGCACCAGTAGACGAACGGCATGAGGATCAGGAAGAACCCCTCGCTCCCGAGGAACGTCAACGTCTTGAACAGCCAATCGAGAGATGGACTCGCCTGCTGCATCCAGAGAATGACGTCAACACCCCACCGCAGGATCCCGTCCACACCACTCCCTTCTCGACCGAACCATACCGTCACCGCGGGTACCATCGTCGTGAGATCGAAGGAGTCCTGAACGTGAATCCCTACCGCTTGCCGTCCGTTGCGCGTCCCTCCCGCTATGAGATCACCCTTCGGCCCGACCTCGAGGCCGCGACCTTCACCGGGACCGAAACCGTTTCCTTGTCCGTGCTCGAACGGACCAACGAGCTGATCCTCAACGCCATCGAGTTGACCCTTGCAGAGGCAACGCTCGACGGTCGGTCGATGGCCGTCACCTATGAAGAAGCAACAGAACGGGTCCGTCTGTCGGATGGAACTCCGATCGAGCCTGGCGAGCACGCGCTGGTCATCGCCTTCGACGGAATTCTCAACGACAAACTCCACGGGTTCTATCGCAGCACCTTCGAGGACCAGGACGGCGCCGAGCATGTGATCGCCACCTCCCAGTTTGAAGCGACCGATGCTCGTCGGGCGTTTCCGTGCTGGGACGAGCCGGAGTACAAGGCGGTGTTCTCGGTCAAGCTGGTCGTCCCCGAAGAGATGATGGCCGTGTCGAACAGCAAGGAGATCTCCCGACGTGGTCTAGGTGATGGCACAGTCGAGGTGTCGTTCTCAGACACGCCGGTCATGTCCACGTACCTCGTAGCGTTCGTCGTAGGACCATTCGTTGCGTCCGGCCCCGTCGACGCAGGCGTGCCCCTTCGTGTCATTCACCGGAAAGGCCAGGACAAGCTGGCAGCCTTCGCGTTGAAAGCCGGCGCCCACTACCTGCAGTGGTTCGCCGACTACTACGGCATCCCATATCAGGGAGACAAGATGGACCTGGTGGCCGTCCCCGACTTCGCGTTCGGCGCCATGGAGAATCTCGGTGCCGTCACGTTCCGTGATACGGCGCTGCTGGTCGATCTGGACTCGGCTTCCGACGCCGAGATCCAGCGCGTCTCAGAGGTCATCGCCCATGAGCTCGCCCATATGTGGTTCGGCGACTACGTGACCATGAAGTGGTGGAACGGGATCTGGTTGAACGAGGCCTTCGCGACGTTCATGGAGATGGTCGCCCAAGACGACTGGAAGCCCGAGTGGAAGACATGGCTCGGGTTCGCGCCTGCGAGAGCAGCCTCCATGGAACTCGACGCACTCGGTTCGACGAGGCCAGTCGAGTTCGATGTCATAGCGCCGAGCGAAGCCGACGAGATGTTCGACCTCCTCACCTACCAGAAAGGGTCGTCGCTCGTGAGGATGCTCCAGCAGTTCCTCGGTGAGGACGTGTTCCAGAAGGGTGTGAAGTCGTACCTGGACGCCCATGCGTTCTCCAACACGGAGACCAGCGATCTCTGGTCGGCGCTCGAACGCACCTCCGGTGAACCGGTCGGATCGATCATGAAGTCGTGGATCTTCTCCGGGGGCCACCCACGGGTGTCGGTCGACGTGGACGGACCCTCCATTCACCTGTCGCAACGGCGATTCCAGTACCGAGGTGAGAGCGACGCGCTGTGGGAGATCCCCTTGAAGATCAAATACAGAACAGTCTCTGGTACCGAGGCTCTGACCGAAGTGATGTCGGGCGTCGAAACCACGATCGACGTCGGTGGAGACGTGCAGTGGATCCTCGTGAACGCCGGCGGACATGGCTACTACCGGGTCTCGTACTCGCCCGCACTTCTCAGCAGTCTGCTCGACCGTCTCGATGACCTCGAGCCGCTTGAACGGTACGGACTCGTGAGCGACGCCTGGGCAGACGTCATGGTCGGTGACATGGTCATCGGCGACTACCTCGACATGCTCCAGCGCTTCAAGGGGGAAACCGAGAATGCCGTGTGGGAAGCGATCGTCTCCAGCCTCGGCGACATCTATCACACGTTCGACCAACGCATCGACGCCTACGTCCGCAGCCTTCTCGCACCTGCAATGAACCGGCTCGGCTGGCAACCGAGAGGAGGGGAAAGCGGCCTCACCCGCCGCCTGCGGGGCCTGCTCATCACAGCCCTCGGCCGCTATGGCAAGGATCCGGAGATTCGCTCGAAAGCTGCGTCGCTGCTGCCCGGTATCGACGCCCTGGACCCAGAGATCGCCAGAGCGGTCATCAGCGTCACCGCAGACGCCGGACTCGCCGACTACGACGCCTTCTTCGGCAAGTACAGCGATGCGGCGACACCACCCCAGGACAAGATGCGGTATCTGCACGCGTTGCCGCTGTTCCCGGACAAGGCACTGGCCGAGCGGACGTTCGAAATGGCGCTCGATGGCAGGATCAGAACGCAAGATGCACCGTTCGTGGTGGCCCGCATGTTCGCCAATCCAGCCACACAGGCGGTCGTGGTGGATCACTTCATCGATGACTGGGATGCGATCGTGTCGACGTTCCCACCGATGCTGATACGCCGCTCCCTGACGTTCCTATGGACGGCGAGTGACCACGCGTCGAAGATCCATGCGTTCTTCGACGGCAGGACGGTTCGTCATGCCGAGAAGGCTCTTCCTCAGGAGCTGGAGAAGCTCGACGTGGCGGTTGCGTTCAGAGAGCGGGCCGGCGCCGATCTGGCGGCATATCTGGGGTAGCGACCAGCGAACGTTTCCTCCCC
>CAZBXV010000058.1:0-11598 GCA_964496205.1 uncultured Acidimicrobiia bacterium
CGAAACCAGGTCGGGGAAGGACGCACATCGACGTCAGTGTTCCCGCGGATCAGGCCGAGGCCCGGGTCGCCGCTGCCCTCGCCGCCGGCGGAAGGATCGTCGACGATTCCCACGCTCCCGAGTGGTGGACCCTTGCATCGCCCGAGAACCACGGCGTGGACATCGCTGCCTGGCCGGACTTCGAGAACTACCAGGAAGAGTGAGGGAGAGAGACATGGACAAGACGGTGGAGTTCGACACGACGCTCTCGGGGTTCGGGAACAACACGGGCATCGAGGTGCCCCTCGAACTCGTCGAGCAGCTCGGCGCCGGGAAACGGCCGGCGGTCCACGTCGACATCAACGGATACGAGTACCGGAACACCGTCGGGGTCATGGGCGGTAAGCATCTGATCTCGGTGAGTGCAGCGGTCCGCAAGGAGACCGGTCTCGCGGCCGGAGACCCGATCCACGTCGTGCTGACCGTTGCCGACACGCCCCGTCCCGTGCAGGTCCCGGATGATTTCGCCGAGGCGCTCGAGGCGGCGAATGTGCGTCCGTTCTTCGATGGCCTGTCGAACAGCTTGCAGCGCTACCACGTCGACCAGATCACAGGCGCGAAGGCGGCCGAGACGCGCCTGCGGCGGATCGACAAGGCTGTGTCGCTCTTCAAGGAGGGCAAGAAGCGGTAGGCGGACCAGGGTCCGTTCGTGCCGCGACGGGCCTTCTCGCGGATGATTCTCTCCGTTTGGAGGTCGCTGGCGATAGGGTTCGGTCGCAGAGAGGGGCACATGCGACGCCGGTCCTATGAAAGCGATGCCGATGTGGCACTGTTGCAGGCATTCAACGCGGCGGCGTCGGCCGCGACCGGCGGGTGCGGGTATCTGCATCCGGGGGATATCCCACATCACTTGTTCAACGGCAACAAGCACTTCGACCCCGCAGACGTACTGACCATCTGGGAGGACGACACAGGCGTGTCGGCCTGGGTGCTGGTGAGTTCGCGGTTTCGAGGCTTTGACGCACAGATACGGCCCGACCTTCGCGGCGGACTGCTGGAGCGTGAAGTGCTTGAGTTCGCAGGAGCTCGCACTGCCGAGTTGATGCGCCGCCACAACATCGGGAGCACCTTCATGCTGGCTGATGCGTTCCGGTGTGACACCACGCGTGTCGAGCTGTTGACTGAGCTCGGCTGGGTGCCCGACGGGGAACCTCCCTATGTGATCAACAGGGTGCTGATTGCCGATCTTGCCGAACCGGTGATCCCGCCTGGATACGCGATCCGTCCGGTGGCCGGCGTCGAGGAGGCCGCCGCGGTGGCAGGGCTTCACTCGGCAGCGTTCCCCGGGGCCGGGTGGACGGCTGACCTCTACCGGTACGTGATGGAGTCACCAGGCTATGACCCTGCTCGGGAGCTGGTGGCGGAATCCGCCAACGGCGAGCTGGTTGCGTTCGCGGTCACCTGGTACGACGATCTCAACCTGACGGGCCTGCTGGAAGCGGTCGGTACCCATCCCGACCATCGCAGACGTGGGCTCGGAAAGGCTGTCGTGAGCTTCGCCGCTCATCACATGGCCGCAGCGGGCATGGAGTACGCCACCGTGGCCAACTTCACGTCGAATGTCGCGTCGGACGCGCTCTACCGCAGTGCCGGCTTCTCGCCGTGGCACATGATCGACGGCTACACGAAACCGATCGACTGACGTGAGTACGTGCGGCCGGTCGTAAGGTTGGGACGTCGAGGGAGGAGATCATGAAAGGATCCGAGAGTGCCGTAGGTCGCTTCTACGAACCGTGGGGGATCTACAACGAGCGGATCATCGAAGTGATCTCGGGTATGAGCGACGAGCATCTGGTGATCCGACCTGCCCCGGACGGATGGCCGATCTGGGCGATCGTCGCACACACCGCCGGAGCACGAGTGTGGTGGCTGTGTCACGTGTTCGGCGAACCTGGCGCCGACACGGCACGGTTTGTCGACTCGAGCGGGATGGGCTGGGAGGACGACCCGGACCATCCGCGCAGTGCCGATGAGCTCGTCTCGGCGCTCGAAACGTCCTGGACGATCGTCGAAGACTGCATGGAACGCTGGACTCCCGAGGTCCTGTTCGAAGAGTACGAAGGGCAGGCCGGCAAGAACACGCAGGTCCATACTCGTCAGGGTGTCCTGATCCGCCTCCTCAGCCACGACTCCTATCACTGTGGCGAGCTGTCGCAGACGTTTGGCATCCACAAGCTCGAACAGATCGACTTGTGGCGTCCCTAGCGTATGGAGCAGAGCCCGAGCACAGACGTGGGCTCGGAAAGGCTGTCGTGAGCTTCGCCGCTCATCACATGGCCGCAGCGGGCATGGAGTACGCCACCGTGGCCAACTTCACGTCGAATGTCGCGTCGGACGCGCTCTACCGCAGTGCCGGCTTCGCTCCGTGGCACATGATCGACGGCTACACCAAGCCAATCGTTTGACCTGACACAGGAGAGGTGGAGACCGGCGTCTCTTCTATGTGGAACGCATCGAATCTGACCGAACGGTCGGCAAACGAGGGATCTGGTCTGTCCGGTGAGCAGGCTACGCCCCAACGTACATGGCCAGGTGCTCCCCTGTGAGGGTCGACCGGTCCGCGACCATGTCGCGAGGTGTGCCCTCGAACACGATCCGACCACCATCGTGACCGGCGCCTGGCCCCAAGTCGATGATCCAGTCGGCGTGGGCCATCACGGCCTGGTGGTGGGTGATGACGATGACCGACTTGCCGGAATCGACGAGCTGATCGAGCAGGCTGAGCAGCGTGTCGACATCGGCCAGGTGGAGGCCGGCAGTTGGCTCGTCGAGGACGTAGACGCCACCCTTTTCGGACATGTGCGTGGCCAGCTTCAACCGCTGACGCTCACCACCCGACAGAGTCGGAAGCGGCTGGCCCAGCGACAGATACCCGAGGCCGACGTCATCGAGCCAGGTGAGGATCTTGTGCGCTGCGGCGATCTTGGCGTCTCCTGAGCCGAAGAACTCGCGGGCTTCGGACACGGGCATGGCCAGCACCTCGGTGATGTCCTTTCCGCCAAACGTGTACTCGAGTACTGATGGCTCGAAACCCTTGCCCTCGCACTCCTCACAGGTCGTGGCCACTGTGTCCATGAATCCCAGTTCGGTGTAGATGACGCCGGCACCGTTGCAGGTGGGGCATGCGCCCTCGGAGTTGGCACTGAACAGTGAGGGCTTCACGCCGTTGGCCTTGGCGAACGCCTTGCGGATCGGATCGAGCAGTCCCGTGTAGGTCGCCGGACTAGAGCGACGCGAGCCACGGATCGCATCCTGGTCGATCGACACGACGCCCGCACGGGGAGGGATGGACCCATGGATTAGCGAGCTCTTGCCCGATCCGGCGACGCCGGTGACAACACACAGCACGCCAAGTGGAATGTCGACGTCGACGTCCTGGAGGTTGTGCAGGCGAGCACCACGAATCTCGAGAGCTCCCGATCGTTCGCGCGCCGTGTCCTTGAGGGAAGCGCGATGGTCGAGGTGGTGACCCGTGATCGTGTCGCTTCCGCGTAGCCCTTTGACAGTACCTTCGAAGGTGATGGTGCCGCCCTTGCTGCCGGCGCCGGGACCGAGATCGACGATGTGGTCGGCGATGGTTATCACCTCCGGCCGATGCTCCACGACCAGCACCGTGTTCCCCTTGTCCCTCAGCCGGACCAGTAGATCGTTGGTCTTCTGAATGTCGTGAGGGTGCAGGCCGATCGTTGGCTCGTCGAACACATAGGTGATGTCGGTGAGCGACGAGCCGACCTGGCGGACCATCTTCACCCGTTGTGCTTCGCCGCCGGACAGCGTCCCTGTGGCCCGGTCGAGCGACAAGTAGCCGAGTCCTACGTCATCGAATGCATCCAGGTTCTCTTGGAGGCCGGCGATCAGCGGCGCCAGCGACGGCTCATCGAGGTCACGGACCCACTCGGCGAGGTCGCTGATCTCCATTGCACAGGCGTCGGCGATGCTGATCCCATCGATCTTCGAGGAGCGTGCGTCCTCACTCAGACGCGTCCCGCCGCAGTCGGGGCAGTCGGCGAAAGTGGCCGCTTGTTCCACAAAGGCACGGACGTGGGGCTTCATCGATTCCCGGTCTTTGTCGAACATCGACTTCTTGGTTTTCGGGACCAAACCCTCGTAGGTCATGTTGATCTTGTTGATCTTGACCTTGGTGGGTTCCTTGTAGAGGAAGTCGTGCAGTTCCTGTTTCGTGTAGTCACGGATCGGCTTGTCCGGGTCGAGGAACCCCGACTCCGAGTAGTACCGGACACTCCATCCTCCGGCCTTGTAACCGGGAATGGTGATGGCGCCCTCGCTGAGTGACTTGGAGTCGTCGAAGAGCTGAGTGAGATCGATGTCCGAGACGGTGCCACGACCTTCGCAGCGCGGACACATTCCACCGGTGACCGAGAAGGTCTTCTTGATCGTCTTGCCCTTGATCGTGATCGCACCCGCCGCGGACACCGAAGGGATGTTGAAGGCAAACGCTCTGGGAGAGCCGATGTGGGGTTGCCCAAGCGTGCTGAACAGGATGCGAAGGAAGGCGTTTGCGTCGGTGGCCGTGCCAACCGTCGAACGAACATTGGCTCCCATTCGCTCCTGATCGACGATCATCGCCGTCGTCAGTCCTTCGAGTGCGTCGACATCCGGCCGGGAGAGCGTCGGCATGAAGCCTTGCAGGAAGGAGCTGTAGGTCTCGTTGATCATTCGCTGCGACTCGGCGGCGATCGTGTCGAACACCAGCGAGGATTTGCCTGATCCCGACACACCGGTAAACACCGTCAGACGGCGTTTGGGCAGCTCGATACTGACGTTCTTGAGGTTGTTGACCCTCGCGCCGGTTACCCGGATCAGGTCGTGACTATCGGCAGGGTTCATGGCGATCACGCTACCTCGGGCCTGGTGTTGTGGACCATCTTCTGGTCTCGGGGAGTTCGACGTCCCCGTACGCTTTGCAGCGGGCAGTGCCCACTCGTAGTTCGAAGAGGACGTGGCCGTCGGCCGGCGTGTAGGAGGCTGCTCGAGTGACTTCAGACCGGACCAGGGGATCGTCGACGAAGACACCTAGGCCTTCCACGAAGAACTCGCCGCCGGTGCCCTCGTTGTCCGGTACGCCGTTGTGGAGTGCGTACCGCTCCCGCTGTTCGATATCCCGCCGCTTGGGTGAGGCCGGCTCCATGAACAGGAACAGCCCGGTGTCCGTGAAGATCGGTGTGACCGGGTGAACACGAGGTGCTCCCGACGCCCGGACGGTCGCCAGATAGGCGGGTGCTGCGGTGAGCTTCTCCTTGCCGAACGCCGCCAGCTCCGGTTGCTGCGCCGCAAACTCGCCCCAGGGAACTACGCCCACGACGCAGGCGGCTGGTCGATCCGGACGAGGTTGCCGGAAGGGTCGCGCACAGCGAAGTCCTTCGTGCCCCACGGCTGCTCTGCCGGTTCCGACACGACCTCAGCGCCCCAGTCGCGCACCATCGCGAAGGTGGCGTCGAGATCGTCTGTGTGGAAGTGGACGCCGTTGAGGGCACCCTTCGTGACCAGCTCGGCGACCTTCTCGAGATCGGCAGGGCTGCCACCCACGTAGTTGGAGAGCACGATCGAGGTGCCGGGCTGTGAGGGTGATCCGACCGTGATCCAGCGGAAGTCGCCCTTGGCGACGTCGTTGCGGACGTCGAGGCCAAGCGCGTCGCGATAGAAGGCGAGCGCCCGGTCGGGGTCGGTGACGGTGACGAAGCACTGGGAGAGTGTGATATCCATGACGTCACCCTATGGGACGGTCGCCGCTAGCGCTTCTCCGATCCTGCTCGATGATGGGCGGGTGATGTCCCTGGCGAGACACCCGGACACACCCTCGAGTGAACTGTGATCACTGGCTCGGTACGCGCTTGGCGTTTGCCCGACGAGCTTGGTGAACCGTGCGCTGAACGAACCGAGTGAACGGCACCCCACCATCATGCAGACCTCGGTGACCGATAGGTCCCCTCGACGAAGGAGTGCCTTTGCCCGTTCGACTCGCCGTGTCATCAAGTAGGAGTAGGGCGTTTCCCCGTACGCCGCTCGGAACTGACGGGAGAAGTGAGCAGGGGACATGAACGCTGACCGTGCGATCGCCTTGATATCGAGTGGGCTCTCGTACTCGCGATCCATCAGATCACGCGCTCGTCGCAGATGGGCGAGGTTCTCGAGCTGGTCGGACGTCACAAGGCCAGGGTATCCGCTTTGCCAGTGATAGTCGCGTCCAGGGTGTTCCTTCAGAAAAGGCCGATTTTCTGAAGAAAACAGCTCTATAGTTCAGAAAAGAAAGCCGAAGAGAAGGGAACATGAACACCGGCCACACCGAGAAGCGCACATGGACATCGATCGACGGTCGCCGAAGCGACGAAATCGATGTGTTTGTTCCTGCCCCAATCGCCGAGCAAGTCGTCGTCGGATCTGATCCGGCGATTGAGGCAGAAACCGAGCGAGCGCTGCTGTCGCTGAGGGGAGCGCATCGTCTCGAACCGGTCGCGGCGAACCTTCTCCGGTCCGAGGGCATCGCTTCCTCGATGATTGAAGGGGAGGTTGCGTCGACCAGGCGCGTCTACGAGGCCGAGTACGCCCCTGACGATGTTTCCGATCCCGTTGCACGCCGAGTCGCCAACTCGATTCGCGTCATGGCCGATGTGATCGAGCACGCCGGTGAGGGCGTGAATAGCGCATCCTTCAGCCACTGGCACGAGGTGCTGTTCGCCAGCACCCATGTGAGGTTCGCACCCGGGCGTGTCCGCTCGACGCAGAACTGGATCGGCACCAGGACTGACACACCGGTCGGTGCCGTGTTTGTGCCACCGTCCCCCGACCTGGTCGCTGCTGCGATGACCGACCTGGCCGCTTTCGTCAACCGAACCGACTGCGCCCCGCTCGCCCAGTCGGCAATCGCGCACGCCCACTTTGAGACGATCCATCCGTATCCCGACGGCAACGGCCGCATCGGACGGGCACTCGTGTACCGGTGTTGGGCGTACCGGGGCGTGACTGGATCCGTTGTACCTCCGATCAGTCGGATCCTGGTCGAGAATCGGGAGGCCTATGTCGACGGCCTCACTGCGTATCGACGAGGAGACGTCGATGCATGGCTCGGGTTCTTCTTCGACACGGTCGTCTCGGCCGTTTCCTACACGCGGTCCCTAGCCGAACATCTGAGGGTCCTCGAGAACGTGTGGTCGAACCGCCTGTCTGGTGCTCGCAGCAACTCTCTTGCTCGTAGGATCGTCGGGGATCTCGTGGCTCACCCGATCTTATCTGCGTCTGACGTCGCCGGACGGTACGGAGTCACCGACCGTGGCGCCGGCATCGCCTTGGACGGCTTGGTGGAGCGGGGGATCCTCACTCATCGACCGCTACGTCGTGCGAGACGGGGACGCCCGCTCAAGGTCTTCGAAGCGACCGAGCTGTTCGACCTTCTCGATCTCTCACCGAGGGAGCTCGTCTAGAAGAGGACTGTCGTCAGCGGGCGTAACCATCGCCGGCCTGATCCGTCAGCTGCGTGCACAGATCCTTGAGCGCTGCAAGCTGCTCGTTCGAGAGAGCGGAGGTCATGGCCGTTGCGACGCTGCGCGCGTGGCGGGTTCCCACTCGACGCTGCATGGCTCGTCCCGAGTTCGTCAGGGACACGAGCACTCCGCGGGCATCGGTGGGGTCGGTTGTCTTGTCGATCATGCCGCGCGCCACCATCCGATCGACGAGTCGGGACAGTGCCGGCTGGCTCAACAAGACGTGGCTATGGAGTTCTCCTAGCCGCATTGGCTCGGGCGACTTCGAGAGCGTGTACAGCACGTCGTACTCGCGGATCGTGATCTCGTCCCACACTCCGCTTGCAGTGAACTCCTTCATCAGGACTGCGTGTGCGTGCAGGAGAGCCTCCCAGGCCTCGTTGGCGAGCTGAGCCGTTCCCTTCATCACAGCCTCGGGTATGTAGTTCGTACCGTTGGGTCGGTGTCCTGGTACGGCGAACCGCCGGTCACGTTGTCGCCCCTGTTGGGGTTCGGTCTGGGCTGTCGAGGTTCGTCGGTGCCGTACTTGGCCTGAACGAGGCTCTCATGTGTGGGAGCAGGCGGGGCGTCCGGATCGCGTCTGGCAGCCATCTCTTTGCGGAGCACCGGCACGACCTCCCCGCCGAGGAGCTCGAGCTGGTCGAGGACCGTGTTCAGCGGCAAACCGGCGTGATCCATGAGGAAGAGCTGGCGCTGGTAGTCGCCGAAGTGCTCTCTGAACGTGAGCGTCTTGTCGATCACCTCCTGCGGACTCCCGACGCTGAGAGGCGTTGCTGCCATGAAGTCCTCCAGAGAGGGCCCGTGGCCGTACACAGGCGCCTCGTTGAAGTAGGGACGGAACTGCTCGACGGCATCCTGGGACCGCCGGGCCATGAATGCCTGGCCACCCAAACCCACGATCGCTCGTTTCTCGGAGCCGTGCCCGTAGTGCGCGTATCGCTGCCGGTACAGCCTGATGAGGCGCTGGAAGTGCTCCTTCGGCCAGAAGATGTTGTTCGCGAAGAACCCGTCTCCATAGAAGGCCGCCTGCTCGGCGATCTCAGGGGTGCGGATCGACCCGTGCCAGACGAACGGCGGAACGTCATCCAGCGGTCTGGGGATCGAGGTGAACCCCTGGAGTGGCGTTCGAAATGTGCCTTCCCAGTCGACGACGTCCTCTCGCCACAGCCTGTGCAGGAGCCCGTAGTTCTCGAGGGCCAGCGGGAGGCTCTGACGGATGTCCTGACCAAACCACGGGTAGACGGGCGCCGTGTTTCCTCTGCCCATCATCAGATCTACGCGGCCCCGTGCGAGGTGCTGCAGCATCGCGTACTCCTCGGCGATTCGAACTGGGTCGTTGGTTGTGATGAGTGTCGTGGAGGTGGAGACGATCAGGCGTTTTGTGGTGGCGGCGATGTAGGCCAGGAGGGTCGTCGGAGTTGAAGAGGTGAACGGGGGATTGTGATGCTCGCCGATAGCGAACACGTCGAGGCCTACTTCCTCTGTCTTCTGGGCGATCCTCACGATGGCGTCGATCCGTTCGGCCTCGCTCGGCGTGTGTCCGGACACCGGATCGCGGGTGATATCGCTGACGGAGAAGATCCCGAACTGCATGCTTTCGTTCCATTCGTTGACGGGGACGATGTTATATGCATTCGCATATAAGGCGTGCACTGGAGGCCAGCGTTGCCCTCGTGGAGCGCCAAGGGAGTGCCGGCATCCGCCTTCCTGACTCTGTAAGCTGGTTGATGTGAAGCGGGTTGCTTTCGCCCTTGCTGGGCTACTCCTAGTCGGGTGTAGCGAACTGACAATGTGTCCCGACGATGGTGGGTCGACGGCTGTGATCGTCGACGCCACGGCATACGATGAGCCGGGATCGTGGACCAGGGTGTGTCTGAGGATCGAAGGCGCCGACCTCTGCAACCCTGAGGGTTCGGAGGGCCGCGTGTCGGTGCACTACTGGGGCAGGGTCTCGCGCAAGTGGACGTATTGGGTGACTCGGGTCGACGGCTCTTCCTATGCCGAAATCAGGGGAGCAGAGGTCTCTGTTGCCTGCGGGCAAACGACTCGTGTTGTTCTCGATCCCGACTCGTAGCGCCCTTCCTGACCGACACCTCGACGATCTGGATAGAGTCCAAAATCGGATAGAGTATGGACTATGTCGAGTGACGCTGCCGGCCTCTTCAAGGAACACGGACTCCAGGTGACCGCACAGCGTCTCGCCGTTCTGCGCGCGGTATCGAGTCTCTCGCACAGCACGGCGGACGACATCGCCGAGTTCGTGCGATCCGACATTGGAGCGGTTTCACGCCAGGCGGTCTACGACACGCTCGGTATCCTCACCGACAAGGGGCTCATCCGCCGGATCCAGCCGGCGTTCTCACCTGCGCGGTACGAAGACCGTGTCGACGACAACCACCACCATCTCGTCTGTCGAGGCTGTGGTGCCACGGTGGACGTCGACTGCGCTGTCGGACACGCACCGTGTCTCCATCCCTCCAACGATCACGGGTTCGCTGTCGACGAAGCCGAAGTCATCTACTGGGGCTACTGCCCCGCCTGCCAGGAAGCCACCCACGCAACACGCGCTACGAAGGAGCAGTCATGAGCGACACATCCACCGATCAAGCATCACCGGCCGGCAAGTGCCCCGTGATGCACGATCGCTACACGGCCACCGGTTCGACTGCGAACCAGCACTGGTGGCCGAACCAGTTGAACCTGCGGCCGTTGGGCAAGAACTCGCCACTCATCGACCCGATGGGGGAGACGTTCGACTACGCGAAGGAGTTCGAGAGCCTCGACCTCAATGCCGTCAAGGCGGACCTCGCCGTTCTCATGACACAGTCACAGAAGTGGTGGCCCGCCGACTACGGCAACTACGGGCCGCTGTTCATTCGCATGGCATGGCACAGCGCGGGCACCTACCGGATCCATGACGGACGTGGCGGCGGGGGATCGGGCACACAGCGTTTCGCACCACTCAACAGCTGGCCGGACAACGCCAACCTCGACAAGGCACGGCGCCTGCTCTGGCCGGTCAAGCAGAAGTACGGTCGCAAGATCTCTTGGGCCGATCTCATCATCCTCACCGGCAACGTCGCCCTCGAGTCGATGGGATTCACAACCTTCGGGTTCGGTGGCGGACGAGAGGACGTGTGGGAGCCCGAAGAGGACATCTACTGGGGTCCGGAAGACACGTGGCTCGGTGATGAGCGCTACAGCGGCGACCGGGAACTGGCCAACCCGCTGGGTGCAGTCCAGATGGGTCTCATCTACGTGAACCCTGAAGGACCGAACGGCAACCCTGACCCGATGGCAGCGGCACGAGACGTCCGTGAAACGTTCTTCCGGATGGCCATGAACGACGAAGAGACGGTCGCACTGATCGCAGGGGGCCACACGTTCGGCAAGACACATGGTGCCGTCGAAGATCGGTACGTCGGTCCCGAACCCGAAGCAGCCGGGCTCGAAGAGCAAGGCCTCGGTTGGAGGAACACGCTCAGCGAGAACCCGGACGACGTGTATACGAGTGGCCTCGAGGGTCCGTGGACGCCTACGCCTACAACGTGGGACAACAGCTTCTTCGAGACACTGTTCGGGTACGAGTGGGAGCTGACGAAGAGCCCCGCCGGGGCCCATCAGTGGCGACCGACGGATAGGGCGGCCGACGACACGGTGCCGGACGCCCACGACCCATCGAAGCGAGTGTCTCCGATCATGCTCACAACCGACCTGGCGCTGCGATTCGACCCGATCTACGAACCGATCTCCCGGCGTTTCTACGAGAACCCGGATGAGTTCGCCGACGCATTCGCCAGAGCGTGGTTCAAGCTCACCCACCGCGACATGGGTCCGGTTTCTCGCTACCTGGGTCCCGAGGTGCCGAGCGAGCAGCTGATCTGGCAGGACCCCGTGCCGAGTGCAGACGGCGTGGTCGTCGACGACGCCGACATCACAGTCCTGAAGGCCAAGATCCTCGCTTCCGGTTTGACCGTGCCGCAGCTCGTGACGACCGCGTGGGCATCGGCATCGACGTTCCGTGACAGCGACAACCGTGGTGGCGCCAACGGAGCACGCA
>CAZBXV010000059.1:0-11261 GCA_964496205.1 uncultured Acidimicrobiia bacterium
CCTAGGGGACCTGAACCGGTACGCCCCGGGCAATATCGGTCACGTTGTTCGTTTCGTCGAAGTGGAGGATCGTCGGACGGTGCTCGTCCGCTTCCTCGTTGGTCATCGTCGCGTAGGACACGATGATGACCTTGTCCCCGGGAGAGGCGCGGTGCGCAGCCGCACCATTGACAGAGATGATCTTGCTGCCCGACTCGGCCTTGATCGCGTAGGTGATGAACCGCTTGCCGTTGGCGATGTTGAAGATGTGGACCTGTTCGTTCTCCCTGATCCCCGCGGCTTCGAGCCAGTCGGAGTCGATGGCACACGAACCTTCATAGTCCAACTCGGCATGCGTGACGGCCACGCGATGCAGCTTCGACTTCATGAGGGTGACATACATGCTCGAATCCTTTGTGGTATCCGGCTTACCCCATCAAGTATACCGGCCCTCCGCACCTTCCCTGCCCGAACCCAGGGTTCCTGAACGAGAGAAACACCGCTGACAGCCCTGGGTTCACGGAAAATCCGGGGTCCGTCCTCGCAGGGTGCCGCTAGCGTGACCGTCATGGATTACCGCCCCATCACACCTGAAGAGTTCGACGCCTTCTTCAAGGTTCTCTCTCACGCATTCTCGTGGGATCCGAAACCGGAGGAACTCGAACTGGAGAAGAACCTGCTCGAGTTCGATCGCACGATCGCTGCGTTCGACGGCGGGCGTATCGTCGGCACCGGCGCGAACTACAGCTTCACGATGACCGTCCCCGGAGGGTCGCTTCCTGCCGGCGGTGTGACGATGATCGGCGTGCTGCCGTCCCATCGCAGACGGGGCATCCTCACATCGATGATGGCGGAGCTGCTGGAGGACAGCAGGAAGAGAGGCGAGCCCGTTTCGATCCTGTGGGCCTCGGAGAGTTCGATCTATGGCCGCTTCGGGTTCGGCATGTGCGACCAGAGCGCATCGAGGACGGTTGAGCGGGCTCACGCCACTTTCCGGCCCGAGGTCACAGCCTCGGGAACGGTGCGAGTCGTCGACAAGACGGAAGCTGCCGAACTCATGCCCGCCATTTACGAGCAGGTCGTCTCGAAGTATCCCGGGATGATCGAGCGGACGGCCCCCAAGTGGGAGGTCACCCTCGCCGATCTCGAAACATGGCGCCAGGGGCTGACCTCCAATCGGTTCGCCATCTACGAGGAGAACGGTGAACCGAGAGGGTATGCCCGCTACAGGGTCAAGGACGATTGGAAGGAGGGGCATGCCCAGTTTGTCCTCCATGCCGGTGAGGTGATCGGTGTAGACGCCGCCGCCGAGCGCGGGCTCTGGCGATTCCTGTTCAGTCTCGACCTCATCAAGGAGATCCATGCCCGCCACCGTCCGCTGCGCGACGGTCTTGCCTATTACCTGACCGATCCCCGGCGCATGACCTTCTCGGTCGAGGAGGGCATCTGGATCAGGATCCTGGATGTGCCGGTTGCGTTGTCGACACGCAGGTACCAGGTGGAGGGCTCGTTGACGATCGAGGTCATCGCGCCCGACGATGTCGCCGGCGTCTACCGGCTGGACGGTGGGCCGGTCGGCGCCACGTGTGTGAAAACCTCTGGTGAAGCCGACCTACGTCTCGATGTCACAACCCTGGGAATGGCGTACCTCGGTTGCCATGACTTCTCATCCCTTGCGGCAGCGGGGCTTGTCGAAGGATCGACGGACGTTCTTCGCAAGGCCGATGTGATGTTCGGGTGGTACGAACCGACCTGGTGTGTGGTCGGGTTCTGAGCCGACCTTCAGCGGTCAGCTACTCAGCAGCCGGTCTCCAGCGGCCAGCTTCCATCAGGAGCGCGGTCGGAATCGCAGGAGGACCGTGGGGCGAGGTAGCTTCTCTCGCTGATCGCAGAGCGAACCGGGGCTTCGTTGGTGGGTACCGCCCCCTCCGTCCTCAACCTTTGGTCGAGTCCACCTTCCCCAACGCTCAACCCCGTGGCTTCGCTGGGGGAGGAAACAGCGGACTCTACAGCGCGACCAGCGCCAGGACGCCGAACGCGAAGCAGTAAATGGCGAACGGGAACAGTCCGCGTTTCACCAGGACACGGATCAGAAACGCAATCGCGAGGTAGCCGGATACGGCCGCGACCGCCATTGCCACCCATACGCTTCCTGTCAGCCCGCCGCTGTCGGCCAGATCGACCATTTCGAGAAGTCCGCCTCCGACGATCGCGGGAATGGCGAGCAAGAATGAGAAACGGGCAGCCTCTTCAGGCGAGAACCCTCTGCCGAGTCCAGCGGTGATCGTCATACCGGAACGGGACACGCCCGGAAGGATTGCCAGCGCCTGTGCGAGACCGATCAGCAGCGCACCGTAGGGCGTCTCTTGGTCGATCGTTTTGGCACGTCTGACGATCCATTGGGAAAGGAGCAGGACGACACCTGTTCCGAGCAGGGCGACGGCGACCAGCGTTGAGGATTCCTGGAACGCCTCGACCTGATCCTTGAAGACGAGCCCGAGGCCCGCCGGCAACGTGCCGATGATCAGAAGCAGCCACAAGTGTCGCGCCGGGCGATCGAACCGGAATAGGCCGATGACGTCCTTACGGAAGTAGGCGAGGACGGCGATCAGTGTCCCGAGGTGCAGCACCGCCGTCGTCGCGAGATCCGGCGGCTCCATCTTGAGCAGGTCGGGGACGAGCACGAGGTGGCCACTCGACGACACGGGAAGGAACTCGGTGAGTCCCTGAACGAGACCCCAGATGATTGCCTGAAACACGAGAGGGGAGGATAGCTTTCGGCGATCAGCTATTCAGCTGGTCGGCAGCTGCCAGTCTCCAGCGACCATCGACCAGCCAGAACGCGACCTGGAAGACCGTGAAGCTACAGGGCGAGGGGTCTGCCCTGAACCCGGAACCCAAGACTCAGTACGGTCGGACGAGCTTGCTCGTCCGGCTTTCACGGGGCGGCGCCTACCAGCACCGTGATCGAACCGTCGGCGGCGCCGGCAGCGACTGCAACGGCGGAGTCGGACGGCACTGCCACCAGGCCCGCCGGATCCTCGTAGGAGAGCGCATCGGCGGCGGAAGGAGGTTCGATGACGATGCCTGCATACGCCTGAGGCGGGCCGCCGGTGACGACGAGTTGAACCTGCTGGCCTGGGACGACGTCCTCGGGCAGCGGCAGCGTAAGAGCCCACCACCCGTCCGGGATCGACGGCCGATCCGAGGAGGTCATCGACGCCGTGAGGGGTTCGCCTTGGGCCACCGGATATCGCGTGACAGTTCCACCGGTCGCGCCAGGTGGCAGAAGGCCGTCGGGCACGTCGCGCCACTCCACGGAGCCCGTATCCAGGATCGTTCCTGCGTCCAAGTCGGCCGCGGCGAACGGGTAGCTGATCGTGCTTCTGGGGGCCAGATCGATCACCGCGGCGACGAGCACGAGCACCACGGCGCCAAGCCGTCTGAGGTAGGGGGGACGCGCGAACCAATACACACGCCGAACGTACCGTCAGCGCCGGCTGGTTGGAAGGGTGTCGATCAGCCGGTCGCGCCCGAAAGAGCCGAGTTGCATGAGCACTGGCGCGGTGCGGCTTCTGCGAGCGGGATCAGTCGGCGAACCGCGTGCTTCAGGGTGCCCAGCGTTTCTCCGAACAGCTTCATCACTTCTGCGTGGGTGACCGCCGGGATCTCGCCTTCCACGCCGACGTCGTAGTCCGTGACCACCGCGATATTCACGAAGCACATCTCGAGTTCGCGAGCGAGCGGAGCTTCGGGGAACTGCGTCATGTTGACGAGATGCCATCCGTTGGACGCGAACCAGCGGCTCTCTGCTCGTGTTGAGAACCGTGGGCCCTGGATGATTACGTTCGTGCCGCCGTCGTGCACGGTCGCACCGGACTCCTGGCACGCCCGAAGGGCGAGGGGGCGAAGCTCCGGGCAGTAGGGATCGGCGAACGAGATGTGGGCAGTCTGCGGGCCGTCGAAGAACGTCGACTCGCGACCCCAGGTGCGGTCCACGAGCTGGTCGGCGACGACGAGATGTCCCGGTGCGTACTCCTGCACGAGGCTTCCGGTCGCGCACGGGGCGATGATCCGGTCGACGCCGAGCTGCTTCATCCCCCACGCATTGGCCCGGTAGTTCACTTTGTGGGGAGGGAACTGGTGGTCTTCTCCGTGGCGCGGTAGGAATGCCACATCGACACCGTCGACCGTGCCGACCATGTACTCGGCAGACGGCGCACCGTAGGGGGTGTCCACTTCGACCTGACGAGCATCATCGAGGAATTCGTAGAACCCGGTACCACCGAAGACGCCGATCATTCCTCGCCCTTCTTCGCCGAGTCGGTCACGTAGAAGCCGGGTCCCTTGAAGATGATTCCGGCAGGGTGGAACACCTTCTGGAGCTCACCTCCACAATCCTTGTGGATGCGCAGAGGCTTGTCGGAGAACGACTGGAAGACGTCGAACCTCTTTCCACATCGCTTGCAGACATATTCATACGTGGGCATGGCAACTCGTGTCGATGGAAGACGGCAATGATATCAGGGGGACGGAGTCATCCCATGCTGTCGAGTTCGTCGTATCGAGTGTCGACCGCCTGTACGATCTCTTCCCGAACCTCCGAATCGGCGAGCGGACGATGCCGGATCTTCCGGATCTGGTCGGCGAGGTTGTCGTCGTGGAGAACCTCGCGCAGCCAGTTCTCGAAGTCACGACGGCGAAGATGGTAGAGCAGCGACTCGAGCGGAACATCGTGCAACGCCTCACCGAACTCCCAAAGGGAAGCCGCCTCCCGATCGATTGAGTGCCCGGATGAGTCAGAGAAGTAGAAGCGCCGGCCCCTCGGTAGCGGTGCGCGTAGGTACTTGTGCATGTGGCGGATGTGTGGCACCGAGCGGGGTCGCGGAAGCAGATTGACGAACGTACCGGCGGGCCACTCCCAGATGCCGCCTTGCTGGAGGCACATCAGTGTCGCTCCGGTGTCGAGACGGGGCAGTCTCTCGACGATGTCGGTCGAGCCGTCCTGGTGCGCCAGCAGGCGGTCTATCGCCGCCAGCTCCCCCTTCATGGTCGTTCGGGTGAGGATGTAGTGCTGGAGAGCGGCAGTCAGTTTGGATGCGACCAGGCTCGGCCGATAGCTGACGACGGCATAGCCGCCGTCCTCCATGTCTCTCACGATCAGGTCACAGAGCTCGTTCCCTTCCGGAGGACACAGATTCTGGACCTCGTCGATGAGGATCCAGTGGGGTCGCCCCCTTCTTCGCCGCAAGCCGCGGATCGCGTGCATCAAGTCCAGGAGGTATGAGTACCTATCGTCGATCGTGTAGGTGGAGAGATCGAGAACGATGGTGACTCCGTCGTACTCGCTGAAATTGATCAGGTCGACGACCGGCGGAAGGCGGCTGTCCTTGCCTCCCATCACCAATGTGTGCGGGTAGGCGCGCAGGTTTCTGTAGTCGCCTTCCGGGTCGACGATGAATATCTGGTATCCCTTGTTGAGCATCTCTTCCGCGAGAAGACCGGCAAGCCAGGACTTCCCGCTCTGGCTTGCACCGAACACGCCGATGTTGCTGTTGGCCACCATGAACGGATCCAAATGCACCGGCGCGCCCGACTCGTCGTGGCCGAGGAGCAGGCGTCGTTCCGATCGTGGATGCCGTTCCGGCAGAGTACCGGCGACGAGACAATCGAGCAGCCCCCGTATCCCTTCCCCGTTTGGTTCTGTCAGCACGATGTCGGCCCGTACCTTCAGATCGTCGACTGCGTTGGCGACCGCCACGGAAAGCTCGACGGGATCCAGAAGGCTCATATCGTTCTCTGCGTCGCCACAGGCAACGACGTTGCGTGGAGAGTAGCCCAGCTCTCTGAGGGCGTACACGAGTCCGGTTCCCTTGGTTGCGCCGGGCGGTAGCACCATCACCGCGTGCCGGTTGTACTCGACGGTCACTCCCCCTCCCGCCTCCCGAACCACTTGGAGGACCTGCTCATCGTGGGGCGTGATCGTGGAGACGATCGCCTGCCCTCGAACGATCGGAATGCCCTCGAGACGATCGATGAACCGGTCGGCGAGGTGCCCGAATGGCAGCACGACCTCGTCCCGTCGTGGGAAGTAGACGACTGCTCCATCTTCGGCGACGATCGCCTCGCAGAGGCTCGAGAACGGGGTCTGCGGGTCATTGAGATCGTCGAGTGATCGACCGGTGACGAGGATGATCGTGACCCCGGCGTCTTTCGCACGTTCGAGCGCGGACCACGTCTCGGCCGGAACCACACCGTCCTCGGCGAGGGTTCCGTCGAAGTCACACGCGAAGATCGTGAGATGCACATCGTCCTCCCTGGTTGTGTATCGCCGATTAGAAAGGACCGCCGACCGCTCGATCCCCGCCGTTTTCAAACACTAGCGATGGCTTCCAAACCGTCGGGGGAGAGACACTCGATGTGTCAGTGACTCCGGTCGGTACACTCCCCGTGCCATGGAAGCCGTCGTCGTCATCGGTGCCTATCTGCTCGGAAGCGTTGACTTCGCCGTGGTCATCGCCAAGTCGCGCGGGTTCGACATCTACGCGACAGGAAGCGGAAACCCGGGAGCCTCGAACGTCTTCAGGACTGTCGGCAAAGGAGCCGGTGCCGCAGTTCTGCTTCTCGATCTCTGCAAAGGACTTGTCGCTGCGCTCGTCGGCGCTGCCATTGGTGGACCGGCGCTCGGAGCAGGTGCAGGGGTCGCCGCCGTGTCCGGTCACTGCTATCCGCTGTTCCACAGGTTTCGCGGCGGAAAAGGTGCGGCCACGCTTGCGGGTGTCATGTTCGGGCTCTATCCGATCGCGGCCGCCGCGTTGTTGGTGTTCTTCGCCGCCTTGGTTGCGTTCACCCATGTCGCTTCGATTGGCACGCTCGTCGTCGTCTTGGCAGCGATCCCGGCAGCGCTTCTCGAAGGAGCGCACGGTTGGGCGCTGGCGTGGCTGATCGTCGGGGTCGCGCTTGTGATACTGAGACATCAGGGCAACATTGCAAGGCTTGCTGGCGGCACGGAACGTAAGGTGATCGAATGATGGTGGACCTGGCAGTCATTCCTGCTGCGGGCAAGGGAACGCGGATGCGTCACGCGACGCGGGTGGTGCCCAAGGCGTTCCTACCGATCGTCGATCGACCCGCTGTCCAGTATGTGGTCGAGGAAGCGGTTCGTGCAGGAGCACGCGAAGTCATCATCGTCGTCAATCCGGAAGTCATACCGCTCGTCGACACCTACTTCTCCGCTCCTGTACCTGGAATGGAAGACGTCGTCATCACACCGGTCGTGCAACCGGAGGCACTGGGTTTGGGCAACGCCATCCTGTCGGCCCGGGACGCCTCCGATGGTCGACCGTTCTTCTGCCTCCTCGCGGACATGATCGCAAAGGTCGATGTGCTGGATGGGATGGGTGAGTTCTTCGACGGTACGTCGATCATGTCGCTCCGCGAGATCGAAGACGATCTTCTGTCGAAGTACGGCGTTGTCGTTCCCGGCGAGTGGCGATCGGAGAATCTTGTCGAGGTGAACGGGGCGATCGAGAAGCCGGGCATCGTACGTGCACCGTCCCGTCTTGGTCTGATTGGCCGGTATCTGTTCACCTCGGAGGTGTTCGACATCCTCGAGAACCTCACCCCCGGTCACGGCGGCGAGGTGCAGCTGACCGACGCCATCCATGAGCTCGGCGTCGGGGGCAGATGCCTCGGGTCTGTGTCGCGCGGGGAGTTGCTCGACATCGGGAACCCTGCAGGATTCCTCGAGGCATCGACGCTGCTCGGCCTCGCCCATGACGAGTTCGGTGGTGACTACCGGAGGTTCCTCGAAGGGTTGTGGGACGGATGAAGCCCCGCTTCGAAGCACAGCGGGAGGTCTTGAACGCAGTGCATCGGCTCGGATCCCAGAAGGTTCCCCTGGCCGAAGCGTTGGGGCGTGTGCTCGCCGAGCCGATCGCTGCACCGAACGACGTCCCGCCGTTCGCCAACTCGGCGATGGACGGGTTCGCTGTCCGGTCGGACGACATCCAAACCGTTCCGGCCAGATTGAACATCGTCGAGGACGTGCCGGCAGGCAGCGTGTCGAGTCGAACTGTTCTTCCGGGCACGGCGATTCGAATCATGACTGGTGCCCCGATTCCCCGTGGGGCGGACACGGTGGTCGAAGTCGAGGTCACCGAGTCCGAAGGTCGCTTTGTGTCGATCAAGGCAACTCGTGAGATGGGAACCCACGTTCGCCCGGCAGGTGGCGACCTTGTCAAGGGTGCGCTCGTCTTCGAACCAGGGAAGCGCCTCAACCCTCCGATGCTCGGCGTGCTGGCGTCGATCGGAGTGACACAGCCCGAGGTGAGTCGCCGTCCCGTGGTGGCGATCATCTCCACAGGTGATGAACTCGTCCCACCGGACTCGCTGACTCCCGAGCGAGGCAAGATACGTGACTCCAACCGTGCCACTCTTTCAGCCATGCTCTCCGGAATCGTCGAGCGCGTCGTAGATCTAGGCATCATCGGCGACGAGCCCGATCGTCTCAGAGACGTTGTTCGTCACGCTGCGGACATCGCCGACGTCGTGGTCACATCCGGTGGCGTGTCGATGGGGGACTACGACTTCGTGAAAGCGGTGCTCGCCGAACTCGGCGGGGTCTCGTTTTGGAAGGTCGCGCAGCAGCCGGGCAAGCCGTTCGCCTTTGGACACGTCGGGGGAACTCCCCTGTTCGGTCTGCCCGGGAATCCGGTCTCGGTCATGGTCTCGTTCGAGCAGTTCGTCCGCCCCGCCCTTCTCCACATGATGGGCGCGACTGCGCTGTTCAGACCGCAGATCCTCGGGCGGCTGGTTGAGCCGGTCTCGACGAACCCACAGAAGGATGTGTTCCTCAGAGTTCGCGTCGATCTGAACTCGATGGCGGTCGCGTTGTCCGGAGGGCAGTCCTCGAATGTGCTCTCGGCGATGGCGGACGCCGATGCCCTTGCCCTCATCCCGGTCGGTGTCGGCGACGTCGAAGCCGGCGAGTCCGTGACCCTCGAGATGTTCGAATGGACCGAGACGAGAACGATGGGGGTGCTCGATGGGTGAGGGGCACCTGGACGACAGAGGGCATGCCCGCATGGTCGACGTGGGAGGCAAGCCGATCACGGAACGAACGGCCGTCGCAGAAGGGTTCGTGGTGATGGCTTCGGAGACTCGTGATCGTCTCTTCGGTGGCCGCCTCCCGAAAGGCGACGCTGTGGCGGTCGCACGAGTGGCCGGCATCATGGCCGCCAAACGCACATCAGAGCTGATCCCTCTCTGTCATCCTCTGTCGATCTCGTCGGTGGGTATCGAGATCGACCCCGTCGAGCGGGGCGTTCGAGTCGAGGCGACGGTGCACACCACCGATCGAACCGGGGTGGAGATGGAGGCGATGACGGCTGTGTCCGTCGCGGCCTTGACGCTCTACGACATGATCAAGGGTATCGACCGGAGCGCCACCATTGCCGATATCAGCCTTACTTCGAAGGCCGGCGGACGGAGCGGAACATGGTCGAGATGAGGGCACTCGTCCTCACGGTCAGCGACAGGGTAAGCAGGGGAGAAGCGGAAGACCGCTCAGGACCCGCAGCAGCTGCTCGTTTGGAGGCGCTCGACCTTGCAGTGACGCGACGAGTCGTCGAGGACGGAATCGGGCCGGTCGCGGCGGCTTTGAGGTTGGCAATTGAAGATGGCTTCGATCTCGTCATGACAGCCGGCGGTACCGGGATGTCGCCCAGGGATCTCACCCCGGAAGCAACGGCACTGGTGCTCGACCGTAGAGCTCCCGGAATCTCTGAAGCGATGAGGGCCGCGACATTCGGCGTCAATCCACACGGCATGCTGTCGAGAGGCGTGTCGGGAACTGCAGGCCACACACTGATCATCAACCTGCCGGGATCGGTTTCGGGCGTAACCGAGTCACTCGATGTGATTGCACCGGCTCTCGGCCATGCACTTGCGTTGTTGCGGGGGTCGGCACATGGGCATTGATGAGTTGGCGCGGCCAGTTCCTCGACCTATCCTCCGACCAATGAGACTCGGGCGGAGCATATGGAGGTGACGCCAGTCCTCATGGCGTTGTCGCTTGGGAGCGATGCGGTTCCCGTGATCGTGCTGTTCTTTCTCGCCGGTGTGTGGGCGACGTTCCTGCTGCCGTCGGTATTCAGCTCGCGGAAGGATCGGCCCGTTGAGTCTGCCCGCGAGTTCACCCAGTTGTCTGCCCACCTGTCGGCGGCCGGTTCCGGAACCAGTATCGAACCACTGCTGACCCGGCGTCGCGTACTGAACCGGCGTCGCCGCACGCTCGCAGCACTCATATCGCTCGCACTGGCCACTCTCGCCGTCGCCATATGGCGCGGTTCGATGGCTCTGTTGGTTGCACACATCGCGATCGACGGAGTAATCGCTTGGTACCTGGCGATGCTGGTTCAGATACGTCAGCGTCGCGAGACCTCGTTCCGGGTCAATCTGCCCAACGACGAAGAAGAACATGAACCACAGGTTCGCGTTCTGGCCAACGGCTAGTGCTCCGACCACCAACGTTTGCTAGGGCGGCCAGATGAGTCAAAGCCTCGAAGCCGTCGAGTCTGCCGCGCGTGCGGAGTTCGACGCAAAGTTCGCTGCGCGTGAACGGGGCTTGTCGGTTTCGCGCAAGGTGATCCGATCTTCGGCGAACGCCATACGGGCATTCCACCGGGGCGAGATGGACGACTGTTCGCGACTGATGGACGAAGCAGGTGTTCTTCTCGAGGAGGCGGAGACAGTCCTTCGAGACCATCCCGATGTTCTCTTCGCGGGGTTCGTTGACGACGCGGCAAAGGAGTACGCCGAGGCTCGCCTCACGTACGCGCTTGGTCTCGACGGTCCACTCCCATCACCGGAGGACCTCGGTGTCCGGGTCGGTGCGTACCTGCATGGGCTTGGTGAGGCGGTGGGGGAGCTTCGCCGCCGCCTGCTCGATCTCCTGCGTAGCGGCCAATTGGACCGAGGAGAGACGACGCTGTCGGCAATGGACGATGTCGTCGACCTGCTCGCAAGCCTCGACTACCCGGATGGCATGACTCGCGGACTGCGCCGGACCACCGATGTCGCGAGAGCGCTGGTCGAGCGCAGCCGATCCGATCTGACGACCACGATCGTCCAAGAGCGGCTCCGAAAGGACCTGTCTGACCAGCTCTAGCGCTCCGTGCGGAGTTGGCTACAATGCCTTCGCCCTTGGGGGTGTAGCTCAGCCTGGCAGAGCGCTTCCCTCGCACGGAAGAGGCCAGGGGTTCAAATCCCCTCACCTCCAC
>CAZBXV010000060.1:0-11259 GCA_964496205.1 uncultured Acidimicrobiia bacterium
TGCCCGGAGACTACCGGTGACGAGTTCGATCCGCAGCGCACCAACATTGGGACGTGAACGGGCCACGATCAGCGCACAGCGGAGGATTGGCAGATGGAAGGACGTGGTGTCGTAACGTGTGGGAACGTGACGTTGCGACAATCAACGGTGGCTGGGTTCAACCAGTCGGTACCGCAGGCTGCGAGATAGGCCGGCTGGCATAGCGGCAGCATCGACACTAAGCTTCTGAGGTGCGCATCGATTGTGCACGCGCCTTGCTTTGCTTCTTCGACCCGTCGGACGTCGCAGCCAGACGTCACCTCTCTTTCGAACTGGTGCCCTGGTGCATGGTGATCCATACGACGGCAGCTCAAAGGAGCAGCAATGTCCACCAACCTTTATGTGGGGAACCTCTCGTTCCAAACCTCGACCAGCCAGCTGGAAGGTCTCTTCACCCCCTTCGGAGAAGTGACCAGTGCCAACGTGGTCACCGATCGCGAAACCGGCCAGTCGCGTGGCTTCGGGTTCGTCGAGATGAAGACCAGCGACCAGGCCAATAGCGCCATCTCGGGGCTCAACGGCAAGGAGATCGACGGTCGCAATCTCAAGGTCAACGTCGCCAAGCCTCGATCCCGCTGAGGGTTCCTTCCCGCTAAGTGGCAAAACGCAGCAGGCAGAGTTTCCAGAAACGAGCCAAAGAGAAAGCTCGTCGGGAGAAACAGGCGAACAAGAGGGCAAGACGTCAATCCTCCTCAGATGCTGAAGACGTCAACAGAGCTGAGGAGGATGCGTTGATGAAAGAGTACGCGCAACTCAGCGAACGCTTCGAGACCGACGAGATCTCGTCCGACGAGTTCGCCGATGAACGGAAGCGCATATTCGGTGAGTTGGGCCTAGAGACAGACTGAAGTCATACGTCCCGGTCGGACAACCCCGGCGAACTCCCCGACTGCCTGCTTTGGGAGCTTCCAGGACGCGTTTCGTTATGAACGCACCGAGACGCGCACGAATTGGCGCAACGGGGCGCGGAGCCGGGTGTTGTCGACACCGGCTGGTGATGTCGAGTTGCGGATCCCGAAGGTGCGGGAGGGGCGTTCGAGTCTCACCTCCGGAGCTTCTTGTGGTGACGACTCAGAAGAGCCGCTCGCCGGCTCGAATCGCGATCGGAAGCTTGTTCTCCGGCGGCGGCAGGGGGCAAGTTCTTGCGTGAGGAGCGTGCACTATGTCCACCCATCTCACGCAAGAAGGCAGAACGGGTGGGCCGATTTGGCGGCGCTCGGTAGATTGGCGGTGATGCGCGCCTCGAACGTCAAACCGGGACGGCCACTCCCGCTTGGGGTGAGAGTGGACGACGCCGGGGCGAACTTCTCGCTGTTCAGCCGCCACGCCACCCGGGTGTGGCTCGAGTTCTACTCAAGTCCCGATGCAGGTACCCCAAAGCGAGTCATCGATCTGAAACCCTCCAGGCATCGAACCGGGGACATCTGGCACGTATGGGTGGCGGGCATTAGGCCCGGCACCATCTACGCCTACCGGGTCGACGGTCCGAACCAGCCTGATCAGGGTCATCGCTACGACGCCTTGAAGCTCCTCCTCGATCCGTACGCCACCGCCATCACGAGACGCGACGACTGGGATTTCGCTCAGAGAGCCAGCGCCACGAGATCCTCCAACGCTGCGGCGATGCCCAAGTGCGTCGTCACCGGCACCGACTTCGATTGGGAAGGCGACCAACCGCTTCGCCTCCCATGGTCCGATGTCGTGATCTATGAAACGCACGTGCGCGGCTTCACCCGTCACGGCAACTCCAGCGTCGACCATCCCGGCACCTACCGGGGACTCATCGAGAAGCTCCCATACCTTCGTGACCTTGGCATCACAGCGATAGAACTGATGCCCGTGCACGAGTTCAACCAGAACGAAGTCACCCGCGCCAACCCCGAGACGGGTGAGCGGCTTTCGAACTACTGGGGGTACGACACCGTCGGATTCTTCGCTCCGAAGGCTTCCTACGCAGCGACCGCCAATCAGGTCGGCGGGTTCAAGGAACTCGTGAAGGCATGCCATTCCGCCGGTATCGAGGTCATTCTCGACGTGGTCTTCAACCACACAGCGGAAGGGAACGAGCACGGGCCCACCCTCTCGTTTCGTGGCATCGACAACGTCATCTACTACCTGCTCGGTTCCGACAAGCGAACCTACGAGAACTACACGGGCACAGGCAACACGATCAATGCCAACCATCCGGTCGTTCGCGACTTCATCCTCGACGCGTTGCGCTACTGGACCCTCGAGATGCATATCGACGGTTTCCGATTCGATCTCGCATCGGTCCTCGACAGGGACGAGAACGGCGACCTCCTGCCCGACGCCCCGTTGCTCGAACGTATCGCCGAAGACCCCATCCTCTGTGAAGTGCGAATCATCGCCGAAGCATGGGATGCCGCGGGTGCCTATCAGGTCGGCAGCTTCTCAGAGGCTCGATGGGCCGAGTGGAACGGCCGCTACCGCGATGACGTTCGCCGCTTCTGGAGGGGTGACGCCGGCATGGTTGGGGAGTTCGCCTCCCGCATCTGCGGAAGCTCCGACATCTACGCCGGCTCCGGCAAAGGCCCCGAGAGCAGCATCAACTTCGTCACCGCCCACGACGGCTTCACCCTCAACGATCTCGTCAGCTACGAGCGCAAACACAATGAGGCAAACGGCGAAGACAACCGCGACGGCTCCGACCAGAACTACAGCGCCAACTACGGCGTCGAAGGCGACACCGACAACACGGACGTCGAGTCGGTGCGACTCCGACAGATCAAGAACTTCATCCTGACCCTGTTCATCTCGCGCGGGGTGCCGATGTTGCTCGGTGGCGACGAGTTCCGGCGCACCCAGGGCGGCAACAACAACGCCTACTGCCAGGACAACGCGACCAGCTGGCACGACTGGCGACTACTCGACGAGAACCGTGATCTTCACCGGTTCGTGCACGACATGATCGCGTTCCGGCGGTCGCATCCCGTTCTGTCCACCGAGGCGTTCTACGACGACACGCAGATCATGTTCTTCGACGACACCGGGGCGTCTCCCGACTGGGACGACCCCGACCTCAATCACCTCGGTGTACACATCCTCGGAGACGAGCCCCTCGTCATGCTGTTCAACCCGAGCTCCAATCGGGTCTCGTTTGCGCTGCCCACCGATCGCACCTGGGCTCTCGTCGTCGACACGACCGGACAGGGTGCCCAGGGCGGCGATGCATACACGCTCGGCCCGCGGGCGAGTGCGATTCTCGAGGAAACAAGTGAGTAGACAGCGCTCCAAGCTCGGGACTCTCTCAGTCCTGTCGATCGGGATCGGCGGCATGGTCGGCGGCGGCATCTTCGCCGTCACCGGGCTCACTGTTCAGCTCACCAAGGGCGCCGCGCCGGTCGCGTTCGTTGTCGCAGGGATCGTCGCCCTCCTCACCGCCTACTCGTACCTCAAGCTGACACTCACCTTCCCTGGACAGGGTGGCACCGTCGAGTTCCTCAACAGGGCATTCGGCACCGGCACGTTCACCGGGAGCACGAACATCCTCCTTGGACTCTCCTACGTCGTCCTGCTGGCCATCTACGCGTTCGCATTCGGCAGCTACGGAGCCAATCTGATCCCGGCCGGCTCCTACGGTCTCTGGCAGCACGTCCTCATCACAGCCGTGATCGTCTTCCTCACTGCGATCAATCTCATCGGGGCCGGTCTCGTGGTTCGATCGGAGAACTTCTTCAACCTCACGAAGATGATCCTGCTGCTCGTGTTCATCGTCGTCGGACTCGCCACACCTATCGACATGAGCCGGATGGGCGTGTCCACCTACGTGCCTCTCTGGGGCATCGTCTCAGGGGCGATGATCATCTTCCTCAACTACGAAGGGTTCGAATTGATCGCCAACGCGTCACCGGACGTCTCGAATCCAAAGAGGTCGCTCCCTATCGCGTACCTGGGCGGGGTCCTGATCGTGATCGTTGTGTACGCGCTCATCGCTGTAGCGGTCGTGGGTCATCTCGACTTCGCCGCCATCACCAAGGACTCCGACTACTCGCTCGCGGTTGCAGCGAGGACCTTCCTGGGCCAAGGCGGGTTCATCATGATCATCGTCGCCGCGCTCCTCGCCACCTCCTCGGCGATCAACGCCACCCTCTACGGATCCGGCCGGCTCACCTATGTGGTCGCCAAGACGGGCGAACTCCCCAAGGAACTCGAACGAAGCCTGTTCCACGAACACCCGGAAGGGATGATCATCTACGCAGTACTTGCCCTGCTGATCGCCAACCTGCTGCCGCTTCATGCCATCGCAACCATGGGCAGCGCCGGCTTTCTGCTGATTTTCATGGCGGTCAATGCAGCCAACGCGCGAATGGCCGAGGCCACCGACAGCAAACGCTGGATCTCGTTGGTCGGGACGGTCGCCTGTTTCGTTGCACTCGCGGCGCTGTGCTGGCAGGTGTGGCAAGAACCGTCCACCAGAGGACAGCTCTGGATCCTCGCAGGGATGATCGCCCTGGCGTTCGCAATCGAAACCATCTACAGATCCGTCACGGGCCGGGAGGTGCGGGTCGTGCACGAAGGGAGACGGAATGGCGGGAATCTTCAAGGCCTATGACATCAGGGGCACGTACCCCGACGAAATCGACGAGGACATCGTCCGCGCAATCGGCTACGCCTTCGCCCAATACCTGACCGAAGAACACATCGTGGTTGGTCACGACATGCGCGACTCGTCACCGGGTCTCAACGCGGCGTTCACCGAAGGGGTCCTCGCCTATGGCACAGATGTCACCGACATCGGGCTGGCGACGACCCCAATGCTGTACAGCGCCATCATCGATGGCGGATTCGACGGGGGAGCGATGATCACCGCATCGCATCTGCCCGCCCAGTACAACGGCATCAAGTTGTGCCGAGAAAAGGCGATCCCGCTCAGCGGTGCACAAGGACTTCCGGACGTCGAACGCCTCTACGAAGCCATCACCGGACTGCCGGGCGAGATGGCGGGACTCCGCCACACCACGGAGTTCCTCGACCGCTATCTCGACATGCTCGTCCCATTCGTCGAGCACGACGACGAGGTCGAGATCGTAATCGACGCAGGCAACGGCATGGGCGGACTCGACACCCCACACCTCCTCGACCGCCTGCCGCACGTCCAAGCCGACCGCATGTACTTCGAGCCCGACGGCGAGTTCCCACACCACGTCCCGAATCCAGCCGAACCCGAGAACACCGCCGAACTCCAACGGCGAGTTGTCGACGCCGGCGCAGCGCTCGGGTTCGCGTTCGACGGCGACTGTGACCGATGCGGGTTCGTCGACGAACACGGTGAACGGGTCCCCGCCGACCTGGTGATCGCCATCCTCGCCGAGTATTTCCTCGCCCGTCAGCCCGGAGCGACAATCCTGTATGACCTCCGATCGAGCCGAGCGGTCGCCGAACGAATCACCGAGCTGGGGGGCAAACCGGTCAAGACTCGTGTTGGTCACTCGTTCATCAAGGAGAAGATGCGAGAGGTCGACGCCACCTTCGCCGGCGAACTGTCCGGTCACTATTACTACAAGGAGATGGGCTTCATCGACTCGGGCATCCTGTCGATGATCACCATGCTCGAACTCCTCATCGAGAAGAAGGCACCCCTCGGGACGCTCGTCGCGTCTCTCCGGAAGTATGCCCAGTCCGGGGAGATCAACATCCACGTCACCGATTCGGCGAAGCTCCTCGATGAGCTCGAGTCGATCTACGCGGATGGCACCGTCGAGCATCTCGATGGGCTGTCGGTCGAGTACCCGACCTGGTGGTTCAACTTGCGCGAATCCAACACCGAGCCGGTCGTCAGGCTCGTGATGGAAGCCGACGACGAACCCACCCTCCAGAAAGAGAAGGCAAAGATCATGGAGATCATCGGTCGCTACATGCCGAGTGACGGAGCGTAGAACCGGTTCACATACTCCTTGACCATCCGGGTCGTACTGAACCTGGGGGCGACGCTCTTGATCGACGCCTTCATCACCCCCACGAACCCGTGCGGCGTGTCGTCGTCATCCCGGTCGTAGTAGAGGGGGATGACCTCGTTCTCGAGGAGTCGATAGAGCGCCTCGGCATCGGCCTCCGTACGGTCACCCTCGATCTCCTCGCCACCGAACGCCCAGCCGTTCGCACCGTTGAACCCCTCGATCCACCACCCGTCGAGGATCGACAGGTTCGGTGCGCCGTTCACGGCAGCCTTCATGCCGCTCGTACCGCTCGCCTCGAGCGGGGGGAGTGGGTTGTTGAGCCATATGTCGACCCCATGCACGAGATACTGGGCGAGCTGCTGGTCGTACCCTTCGACGAACGCGATCCGACCGCCACACTCGGGATCGCGGGCCAACTCGACGATGTGTTGGATCAGCCGCTTGCCGTCATTGTCGGCTGGATGAGCGATACCCGCGAACACGATCTGCATCGGACGAACCGGATGGCTGAGGATCCGCTTGATCCGATCGAGATCGTGAAACACGAGATCAGCCCGCTTGTAGCCGGTGAACCGCCGCGCGAAGCCGATGGTCAGGATCTCAGGATCGAGAAGCGCGCCGGCAGACACGACATCACCTGCTGCGCTGCGATCCTCCCGCCAGCGGGCCCGAGCCCGCTCGTTGATCTGACCGGTCAGCAGCACCTTTCGGTCCTGATGCAGATGCCATAGGTCCTCATCGGGGATGTCCTCGATTCCCTCCCACGTTTCGGGCCGGTCCTGATGTGCCACCCAATCGTTGCCGAGGCGTTCTGTCAGCAGAGGCTGAAGGTGAACGAGTTCGATCCACGACGGGAGATGCACGCCGTTGGTGATCGACTCGATCAGAACCTCCTTGGTGTCTGGCCACAGGTCCGCCCACATCTCCCGAGCAACTCGCCCGTGCCGTTCGCTGACCGCGTTGCGGTAGGCAGCGGCCCGCAGCGCGAACACGGTCATGTTGAACCCTGCCGACGGGTCCGAAGGATTGGTGCCCAGCTCGAGAACGGTCTTCAGATCCGTGCCGAGCAGAGCGCAGAGGCCGCCGAAGTACTGCTCCATCAGCTGGAACGGGTAGACGTCGGTGCCCGCCGCGACCGGGGTGTGCGTCGTGAAGACGGTCGATTGGCGAACTGCCTCGAATGCATCGTCGAACACCTGTCCACGCTCGACCCGGGCCCGAATCCGTTCGAGGATCGCGAAGGCAGGGTGGCCCTCGTTGAGGTGAAGCGCAGCAGGCTCGATGCCCAACGCTGTCAATACCGACATGCCACCCATTCCGAGCACGATCTCCTGCTTGAGGCGCTGTTCCACGTTGCCCGCGTAGAGGTGTTGGGCGATGGCGCGGTCCCACGGCTGGTTGATCTCGAGGTCGGTGTCCATCAGATAGAGCGGAATTCGGCCGGCTGCCACCTTCCACACGGCTACGTGCAGGGGAGGGTCGAACAACGGGACCTGAACGATGAGCTGCGAGCCGGCGGCGTCGAGAACGGGTGTGATCGGATCGTAGGCCCGGTCCAGTTTGGTTTCGACGTCCTCTTGCCAGCCGTCTGCGCGGAGACGCTGGCGCACATAGCCATCTGAGTAGATCATGCCGACTGCAACCAGAGGTACGCCGAGATCGCTCGCCTCCTTCAGATGGTCGCCTGCCAGCATGCCTAGGCCGCCGGCGTAGATCGGCAACGACGCATGGAGGCCATACTCGAACGACATGTACGCAATCGGGCCGTGTCCTCCGCCGTACGTGTCTTCGAACCATCCACTCGTCGAGTGCACCTCGCGCTCAAAACGCTCCATGATCGCGTCGTAGCGCTTGACGTACGAGGGTTCCGCCGCGGCCTTGGAGAGGATCTCGGAGGGAAGCGTCGCGAGCATCCTGATCGGGTTGTGGTCGCTCGTTCGCCACGGATACAGGCCGAGATCACGGAACAGATCACGGGCTTCCGGCTGCCACGACCACCAGAGGTTGTAGGCGAGGTCTTCGAGCCCGGCGATTCGGTCGGGGAGTGACGGGAAGCGGTCGGACATCGGTTTCTCCTTGTCGGCTCGAGGTGTCTCTCGTTGGAACGATGAGGGGACAGGCGGCATTCCCGTAGCCGATCCTACGCACCAGAGGAGCTACCGAGGTCGTCTGTGCGCCGGACCGGTGTTCGCTCAGGCGATCAGCCGAGCCAGATGCTCAGCGGCGCGTCGGACAGCCACGAGGTCGTGATCGGACAGGTCCTCCAGGAGACCTGCGAGCGCAACCACCCGTGCGGCCCGCCCACGCTCGAGCGCAGTACGGCCGGCGGCAGTGGCAACCACCTCCACGACCCGCCTGTCGGCTGCAGATCTGCGCCTCGAGACGAGGCCTTCCTTCTCCAGACCGTCGACGAGCTTGGTGATCGCAGGCGGTGTGACTTGCTCGATATCGGCGAGTCGTCCGATGGGAAGTGGCCCTCCGTAGACCAGCACGGAGAGCAGCGATGCTCTCGCTGCGGTGAGGCCCGTTGCCGTGCGGTCGGACTCCCGGATCCTACGGAGGAGTCTGATGGCCACGGAGTTGAGGATGGAGGCAGTCTCGTGGACCTGGTCGGAAGGCAGTCCCGAAGGAACCGAAGGGAGCGTACTTGACCCAGGCATATGAGGAATGTTAAACATTAACCGTACTCAAAGAAAGGACCCCTGCGTGGCGGTCACATCAATCGGACAGATTCACATCTCGGTCACCGACATCGACGAGGCTGTCGAGTTCTACAGGGACACGCTCGGTCTCACGTTTCTCTTCGACGTGCCTGCCCAGCAGATGGCCTTCTTCGACGTCGACGGTGTTCGCCTCTATCTCGGCGTGGCCGAATCACCCGAGTTCTCCTCCCACCCGTTGCTCTACTTCACGGTGGACGACGTCGACGCGGAGTATGCCCGCCTGGGGGAGCGAGGCGTCGAGGGGATCGGGGCCCCGCATGTCATCAATCGCACCGAGAACTCGGAGCTGTGGATGGCATTCTTCCGTGACCCTTGGGGGCATCCGCTCGCCATCATGCAGGACCGCCCCATCTGAGAGGCCGATGCTCGATTGGCTAGACGGTGAAGCTCTGGCCCCAGCCGAGCGCGACGAACTCGATCCCGTCGGAGGCGAGGACTCTCTTCGCCATCGTGTAGATCCACTCGCGGCCCTGGCCCGAGAGATAGAAATCGTGCACCGGAACTACCTGTCGCGGACCGAGCCTCCGGGCGAACTCCAGGCTTTCGAACGTCGTACCCCACGGAGTGAGCAGCCCGAGTGCGAGGACGGGAGCCGATCGGGTCGGGCCGTAGCTGTCGCCAGGATGGGTCACCACATCCGAAACGGTCCAGGCTCGATTCGGTGGCGCTCCGCCGGCAGGGGTGGTCTCGTGTAGAACATCCTCGACGGCGGTGCCGACAGGAACGGAGGTGTCGACCTCGATGTCGGACTTCTCCAGTAGAGCCGCAACCGCCTCGTTGCCATACACGCTGATATCGGTGCCCCGGTCGAGCAGCCACTTCAAGAACTCGGGACTCACGTGGTCGCCGTGCTCGTGGGTCACCAGGATCCGCTGCACGTCTCCGATCGTGTCGAGGTCGATGTTGGCGAAGGTGTGGAAACCTGGATCGACAAGTGTCGTCCCGGTGTCCGTCGTGACGAGGAGACAGGAATCTGTGAGACGCTTGATGGTGGACATGGTCCGACCCTAGTCCTGCGGTCCCATCTATAACCCTCCAGCAGCTCGCTGGTGTTCGAGGCGGAACGGCTTTGCTCGACCATGCCTCACATGTGGGTTTCCCGCAAAGTCCAGGCGCTTTCTACCATGGCATGTCGTGCGGAAGATGCTCCTCATTGCCGGCGTCGTGGCCCTTCTCACGGCCGCGTGCGCGGCGGCCGGCACCGACACGACGTCGGCGTCCGGTTTCGACGGAACCGTGCTCGACCCACCAGAACCGAAGCCGGAGTTCGTGCTCACCGACACCCAAGGGAACCCGTTCGACTTCCAAGCAGATACACAAGGTGATCTCACACTGCTGTACTTCGGCTACACATACTGCCCGGACATCTGCCCGGTGCAGCTCGCACAGATCGCTGCGGCTCTCGACAAACTGCCGGATGTCGAGCGCCACACCAAGGTTGTTTTTGTCACGGTCGATCCGGAGCGCGACACCCCCAAAGTCATCCGATCCTTTCTCGACAAGTTCGACACCAACTTCATTGGACTCAGGGGCACGATCGAGGAAGTGGAAGCCGCCCAAAGAGCCGCCGGGGTGTCGGTTGCCGCCAAGATCGGCGAGGGAGACGACTACTCGATGGCCCACGCCGCGCAGGTGATCGCCTACGCGCCAGACGGGTTCGCCTACACCCAGTATCCGTATGGGACACGCCAGACACAGTGGGTCCACGACCTTCCGCTCGTTCTGGACAGGACAGACTCGTGAAACTCTGGTGCGCCGCACTCAACCGGCCATGGAGCTGGCACTGGATCGCCTACCCGGGCGTGTGGGTGATGGTTGCGCTGCCAACGATCTGGTATCTGGTCAAGGTGCACAGACACGGGGGAGTGGACCGCCGTTCCAGGGCGGCGTTTCTCGCTGCGATGGGGATCTTCTGGGTGTCATCGGACTGGCCGGTCGGAACGCTCGGTGCCGGGTACTTGGACTGGGTGCACATGCTCCAGTACCTCCTGTACGTCCTGGCGATCGCTCCGTTGCTGCTCCTCGGGACGCCGGAGTGGATGGCGCGCCAGACACTCGACCGCCTTCATCTCTTAGGCGCCTACCGGTGGCTGTCACGGCACCTGCTGGTGTCGGGCGTGATCTTCAACATCGTTCTGCTCGCCACCCACTCACCGATCGGTGTTGACACGCTTCGCTCTTCGCAGTTGGGTTCCTTTGCCATGGACATGTCGTGGCTCGCATCGGGCATCGTCCTGTGGGCGCCAATCGTCAACCCGATCAAGGAGCTGCGGACCCAATCGTTCGCCCTCAAGATGGTGTACCTCTTCCTGTCCGCAGGTGTTGTGCCGATCGTCCCGGCGAGCGCCCTGACGTTCGCCCACTACCCCCTGTACTCCACCTACGAACTGGCGCCACGGGTCGGGCGGCTCACCGCACTCGAGGACCAGCAACTCGCGGGGATCGTCATGAAGCTGGGGATGGTGCCGGTGATCTGGGGCGCGATCGGCGTCATGTTCTTTCGCTGGGCGGCCCAAGAACGAGCGCGGTAGGGCCGAGCTTCGCGCTCGCGAGGGGAGGAGATGGTGTGTCGGTCCCCC
>CAZBXV010000061.1:0-4971 GCA_964496205.1 uncultured Acidimicrobiia bacterium
GAGAATCCCGTGTACAGCACGAACTCGGAATTCGTCGACCTCGGGCTGGGTGGTTTCCTCGGTGATCCCGAGGAGTACGGCAAGGTCAAGGTGCCGACGCTTCGCAACGTGGATCTGCGCCCGAGTCCGGATTTCGTGAAGGCCTACACGCACAATGGCTACTTCAAGACGCTCGAGGGAGTCGTGCATTTCTACAACACGAGAGATGTTCTCGACACCTGCCCGGGTGACTACACGGAAGCTCAGGCACTGGCGGCGAACTGCTGGCCCGAGCCGGAAGTCTCGGAGAACGTCAACAGGGATGAGCTGGGCGATCTTGGGCTGTCACCCGAGGAAGAGGCGGCGATCGTCGCGTTCCTCAAGACCCTGTCCGACGGCTACCAGCCATAGACGTGCGAGTCAGGGGCGTCGCCCGGCGTCCCTGACTCCCAGGCTTTCGACAGCTGTTCCGTGAGACATCGCGCGTGCTGATGCTTCAGTCTGGATTCATCACGCAGATGGCCACGTTCCCGCCTGCCACGATCTTCTCGAGTGTCACAACGAGACCCGCCACCTCCATGACGCCTGGCACGCCGCCGGCCTGTCTGAAGGACCGATACCGCGAGTAGTGGCCGGACAGCCGTTCGATGATCTCCGACGCAGCCCGCAGGACAGGACCCCGCCATCCGCGCAGCGTGCCGAACCTGAAGTCGATCACCGTGAGCGCACCGCGGGGCTTGACCACGCGGGCCATCTCCTTGACGAAGGCGACCCGCTGACCGGCCGGGACCTCGTGCAGCACCATCGTGGTGATGGCCAGGTCAAACGAGTCGTCGGGAAACGGCAGTGAATCACCGTCTGTCAGGCGAAGATCTGCATTGGTACCCAGTCGGTTCCTGGCACGATCCAGCATCTCGGGAGAGACATCCACACCGGAAACCTCGCAGCCCGCGGCGAGGTACGGGACGAGACCGGTACCGGTTCCGCACCCGACGTCCAGCACACGCCAGCCCTGCTCGGGAGGCATGACCCTCAGCGCAACCCGTCGAACACCCGCCTGCATCGGTTCGATCACCTGGTCGTAGATGCGAGCTATGCGACGATACGGATCGGAGGCCATGACCACAGGGTATGGCAGATCAGTCGTTCGACAAGGAGAACCTCAGCGGTTGGCTTCCCCCGAGTCGGGATCGACCATCAACGACGAGACATCGATCGCCTCGAACGCCGATCCGGGGATGTCGTCCCACTCGTGCAGCATGTCGTTGTTCCATCGTGCATCCGGGACTCCGGAGATGTACCAGGCGGCACCCCAATCCCGTTCTTGCGTGAGTTGGGTAGACACTGTCAACCTAGCTCACGCACGAACGGAGGGGAGTCAGTCCTGACTCAGCACCTGCACGGGTGCGATAGCGCCCCATCGTGGCGGTGGCCAGAAGCCGATCGAATCAGAACCGTAGCTCACGATGTTGAACGGGATCGCGGTCGAGCGGTCCAACAGACGCTCCCATGTCGCGCCGTCGCCGGACATCCACAGCGCGACGGCTGCCTGCGAGGCATCCGGCCGTCTGGCGTCGAAGTCTTCTCCGGCGGCGTACAGCGCGCCTCCGACCTCTGTGATCGACGTCGCTGTCATGTAGGCGACGTCGGCGTCGACGTGCTCGGTAGAGCCTGCTTGGCGGCTCCACATCACCCCGTTGGCGGATGTCCAGGAGGCCATCTGACCGGTCGCTGTGCTGGTTCCGACGGCCACGTAGCCACCCTCGGATTCGATCACGGCGTTCATTGATGCCTCGGCGAACTCGGCTCCCCCGTCGGTGACCTTCTGCCAGTTGAGGCCGTCGGCCGAAGTCCACACGGCAGCGGTTGGCACGAACTCTCCACCAGGTGATGCACCAACAGCGATCAGCCCGCCGGAAGTCACTAGCACGTCGCTGACGTCGGAGCTGTCGAACAAGCGTGCCGATTCAGCCGGGCCCTCCGTCCAGGTGTAACCGTCCGTGGTCGTATAGATCACGTCCCAACGGGACTCACTTTCTCCGGCGGTCGACAGGAGCAGCGTCACCCGATTGTCGGTCGGAAAGACAGCGTCGGCGACGAAGATGCTTCCCGTGACCCCGTCCGGTTCATGGGTTGGAAGACTGATCGCTTCCCAGGTGCGGCCGTCCTCTGAGTGGAGCAGCGCACCGGCCGTTGCGTAGAGGCCGAATGGAGTGGCGGTCAGGTTGTCGGCGCAGTCGAGTTCGAAGTAGCCAGCACTCGACGGTCCGGAGGCCTGTTCCCAGGTGGCCCCGTCAGTGCTGGTCCACACCGGGAACCCGCCGGCGCCGCCGTCGTTGGTCGCGCAGCCCGTCGCGACAATCGTGTCGCCCAGCGAAACGGCGCCTGTAATCGTCGCATCCCCAAACACGCCACGATTGGCACCGATGTCCTGCCAACCTGACAGCGGCAGGAGCGCCCCCTGCACGGGCAGGATCGTCGTCGTGGTGGTTGGCGTCGCCACTGTCTCCCCCCATCTCGCTGCGACCTGGTTGAAGAAGTTGGACCCGGAGTCCTTGACGCCCCAGGCGAGGTAGTCGCCGGCGGCCATCACCGTCGAGTGTCCCCCGGCCGTGCCAAGCTCATAGATCTGGTCGGTGGTGAGATCGAGCAGGTACTCGCCGCCGTCCTCGCTGCCTGAACCGTTGCCCCACGCGAGGAACGTGTCCCCGCACGCCAGATCGGTTCCCTGACCGGCCGCCCTCACAGATACCGCCGAGGTGCTGAGGTCGGTTGCGTATCGAATCTCGATTCGATTGCCGTGGGCAAATGCCACGTAGGTTGGCCCGGCACAGAAGTCACGGACAGGCGAGCCGCTGCCTATCTCGTAGGTCATGAACGACGAAGCGTCGCCATCAGTCGTGTTGACTTCCACTACTTCGAAAACGTCTTCAGTGACGCCTGGGTCACTCTCGAGGTACCGGACCGCCAAAAGCTTGTTTCCCATGACCACAGGAGCCACAACCCCAGTAGCCAGAAGTCTCGGCTCCTGTGAGCCGTCGACCGGACTGGCAACGATGCCCGCCGTGTATCCGGCGACATCTCCGCCGGAGCCACCTATCGCGACAGGTACCGCCCAGTACACGTTCGCCCCATCGGTCGCGATGCCCGTTTCTGTGGAAGCAAGGATCTGTGGTGGCACACTGGAGAGGTTCCCCGAGTCTGCGAGAATTCTCGCCTGAGACTCCCCCGCGGTCGCCACGAGGATCCGATAGTCGCCCGCGACGACCTCGGTCGTCGAGGTCTCGCGCCATGCATACGCGCCGTTCGCGGCGGCGGCTGCGATGGCCTGATAGGCGATGTCGGACCCCGGTACGGCAAATGCGGTCTCGTCCCCCGAGGTGTCGATGACGATCGGAGTTTCCGGGTACAGCGTCAGATCTTCGGGGCCTCCCGTCGTTGGCATCGTGCTTCTCGTTCCAACGAAGTCGCCATCGACTGACACCGCCAACAGTGCCTCGGAGGTCTCGGGGTCACGCGGCTGTGGAAAGGTGAACAGCTTCTCGTACGAATCCGCCGAAACCCATGTTGCATCCGAGTAGCTGAGTTCAACGGGTTCGGACGCGGTGGCGGTCGTCGCGGTCTCAGGTTGATCCGCGCCGAACCCCATGCTCCAGAGGGCATCATTGATCCTCCTGCCGATGGCGACCGCGTCCGCTTCAGAGACTGGATCCGTTGAAGGACCATCCTGCCGAAGAGCGGCACCGTACTCGAGAACGATCGCTGCGGTGTAGCGGCTGTTCTCGACACGCACATCTACAGACTCCACGAAGTCCGATGCATCGGCGCCGGAGGCGTGAACCACATGAACCCACGCTTGGCTCTGATGGTCCCACGTCTCGTGGCGGTATCCGAGGGCTGAAGCCCTTTCGTCGAACGCGCTGTCGTCAGCACCTCTCAACTGAGTGGTCACCGTCACCGCCTTGGCTCCAATGGTCTCCACCACCGTCCGCTGCCAGGCCAGATCAGTCCGGTCTTCCTGGGTGATCACGGTTGCGACCCCCAGTACCGAGTCGATCGCGTTGATGGTGTTGGCTCGACGATCCTCATTCGACACAGCAGCCAATGAAGTCGACGTCGTCACCGTGCCAACGGGCACCGTCGTGGGCGTCCCTTCGCGGCCGTGGCCCAGAATCGCCACTGTGCCGATCGCCACGATCATGACACCCGCGGCCAACGCGGCGCTCGCCCATCCGGACATAGTCCTCTGTCGAATCTGCGGAATGGGCATACCGGCCAGTGACGAGTTCGTTCTCCGTGCGGCATCTTTCAGCTGGTCATCGATGTTCATGTCACTCGTCCTCGTGGCCGAGGGCGACGGCCAGTGTTCGTTTCGCTCGTTCGAGGTGGGTCTTCACGGTCTCTTCACTGCACGCCAGGATGTCGGCAACGTCTCGCCGCGGGAGGTCGTTGAGGTAGGTGAGGGCGATGACCTGGGCTTGGCGCCGGGGCAGCTTGCGCACTTCATCCCAGACTTCGAGCCCGTCGACGGCCGACTCCGCAGGATCCGGGCGGCCAACTCGCAGCAGTGCTTTCGCTTCGGCGACGGAACGCCTGAACGTCGACACCGACCTGTTCGCAACGACCTTGCGCACCCATGCACCAGGGTTGTCCAGGCCACCAACCCGCCTCCACTCCCGGTACGTCACTGTGAAGGCATCCTGAGCGATCTCCTCCCCGGCCGATCTGCTGCCGCTCAACACGACGGCGAGCCCCAACACCGACCGGTACTCGCGGCGGTAGAACGCCTCGAACGCGTTGATGTCGGTGGCCGGTCTACTCATCCCCTCGCGTGCCATTGCCTGTATCACTACCAGTAACTCGCACGAGCCACCAAGTTCGGGGGACAGCCATCTCTCACTGTTCTTGCGTGAGATGGGTGGACAGTGTCGACCTGACTCACGCAGGAACGGGACATACCATACAGTGGCCCGACGGCGGGTGGCCGGCGGA
>CAZBXV010000061.1:5071-10968 GCA_964496205.1 uncultured Acidimicrobiia bacterium
GCACATGAACGAGTGGGTGACTGCAGACGCGCTCGGCGTGCTGAAGGCGTTCGGCCGACTCTCATAAGAACGCGCGGCGCTCGAGCTCGGCGTCCCCACGGCCGGCTACAGGACTGTGTCGGTCTCCGTACTGTCGTCCAGTTCGAGGGTGATCGACGGCTCAGTGTCTCCGGTCGGGTCGAGGATCCAGAACTCGTCTCGCAGTTGGAACCACCGATTGAGGACGTAGCGAGCACGAGGTGAACGCGTGTGCCTCCAGTGGTCCTCGATCAGACGGGCAATACTCCGGGCCTGATCGTCGCTGGGCCGACGTGCCAGTGGAGCGGTGTCGGCGAGCCGCGACTTCGCCGCCTTCTGCGAGTCCCAGATGACAAGCCGTCCCCCGGTCATCCCGGCGGCCGCGTTGCGCCCGATATCGCCGAGCACCACAACCGTCCCACCGGTCATGTACTCGGCGAGGTGATCGGACGCTCCCTCGATCACGGCGGCCGCTCCCGAGTTGCGAACGGCGAACCGCTGGCCGACGGTGCCTGCGACGAACAGGCGGCCGCCGGTCGCTCCGTAGAGACACGCGTTGCCTGCGCCATGAGCCTGCCCATCACCTTCAATGGATGGAACGATTGTGATTGTGCCGCCGCCCATCCCCTTGCCGACACAGTCGTTCGCCGCGCCAGCGAGATGAAGCGCCACACCCGGCGCGAGAAACGCGCCAAGACTCTGCCCTGCGGACCCGTAGAGCCGGATACGAACAGATCCTTCGACCAGACCGGACTCTCCGCACTCCTCGGCGATGATCCCGGACATCCGTGTGCCAATGGCCCGATCGCGGTTGTGGATGGGATACGACAGGTCGAGCGCGGAGCGTCGCCTGACCACCTCGGGTCCCTCGACTTCGAGCACCCGAGTCAGCGGTGATGCCTTGAAGCGTCGGAAGGTTCGATCCTCGCGAGGACGCGCGGCGACGAGCAGCCGAGCGAACCGCGAAGCGACCGGATGGTCGGGGTCTGACGCAACCAGCAGGTCGCCCCTCCCAACCAGATCGTCGAGGCTGTGTGCTCCCAACGTGGCGAGCCAGCGGCGCACGTCCTCTGCGATCATCGCAAAGAGCTGAATCACCTGCTCGACCGAACCGGAGTACTTGGCTCGCAGGTCCTCTCGTTGGGTCGTGATCCCCACGGGGCACGTGTTCTCGTGGCATTGCCTGACCATCTTGCAGCCAAGGGCGAGCAGGGCGACGGTTCCGAAGCCGAATCGATCGGCGCCCAACATCGCGGCGATCACGAGATCCCGACCGGTACGAAGGCCGCCGTCGGTTTCGAGAATCACCCTGCCGCGCAACCCATTTGCCACGAGTGCCTGATGCGCCTCCGGCAGGCCGATCTCCCACGGTGACCCGGCATGCTTGACGGATACGAGCGGTGACGCCCCGGTGCCGCCGCTGTGTCCCGAGATGGTGATGACATCTGCCTGCGCCTTGGCGACACCGACGGAGATCGTCCCGACGCCGGGGCCCGAGACGAGCTTCACCGCGACCCTCGCATGAGGTTTGAACGTCTTGAGGTCGTAGATGAGCTGTGCGAGATCCTCGATGGAGTAGATGTCGTGATGAGGCGGCGGCGAGATGAGGGTCACACCCGGTTCGGTGTGACGAAGGCCGGCGATGTAATCGGTGACCTTGTGGCCCGGCAGTTGGCCGCCCTCGCCGGGCTTCGATCCCTGGGCCATCTTGATCTGGAATTCTTCGGCTGAGGCCAAGTACGTCGGAGTGACTCCGAAACGGCCGGATGCCACCTGCTTGATCGCCGAGTTCCGCGTCGTCCGGTAGCGGTTCGGGTCCTCGCCACCCTCCCCGGAGTTCGAAAGACCGCCGAGGTAGTTCATTGCTTCCGCGAGCGTCTCATGGGCTTCCGTCGATAGCGCTCCGAGCGACATCGCGGCCGTGGTGAATCTTCGGGCGATCCGGTCCCACGATTCCACCTGCTCCAACGGGATCGGCTGTCCGAGTGGTTCGAAGTCGAGCAGATCGCGAAGCTCCATCGCGGGCCGATCGCGTTCTACGAGATCCAAGTACTTCTCGTAGTCCGACCACTCTCCTGAACGCACGGCACGTTGCAGAGCGAGCACGGTTCGGGGAGCGTTGATGTGATCGACACCACCCCTGCGGTGCTTGTAGTACCCGTCAATCTCGCTGCTCTCCGTGTCGGCGAATCGGGCATGACGGTCGGTGACGTCTTCCGCGATTCGACCGAACCCGAGGCCTCCGACGCGAAGCCGGACCCGGCGAAATGCGAAATCGCACACCTCACCCTTGAGCCCGATCGCTTCGAACAGCTCCGATCCGCGGTAGGCGGAGATGGTGCACACACCCATCTTGGACATGATCTTCAGGAGCCCGTTCTCCAGACTGGAGCGGTACCTTTCTTGTGCTTCGATGATCCCCACGTTCAGATCACCGCCGGCCGCCAGTGCCCTCACCTGTTCGATTGCCATGTAGCAGTTGACCGCGGACGCACCGAAACCGATGAGGCACGCAAGGTCATGCGCGTCTCGAGGTTCACCCGAGACCACCACGATGCTGGCCCGGAGACGAAGGCCGTCGTCGATGAGCCGGTGGTGGATCGCACCGACTGCGAGGAGGATGGGAATCGGCGCGTGTTCGGCGTCAACTCCCCGATCCGACACGAGGAGGATCGAGGCACCATCCCGCACCGCTTCCGACGCTTGCTCGCAGAGCCGATCGAGCGCCGATCTCATGCCGGCTTCTCTTCGATCGGCGTCGAACAGCGCATCCAACCAAACGGAACGGAATGCGGGATCGTCGCTACTGCGGATTCGCTCCACCTCGGCATCGCTGAGTACCGGCGATGCCAGCTCCATGAGGCGGGCTTGCTGCGGTGTCTCCTCGAGAAGGGAACCGCGACGACCGAGATAGGTGCGCAGTGACATCACGAGGCGTTCCCGGATCGGATCCATCGGCGGGTTGGTGACTTGCGCAAAGGCCTGGTGGAAGTAGCGGCTCATCCGCTGAGGGATGCCTCGCAGTTGGGCGAGCGCTGCAAGTCCGGTGTCGTTGCCCATCGAGAGCACCGGATCCCGCCCCTCCGCCATGGGGCCCAGAATCAGCCGCCGCTCCTCCGGGGTGTAGCCGAAGACCCTTGCGAGGGCCTCGGGATCGAAGCGGTCGTCCTGAAGCTCGTCGAACGGGTCCTGAACGTAGAGCGTTTGAGTCCTGATCCAGTCGGAGTAGGGAGCACGAGCCGCGAGCTGCCGCTTCACCTCCGCCGCAAAGGTGTGGTTGCCCGTGTCCAGGTCGACGGCGAGCACCTCGCCAGGGCCGAGCTGGCCGGTTTCGATGGCGCGGATCTCCTCGCCGGGAGCGATCCCCACCTCAGAAGCCACGATGACCAGTTCCGGCGTGATCGTCCAACGCGCCGGCCGCAGACCGTTCCTGTCGAGACCGGCGATCAGTTGCCGGCCATCGGAGGCCACGATGGCCGCGGGTCCGTCCCATGGTTCGGTGAGAAACGCGTGGTACTCGTGGAACGCCTGAAGTGGTGGGTCGAGTTCGACGTTCTCCCACGCTTCGGGAATGAGCATCTCTTTGACATGGGTCATCGATCTCCCCGACCGAACCAGCACCTCGAACGCTTCGTCGAGACTGGCCGAGTCGGAGCGGCTGTCGGACAGCAAAGGTGCGAGTTCGTCGATCCGGTTGTCCCACAGCTCCGATCGCAGGTCGTTGGAGCGTGCGGCCATCCACGACCGGTTCGCCTGAACCGTGTTGATCTCGCCATTGTGAGCGAGCATCCGGAATGGCTGGGCGAGCTCCCACGAAGGGCTCGTGTTCGTCGAGTAGCGCTGATGGAAGATCACGAAGTCGCTCTCGTAGGCGGGGTCCTTCAGATCCCAGTAGAAGTCCTCGATGTTCGACGCCGTGAACAGCCCCTTGTAGACGATCGTGCGAGACGACGCCGACACCACGTACAGCCCCTCGATCTGTTCCTTCGCAACGGCCCGTCTCGCCAGAAGAAGGTGACGTTCAAACGACTCGGTATCGCGAACGTCTCCTGGTGCGACCACGATGGCCTGTTCGATGTTCGGCATGGAGGCTCGCGCCGTTTGGCTGAGCGCCATCGGTCCGACGGGTACTCGACGCCAGTGGACGACGGTGATGCCCTCGTCGGCAAGCGCACGCGTCACGAGACGACGCGCGTCGTGCGGGTTGCCGGGCGGCAGGAATGTCACCACGACACCCATCACGAGTCGTGGAACCGACCGCACGCCGGCGGCGCGCAACTCTCTGTCCATGAGTGCGTACGGGATCCTCGTCATGACTCCCGCTCCGTCCCCCGTGCCGTCCTCGGACTTGGCGCCACGATGGTCCAGATTGTGGAGGCACTCCACGCCGACTCTCACAAGCCGGTGGGATGCGGTGCCGGTCCGATCTGCGACGAACCCGACACCGCAGGCGTCGTGCACCTCTGTCCCATCCCAGAGCGGGAAGCCGGCTTCGTGGTTCATCGAGTCCTCGGTAGAGCTTCAGAATGCCCGATGGTAAACGGCGGCCCGTTCCCGTGACAGGAAGATGTCGCCATTCGGTCCCGAGGTGATCGATGCACGTTCGAACGGAACCCGCCCTCTATCCTGGTGGAGGAGAAGGGGAGATCCATGCGCAAGCTGATCGCATTCGCTGCCGTGGTGGGCCTCGTGGCTGCGTGTAGCGGCGCTGCCGATACGTCTACGACCACCACTTCGACCTCGACCACCGTCGCCTCCACAACGACTTCGAGCACAAGCCCCACCACGACCCTGCCTGTGATCCCACCGGCGCCGTGGGCTAGCCCAGCGATCACTGATGTGCCGCAGGTGCTCGTCGACCAGTGGGACGCCGCCGACAACAAGACGTGGTGCTCCGCGCTCTACCCGACCGAAGCACTGGATCCGGACGCAACGATCCGCAAGGCTAACTTCGACGGCGGCTGGGGTATCGCGTGGGACCTTCCGAACGGCCCCGGTCGAGAGGCGTCGGGTGACTACTGCCCCGACTGTGGACGGGGAGCGTTCGGCATTGCCGGCACCGGCGTGCTCGCCCAAGGTAACGAACCGTCGCTGTGGCCCACTCAGCTCTCGTGGCAAGACGGCAGCATCGCCGGGTACGGTCTCGAAGGGTTCGCGACGCCAGGGTCCGGCGCTCCGCTACTGATGTATCTCCTCGTATCCGACGAAGGGTGCCTCTACAACGTCTGGTCGTTCCTTGGCCAGGATCAGCTCCTTCGATTCGTCGACAGCCTCAGGAAGGTCCAAGGCCTCGAGGGCGAACCGACCCTGTGGCAGTCACAGCAGCCGACGCCGGAAGTCCAGCAGCTCGGGGCGGCACCTTGGGACGAGACACCGCTTACGGTTTCAGATGTGCCGGAGGTGGAGGTATCGGAGTGGGAGCAGGACGCGGGGTCCCCTGCCGGGTGCCCGATGCTCGCTTTCGAGGATCTTGGCGACGCGGACGGTGCGGTCCCGAGACGGGCCAACAACGCAGGTCAGATGCTGGTCGCCTGGGATCTGCCGTCGGGGCCGGGCCACGATGCGTACGGGTATCCGTGCGATGACTGTGGACGTGGTGTGATTGGCCTCGGCACGATGTCGGCCGGTTCGGGCGCCGACCTGCCGATTGCCTTCGAGTGGGACGACGGAAGCGTCGCGAGGATCCGATCGAGCGCAATCAGCTACGGCACCGAGGCGCTTCTCAGCGTCAACGGTTTCGGGTGCACGTACTGGGTGTGGTCACACCTCGGCGACGACAATCTCGAGTATCTGCTCTCCCAGCTCCGCCGCGTCGAGGGCATGCCCTAGAAACCAACCCCTTCTTGCGCGAGTGAGCCGTGGGATGGCCGGGCGATCCA
>CAZBXV010000062.1:0-10961 GCA_964496205.1 uncultured Acidimicrobiia bacterium
GACTGATGGCTACCGCTGCCCTTCGCGTCGTGGAGGCTCACGCCCGCGTCTACAGACGGACGTGGCGAGGAAGCGTCATCTCCACGTTCCTCAGTCCCGTCTTCTACCTGCTCGCCATGGGTATCGGGCTGGGAACCCTCGTGGACCGGGGCACTGGAGCCGCTTCGTTAGGTGTTCCGTACCTCAGCTATCTTGCACCCGGCCTGTTGGTTGCTGCAGCGATGCAGACAGGCGCCGGCGACGGGTCATGGCCGGTGATGGCAGGCATCAAATGGACGAAGACCTACTTTGCGACCCTTGCCACGCCGATCAGGGTCAGTGACCTCGTCATCGGCCACCTTGGATGGGTAGGGGTACGCATGGTGTTCGTGTCGACCGTGTTCGCTCTCATCACAGTGGTGTTTGGGGCCCTGCCACTGGGCGCCGGGCTCCTCTCCGTGATCCCTGCCGCGCTCACCGGCCTCGCGTTCGCCGCTCCCGTCAGCGCGTATGCGGCGTGGCTCGAAGACGATCACGGACTCTCGAATCTCTTCCGGTTTGGCATCGTCCCCATGTTCCTGTTCTCCGGGACGTTCTTCAGCATCACCCTCCTGCCGGGCTGGATGCAACCGATCGCCTATGTCGTGCCGTTGTGGCACGGCGTCGAGCTGGCCCGGGCCCTCGCGCTCGGGTTCCCGACCACGTTGTCGCCGCTGGTGAACATCGCCTACCTCTTCGTCTGGATCGTAGGTGGCACCCTGATCGCGTTGCGCACGTTCAAGAAGAAGCTCGGACAATGACGACAGGAACGCTCATTGCCAGGATCGTCCCGCCAACTGTGATGGGCGGTCGTCGCGCCCGACATCTGCTCGAGCGGAACTTCCTCGTCTACCGGCATGCCTGGATCGTGGTCTTCTCGGGGTTCTTCGAACCACTCTTCTACCTGTTTTCGATGGGTGTCGGACTGGGCAAGTATGTAGGTGATGTCCTCGGCCCGACCGGACAACCCATCACCTACGCCGAGTTCGTCGCGCCGGCCCTGCTCGCCGCCGCTGCCATGAACGGTGCGGTGTACGAGTCGACGTTCAACATCTTTTTCAAGCTCAAGTACGCAAAGATCTACGACGCCGTCCTTGCCACACCTATGGCCCCCGGCGACATCGCCATAGGTGAGATCGCCTGGTCGCTGTTCCGCGGTGCGCTCTACTCGGCAGGCTTCCTCGTCGTGATGTGGGTCATGGGTCTGATGCCGTCTCTCTGGGGACTGCTTGCAGTGCCCGCTGCGCTCTTACTCGGATTCGCGTTCGCGGCGGCCGGCATGGCCGCGACATCGTTCATGAAGTCCTGGCAGGACTTCGATCTGGTTGCCCTCGTCACGCTCCCGCTGTTTCTGTTCTCGGGGACGTTCTTTCCTATCACCCAGCTCCCCGGCTGGCTTCAGTGGGCCGCCGAACTCTCGCCGCTGTACCACGGGGTCGTTGTGATCCGGGCCCTCACCCTCGGCATGTTGGAGTGGTCGATGCTGTACCACGTGGCGTTCCTCGTCGTCATGGGCGTCGTTGGTCTGGTGGTTGCCACCCGCCGTTTCGAAAAGCTGCTGTTGGCCTAGGGCCGTTTGGCCTCACTCGACTTCCGGTGGCGCTGTCTGCATACGTGCCCCTCGGTCCCCGCTCGGCAGGGTCTGCGGTCCGGAAGGGTTGATTCCTGCGACGTCTGGTTGCCGCGAGAAGGACCGTCGAGGTCCCCTCTCATGGGCGGTTTCCCCCTCGCTCTACAATCGGGTCGTGTTTGATATCGGTCGGGGCCGCAGATGACAGGGAAGCTCATCTACAGCGGCATCGTTGTCGTCGCCGCACTCATCGCCGTGTTCGTTCTGCGGCGCGCCCTGGAGGCGTCGTCACGACGGCTCAACATGCCCCTTCTTGCAGCCCGACCCCTGCGCGCGTTGACCCGCTATGCCGTTGTTTTCGTGGCGATCACGTTGATCATGGAGGAATTCGATCTCCCGATCGCAACGCTGCTCACGGTTGTCGGCACTGTTGCGGGTCTGATCGCCATCGCTTTCGTCGCCCTCTGGAGCGTCTTGAGCAACTTCCTGTGCACATTGATGCTCATCCTGTTCGAACCCTTTTCGGTGGGTGACGACCTGGAGATCCCCGGCGACTCGGTGTCCGGCAAGGTGGTGGACCTGACGTTCATGTACACGACCCTGCGGAGTCCGACTGGCGAGCATGTCCAGGTGCCCAACAACATGTTCTTCCAGAAGATCTTCACACGGAAAGCCGGCACTACCTCGGTGGGTCTCAGCGATCAACTGCGGCAGGACCAACCCTCAGAGTGATGTCCAGCCGTTGCTGACGCCCGAGAGGGACCGCAGGACCCTTCGTTGTGGCGACACCAACTGCATCGAGGGCCTGAACGCTCGACGCGTACTGCCGTCAATCCGCTGCCAGAGTCCGGTCGCCGACTCCCGGTCGGAGTCCTCGAGTCTTACCGTCGACTGTGGATTCAGAGAGGCACCGTCTTTCGCTTCCCCAGGAGATTCATGCGTGTGTGCCGGATGACGTCCGGCTCCACGACGCGGCCATCGTCGAATCGGAAACGCAGCGCGTCGGTCGGACACTGGACGATGCACGCCGCACACAGGATGCAGTTGGCCGGCTTGGCGATCCGGACCTTGTGCGCGTGCCCATCCATGACAAGGACCTCTCTGGGGCACACGAGCACACACTCGGCGGTGCCGGTGCACCGGTCGAGGATCAGTTCCACCTCGAAGTCATTCGGGTTGACGGAACTGGCCAGGAGCGGCGTCGAACCCGCGACATCGATGGAGGCGATCCCTGTTCCGACGACACAGGCGACACCCAGCCAGAGAAGCGTCGATGGATGGAACAGGCCGGTGAGTGAGAACACGAGGGCGCCCAGTCCGAACCCGGCCAGCGCGAGACCCGCGTAAACAGGAATCCCTCGCCGGGTGTGAATCGGCAGCCACGGGAATGCCGCGTAGAGCGCCGCGACGATCAGTGTGACGGCCGCAGCGTCGATTGCCGCCGCCTCTGCCCCTGTGATCGGCCACCACGCGAGCCAGAGGATCGGGATCATGGGACCGATCCACATCGCTGCCATCTGCATTCGATCGCGGAGCGGGAACGCGACGGCCCGCTCCTTTCGTGCCGTGTGCCCGCCCCTGTCGAGAAACGCGGGGATGTCGTCGGCCGATGCCGGTCCCCACGATGCGGTCCAACCTGTCGCTTTCTCGATACGACTGCGCTCGACGCCTGTTGCGCAGAGCTGGGGGAGGACGAGGTGCCGGTGATCCACCTCGTCTTCTATGCCCGACGTCCGGATCGCAGAGATGACGTCGTGGTGGGTGAGGTGGCCGCCGCCGGAGGCGCACCACACGTTGACCCCCTTGCTATCGGCGACGAGGAGCCAGACGTCCCGTCCCGCCAGGGCCTGCTTGACACGGTGAACAGTCTCCGTGTAGTTGCCGGTCACGAGTACAGGCGACGACCGATCGGGAGCGCCGATCGGGATCAGACCGGTCGATGCCCGGTGGGGGAGCATGCGGAGAACGAGGTCGAACGGCGAGATCACGACGGTTTCCTTGCCGAAACGATCATGAACGAGGACCACGGCCGCTCGGTCTCGATGTTGGCGAATCCGGCGTTCTGAAGAGACGGTGCGAGGTCTCGCACGGGTCGTGTTCCCGTTTGGGTGAGCAGCCACGTGGCCGCAATCACGGGTGCTCGACGAACTCGGTACAGGAGGCGCCTTCCTGTCTTATCTGGTTCGACTTCGTCTGCGATCACCAGCATGCCTCTTGCGCGTAGGCGGCTGAAGGCCGTCGTCAGCACGTACCTCTGGACGTCCGGGGACATCTCGCTGAACGCGAGACACGAGACGATGGCATCCAACGACTCCGGGCCGAAGTGGTCTTCGATCTCGGTCGCGTCTCCCTCGATCCAGCTGATTTCGTTGGACTTCGAAGCGGCGATCTCCAGCATGCCGGCATCGCGATCGATGCCGGTGACCGTTGCCCCCCTCTCGGCACAGGCGATGGAAACGGCACCTGTTCCACATCCGACGTCGAGCAGGTCGGCGCCGGGATGCGCAGCAAGCTCGGCGATGCGCCGGTAGACGGATGCGATCCGGCCCCCGCTCAACATCTCGATCCCGCGGTCGTAGCGAGATGGAGTCGACTCGAGCCGCCGCATGAACGCGTAGGTCATGTCCGAGTTCCTTTCGATGTGACTTGTTTCATTGGGATGCCTGTTCCGATGGCATTTGTCCGTCGATGCTGCGGGTATGCCTCCGGTGGGATGTAGCGCCATCGAGGAAGGACGTCACCGCGAAGGCCGGGATCTCGTCGAGTGTTGGCCAGGCTCCGCCCGATCCCCAGTGCTGGACGTAGAGCAACGACAGCGTTCCGACGAACAGGAGGGCGAGCTGTTCGACGGGTGTGTCATCCCGGATCTCCCCCTGGTCGATGCCATCCTGAAGGAGTCCTGCTACTGCGATCACGTACGGGGCGAGTCGGGCCTGGATGATCGGATAGGTCTCCGGATGGAAACTCATCGCTTCGCGAACCAGGACCTTTACGAAGGCCTCACTCTCGCGCAGAACCGACACGTCGGCTTCTGCCACGGCGAGAAGCCGCGTCCGTACGGGGCCGCCCGAATCCGCCTCGTCGAACCGTGCGGCTGCGAGCCGGGCCCCCTCTTCAACGACCACACCGAAGAGCTCCTGCTTGCTCTCGAAGTAGTTGTAGACGGTCCCCTTGGCGAGTCCGGCGTCCTGGGCGATGGCGTCGATCCTGGCGTCGGTGAAACCGGCAGCGCCGAAGTGCACGGCCGCGGTCTGGATCAGTCGCTCTCGGACGATCTCCTGCATTTCTTTCGTCAGTCGAGCCACCATCACCTCTAAATATGACCGTCTGGTCAGTATATGGGCATGCAGTCATATTGACAACCCACACCTCGGGTGCACTCCTGCTGTCCGCTGTCGAGCTTCAGCTCGACGCCACCTCCCCCAGCACTCGGGCTTCGCCCAGGACTCCCTCCGACCCTTCGGGTCACCTCCCCCAAACTGGGCCCTGCGGCCTCGCGAGAGGAGGAGACGGTCGCCCTCCGGTCTCGCGGTTGATGCGCTTGTGTCCGACTGACGACTGACAACCGGCGACCGATGCCTCACACGACCGGCAACCCCCTAGCCTCGTCTCCGAAAGGAGTCTTCCGTGAACGAACAGCTGCGCGCACTTGCCGACGAGTACTGGGACTACCAGATGGAGATCCGTCCGACCGAGGCGCTGATGCTCGGCGACCACCGCTTCGACACCAAGGTCGAGGAGGGATCCAGGGAGGCCGAGGACGCCCAGATCGCACGACTGCGCGGATTCGTCGCACGGGCCGAAGCACTCCTGGGCCTCGACTCGGAGGACCAGATCACCCGGGATGTGATGATCCACGAGGCAGCCACGTCGGCCGATGCGTTGGAGACTCGCGCTGCCGAGTTCGCGGTCAACCATGCGATGGGATTTCAGGCGATGATCCCGGTGATCATCCCGCAGCTTCCGATCGAGACGGCAGAGCACGCCGACGGACTGGTCGAGAAGTACCGAGCGTTCGGCGGAATGTTCGACGACGCCACAAGCCGGCTCAAGGAGGGACTCGCGGACGGCCGCACCCCGCCGGCGATGACCACACAGAAGACCATCGAGCAACTCGACGGAATCCTCGGCGCACCGATCGAAGCCGACCCGTTCATGCAGGTCCGTGTTCCCTCGGTGTTCGGTGCCGCGCAGGCCGAAGCCTGGAAAGCGAAGCTGGCCGCGGCGGTCGAGGATTCGATCAGACCCGCCATGCAGCGGTACCGGGACACGATCGCCGATCACGTGCTCCCCGTTGCCCGGCCCGAGGACCGCAGTGGTGTCATGTGGGTCCCCGGTGGGGACGATCTCTACCAGAAGGCGATCTTCCAGTACACGACGCTGGAGCTCACCGCCGACGAGATCCACGAGATCGGTCTCGCACAGGTTCAACGTCTCAACGACGAGTACCGTGCGCTCGGAGCCGATGTGCTGGGCACCTCCGATCTGACCGAGATCTACACGAGACTGCGCGAGGACCCTGAGCTGCACTTCACGAGCGGACCGGACGTGCGCCAGGCAGCCGAGACTGCACTTGCCAAGGCGAAGGCGGCAATGGTGGACTGGTTCGGGAGACTACCCAAGGCGGACTGTCTCGTCGGCGAGACACCGAGCGGACCGACCGCCTTCTATTTCCCGCCCGCCACGGACGGATCACGGCCGGGTACCTTCTTCGTCAACACGTCCGACCCGACCGACTGGGGCCGCTTCGAGCTGGAGGCCATCGCCTACCACGAGGGGATTCCTGGCCACCATCTTCAGCTCGCGATTGCTCAGGAACTCGAGGACATCCCGGAGTTCCGCAAGCACGCGATGATCACCTCATATGCCGAAGGATGGGGTCTGTACACGGAGCGTCTCGCCGATGAGATGGGCCTCTACTCGGGCCAGCTCGAACGCATCGGAATGCTGTCTGCAGACTCGATGCGCGCCGGCAGACTCGTTGTCGACACCGGGATTCACGCCAAGGGGTGGAGCCGCAACCAGGCGATTCAGTTCATCGCCGACAACTCACCGATGAGCATCGGGACCATCTCGAACGAGGTCGATCGGTACATCGGTCTGCCCGGCCAGGCGCTCGCCTACATGATCGGCAGGATCGAGATCCAGCGGCTCAGGGCCGAGGCGGAGCAGGCGCTCGGGTCGTCGTTCGACATCAAAGGCTTCCACGACACGGTGCTGGCCTCAGGGATGGTCACGCTGCCGATCCTCGGACGGCTGGTGCGTGACTGGGTGGCGTCGAAGCGCTGAACCGGTATCACCCCTTTGCTGACGTCTCGACGAACGACTTCAGCCCGGTGAGCATCATGGACCAGTTCTTCGCGGAGTGCTGTCGCGCTTCTTCGGTGGGGTTGTTGTCCTGCGCCAATGAGACGCGTGTGCCGGGTTCCTCGTCCTCGAGTTCGATGGCCACTGTGTGGTAGTTCTCGGGGATATCGGGGAGGCCCGACAACGGGCTGAAGTGCGTGTACTCGAGGAGTCGGCCGGGTTGGAATCGGAGGATCACGCCTTTGTCCTCGTAGGTGGTGCCCTGCCATGTTCCTTTCCACGTGACGGGGTTTCCCTCGTGCCAGTCGGAGACAGCGTCGGTGCCGAACATGAACTCCTTGATGGCGGTTGGATTGACGAGCGCATCCCAGACGTCGTCTATCGGGGCGTTGATTGTGATGGAAGCGTTTGCTATGAGATCTGACACGGCTGTTCCTTTGTGGTGTTTCTGTGTTGTTTCTTCTCGAGCGGAGCTCACCACGGCGGCGGCATGAGCACGACGTGCAGTGTCCTCGGGCCGTGGACACCGAGGGTGATGGTCTGCTCGATGTCGCCGGTTCTGCTCGGTCCGGTGATTACCACGAGGTTCGATCCTCGTGTCACCAGATCGGGCTGCTCTGAGAAGAGGTGGCTCAACGACCAGCAGAGCTGGTCCGTGGTTGCGACCGCGATGTGGACGTCCGGGATGAGCGACGCCATCCGGGGCGCCTCACGTCCCGACGTGAGCACAATCGAGCCCGACTCGGCGAGCAGCGCGTCCACACCGGTGATACCGACCTCCAGGGTCTCGTACTCGAGCTGGTGGCGGAGCCGTTCGCCGCGGTCATGCGGGACGTCGCTGCCGGCGATGCGGTAGCCGTCGTGGATGAGGCGTCCGGCCAATCCCGGAATCGGCAGGTGTCCGCGGGCCATGAAATTCTGGTGGCCTTCCATCAGTTCGAGAACAGTCTCGAGGGCCTCGTCGGCGTTCTCGGTTCGGTGCGGGGTGCCAGACACGGCCTCGAGTTCTGCGCAGAAGCGATCGATCAGGTCCTCTTCTGGTCCATCGGGTACCAGATCGCCGGGATCGTCAGATGGTGCGTCCAGGAAGGACCCGACCGAAGCTCGGCGAAGGAACTCGTCACGATCCACGGCGCCTCCACCAGCGATGGAACGACGACGAGGGAGCCTGAAGGTCACGTGACGAGGTCCATGCCTTGCCCCTCCAAGGGAGGCGGGTGATCCACCCCGATTTGAAGAGGCGCCCAGACAGCGCACCGACTGAGAGCAACCTTCTGTAACGCCTCGGGTGCGTCGCCACTCTTGCGTAGGCGCGCAACGGTCGCTTCATCCACATTGGACCGACCTTTGCCTCGACGGCGCGTCTCCGTTGTTCGAGAAGAAGCCGGGGGATGTCGATCCGTACAGGGCACACTTCCAGGCAAGCGCCGCACAATGTCGACGCGTACGGGAGATCCGCCCACTCGTCGAGATCGAAGAGTGACGGTGACAGCACCGATCCGACCGGCCCCTGATAGACGCTTCCGTAGGCGTGTCCGCCAACCGTCCGGTAGACGGGACAGGCGTTGAGGCACGCGCCGCACCGAATGCACGCGAGGATCTCCGATGTCGAACCGCCGAGCACGTCCGAGCGTCCGTTGTCGACGATCACGACGTGGAGCTCGTCCGGTCCATCGGGTTCGCCGGGACGGCGAGGGCCGGTGATGATGTTCGTGTAGGAACTGAGTTTCTGGCCGGTGGCGCTACGGGCGAGCACCTCGAGAATCACGGCAGCGTCTCCTACGGATGGCACGATTCGTTCCATGCCCATGACTGCCACATGGATCGCCGGGGCGGTCGTGCTGAGCCGCCCGTTGCCCTCGTTGGTGACGAGACAGATCGAGCCCGTCTCTGCGATTGCGATGTTGACTCCGCTGATCCCCATGTCAGCGGTGAGGAACCGGTGCCGGAGATACCGGCGGGCGATCGCATTGAGCTCGATCGGATCGTCTGTGTACGGAACATCGAAGCTGTCCCGGAACAGCTCGCCGACTTCGAAACGGGTCTTGTGTAGCACGGGGGCGATGATGTGGGATGGACGATCTCCGGAGAGCTGCACGATCAATTCGCCGAGGTCGGTCTCGACGACGTCGACGCCGGCCGCTTCCAACGCGTCGTTGAGGTGAATCTCTTCGGTGAGCATCGACTTCGACTTCACGACGCCCTGCACGGCTTTGGCCGCAGCGAGCTGCACGACGTACTCGTTTGCTTCGCTTGCGTCGGCGGCGAAGAACACCGTACCTCCGTTCGCTTCGACCGCGTCGGCGAATGTGCCGAGGTAGCGGTCCAGATTGGCCAGCGTGTGGAGGCGGATTTCACGTGCTCGGTCCCGCATGGCTTCCATCGCGGCGTACTCATCGACCGCTTCGCTGCGGTGATCCCGGAATCGGCGCGCTCCTCGCTGGACCGCGGCGACCTGGTCACTGCCGATGTCGGCCCTGGCCCGTTCGAGGAACGACGTCATTGGTCCAGCACCTCGGCGATATGGCGGGCCTCGATGGTGCTTCCTCTCCGGTGGAGACCGCCACCGATGTGCATGAGACACGAGATGTCGCCGCCCACGACCACATCGGCTCCACTTGACTCGATCGCATCGAGCTTGTGTTCCAGCATGGCTGCGGAGACGTCCGGCATTTCGACGGCGAACAGCCCGCCGAATCCGCAACACTCTGTCGAGCCTTCCAGCTCCACTCGATCGAGACCATCCACGGAATCGAGGAGCTGCTCCGGCTGGTCGTGGACGCCGAGGTTGCGCAGGCCATGGCATGAGTGGTGAACCGCGCAGACGCCCCCGCCCGTCGCCGAGAGATCGGAGATGCCAAGGTCGTCGACGAGGAACTGGGTGAACTCTCGGGTCCGCGCGGCGACCCTCAGGGCCGCGGCATGCAGCTCGGAGCCATTGTCCATCAGCTCGGGAGCGTGGTGGATGATCATGTCGGTGCACGAACCCGAAGGCACGACGATCGTGCCTTCGGTCGCATCCAAGACGCGGACAGTGTGGGCCGCCATCCGTCGTGCCTCTGGGTGGAACCCCGCGTTGAAGGCGGGCTGACCGCAACACGTCTGATCCTGCGGAAACTCGACGGTCACGCCGAGGCGCTCCAGGACGTCGACGACAGCTTCGCCCACCAGCGGGGCGAAGGCGTCGACAAGACACGTGACGAACAGCTGGACCGTTGCCATGGATGTGACGCTACACGCCCCCTGGACCCGAGTCGCGGTCCTCGCCGGTCGGCAGCGGCCGAAGGATCCCGAACAACACGCCGTTGGGATCAAACGCGTGAGCGAAGTCCCCTACTCCGGGGATTGTCGAGCGCTCGGCGAGGACCGAGCCACCGGCATTCTCGATACGGGCGACGGCATCGTCCAGGTCGTCGACCGCCATGGTCAGCACGACCTTCTGACCGTGTTGGTTGGGCGGAGCGATCGCCCCGTGGATGCCGGGCCCTTCGCCCGTGTCCGCGAGCCAATAGGGAACCTCTCCCCAGCGCTCGATGGACCATCCGAAGACCGAGCCATAGAACGCTGCCACCTTCTCGGGATTGTCGCCAAAGATCTCGAAGTGAACAGGACGTGGCATGCAGCCTCCTTGGGGACCTCACCGAGCACGCTACCCCGAACGCCGACGTCCGGAGGGCCGGGAACCACGAAAGCGCAGGGTCAGGTCACACCTTGGCTCCGTTGTCGGCCGAGGTTCTGAGCCGGTCGAGCATGCACGCGAGGACGCCGCGCTCGTTGGCGGAGGGCCTGCTGAAGTACTCGCGCCGGATGTCGGCACCATACGTCAGAAGCTGGAGGCACAGGCGTCGAGCATGAGTCGAAACCGCATGTGCGACCCGGACCTGATGCCCCGAGTCGCACTCCGGTGCTCATCGTTCCGTCACGTCAGCAGTTTCCTCTTTTTCGCGGCCTCTTCGAGTTCGGCCCGGAACTGCGGAGCAGCGATCGAGATCAGCGCCTCCGCCCGCTCCCGCAGGTTCTTGCCGAAAAGGTTGGCGACGCCGAACTCGGTGACCACGTAGTGGAC
>CAZBXV010000063.1:0-10254 GCA_964496205.1 uncultured Acidimicrobiia bacterium
TTCACAGATGAGGTGAGCGTCTGACTCGATCGCCTCGGCGACGGCTCTGACCATTCACCTGACCGGCCCGACGGTGTCCGCCGGGCTTGGACGACACGACTCGGCTGAGGGCTGCCTCCGCTCGTTCTGCTTCGTTCACCGCGCAATCGTAGAGCCGGTGACAGTCACCCCGACCCACCCACCGTCTACGACCGGTCGCCGCTCCCGCCACTGTGGAGACGAGACCTCAGTCGCCTCACCGCGGCTTTGTACTTCGGGGAAACGCGCTCCGCGATGGCGAAACGAGTTCGCTGTTTCAGCATCTGGATGCGTGCAAGGGGGACGTGCCGGCGCCCCATGGCGAGGCTGATCCACTCCAATGAACGCTCCGAGTCCGAGAACCTGTACTTCACGTTCTGGTCGCCTGGTCCGAAGCTCACCGTCTTCTTTTCTTCGCGGCACGCCTCTTGGATGGCTTCGATGAATGCCAGGACAGCCGGCGAGTACTTGCGCCAATCGTCAGAGAACCCGTGGTTCCACAGGGCCAGATCCTCACCTGCGCAGAGCCCGACGAGGCATGCGATGGGCTCGTCATCAGCAGAAAACGACCAGATGCGGAAGCGCTCGGGCTTCGATCGGCGGTAGGAATCCATGAGCATCTCCACCATGCCATCGACCGCCAGCGCCGACTCCCCTCGTGATTCCCATCGACGCAGGTGGAGATCGACGAGTGCACTCAAACACCGCTCCACTTCCTCATCGGAGAAGTCCGCCACGCTGTCGAACGCTCCGCCGGCCTTTTCCAATCCTCGTCTCCTCCGGCGCATCTGCTGCCTGAAATGGTGGCTCTTGTCGGCGAACCACTCGTCGAAGGACAGGCCAAGGAGTGTTGCGATCGGCTCGGCCGCCGAATACTCGACGGTCGCGATACCGCGACCGGCACCCGAACTGGACCCAATGATCCTCGGCCAGGGTGACCCGGTCGGCAAACCCTCGAAGAGCAGCACGTGTGCCCGTGGTTCCACGGTGGCAAGCGCTGCAGCGAATGCCGCTCCGACCTCGGCCTCGGTTCCCGGCTCGGCAAGAAGATTCACGCTTCCCGACAGGCCGGCTCCGAGAATCCGGTAGCGATTGAACGCAAGGGCCGTCCGCTCGACGAACAGGGGTGCGACACCAACCAGACGATCCTTGTCGGTCACAACGACTACGCGAAGTTGGGCGCCCGCGGGAGCGGCATGCTCCCACCACGGCAACATCCAGCCGGGAGCGCAATAGGGCTCACTTCGTGACACTGCCAGGTTGTCCCACGTGTCGATGTAGGGGGCGAGCTGGTCCGTTGCTGTCAAGATCTGCGTGTCCACTACCTGGTCACCCTAAACCGCGTCCCATCAAAGGTGATGTCGAATCACCGACCACGCCTCCCTGGTCGGCGCCAAAGGCCCTCGGCAGCTGCGCTCGGACCACCTTTCCTTGGCTGTTCTTCGGAAGCCATCCGACGATTCGGACGTCCCTCGGCACTTCGTACTCGGGCAAGCGAGCGCGGCAGTGTCGCACGATCTCCGCCTCCTTCACCTCGTCCCCTTGGATGACGACGACAGCGCGGATCGCCTCGCCCATGACCGGATCGAAAACGCCAAACACCCCCGCTTCGACCACGCCCGGAAGCTCCGAGATGACCGCTTCGATCTCGAGCGGGCTCACTCGGTGCCCCATCGGCTTGAGGAACTCTCTCCCGCGACCCACGATGAAGATGAAGCCATCGTCATCCACCCGGGCAAGGTCCCCCGTCCAAAGCCGTCCATCTCTGAAGAACTCCGCCGTTTCCACGGGATCCTCGTAGTAGCCGAGTGTGATGTTCGGACCCGACGCGATGATCTCACCCACTTCTCCCGGCCCTACGGGCCTACCGTCCGGGCCTACGACTTCGAGTTTGGTCGAGGGAAGCCCACGACCGATGCTTCCGAGTTTGTCGACCAGACGCTCAGGCGGAAGGTAGCTCAGCCTTGCAGTCCCCTCGGTCTGGCCGTACATCGTGTAGAAGTCCACGTTCGGAAACGCTTTGACGATCTCCTGGATGAACGGCTCGGCCAGCCTCCCCCCGGCCTGCTGGAACAGACGCATGGAGGGGAGCTCCCGCTCAGGAAACGAACTCCTCCGAAGGAGGATCTGAAACGTCGACGGCACGCCCGCGAGGTTCGTCACTTCCCTGTCTTCCATCTCATCAAGCGCGAGCTCGGGAAAAACCAGGCCATTGGAGAGCACCAGTCCTCCTCCGGCCAGCAGATGGGTGTGAAGCAGCGATGTCCCGAAGCAGTAGTGCAGAGGCAGCACCGCCATGACCCGATCGCGCGGCGTGAGACTCAGGTAGTCGACGATGTCACGTGTGTTCGCCTCGATATTCCCATGCGTCACCATCACCGCTTTGGGCTCGCCGGTGGATCCGGAGGTCAGCATGAGCGCCGCCAGATCGTCTGGTCCCGTTTCTTCCCGGACCTCACCCGTCGCAATCAGATCAAGAATCGATCCGTCGACCCGAGGAGCGTCGACAGGGGTGTCTGTCCACACTCTCACGTGATCCATGCCGGCCGGAAGAGAGCGCAGGGATCGCCGCTCGACCAACAGGTCCCGAATCCCGAGAGCCTGGATGACAGCTTCAACCCTCTCAGGTCCGGCGTCGGGTGCAATGGGGACGGCAACGCAACCGGCGAGTATCGCTCCGAGATACGCGACGACGAAGAACGGGCTGTTGCGCGCGACAATTCCGAGATGGGCACCTCGCGACAGCCCGCGATCCTGAAGCCCGGCGGCGAATCCCTCCACCTGGTGTCGCAGTTCGCCGTAGGTCACCGAGCGGTCCTTGTGGATCAGCGCGAGTCGGTCGCTCGCCCCCGTAGCCAGCAAGACACGCCCGACATTGCCTGTGTGCGCATCCTTTCGTGGAGGGGTTCTGATGTCGTTCATGGTGCGGGACGTTGGTAGGGCAGCACTGTCTCCCCCTCGATCGCCGACAGGTAGGCGTCGCCCGAGATGACCGACTCGCAGATATCTCGATTGCGCGCGTGGATCACGGTCCACGCTCCCCTCTTGCCGATGCATCCGCTCGCCCAATAGTCATCGAGAAATCGCGGCCAGATCCTCCCTTGGACCGCAACCGACTTGTCCCGGTCGGCCTGCACGATCAGTTGATCGAGCACCGCACCGAGTTGTCCCCCCGTCGAGCCGAGCGCAAGCGCCTGACTCACACCACCTGGTTGGGAGATGTAGGAGAACCAGCCGAGTTCTTGACCGCTCCCGTCGATGACTGCAAGGGTCCGAACATGACCCCTCGACCGGTCGAGGTCGATGAAACCGAGAAGCCAGTCGATCTCGCGCTCCACGTAGATCGGTTTCAGGGTGAAAGCAGATGTCGATGCGGACATCCTGGCGGTGAGCCCGCCGGCAGCGATCGCCTCGACGCTCGTCTGCGTGGCCGGCACACGAAACGGACCCATCCTCGAAGCAACCCTGTCGAACGGCCAACACAGACCGGACACGGCTCCCATGAGCCGGGAGTGGCTCCGATCCTCGAACCCGAGCCGGCACGGTCGCAGGATCTTCGCCCACTTGACACTCCACGCCGGAACGCTCCTGCCTCCAAGACTCTCCCACAGCGCACGTGTCGTACCGGTCGCCCCATCCGAGTACGAAAGGTCTTGGGGACCTGCGAAGAACGCCCGTATCAATTCGACCGCTGCAAATGGGGAGCGGCGGGTCGGATCCACCATCAGTTTCGTCGCGATGGCCATTCGAATCCGCTGGTCCCGCCATTGCATGATGCGGGGAAGGCGCCCCATGAAGCCGGCAACCTTGCCGTCTGCGTCTTCCCAGACAAGCGAAGGCAGCTCGGGGTCGTGCCACGGATTATCGAATGAGAGCGTCGCGTAGAAGGTCTCGAGATCGTCGACGCCCTCGACGGCCCGTCCATCCGAATCCGAGATCGACCTGTCCAGCGCAGCGACACTCTCTATGTCTCTCGCCTCGACTGGTCGGACTCCGCCCATTGCTCGTTCACCCCTCGGTCATATCTTCGAAGCATCCTGTCGAAGCAATTATCGGCCATTCAGGACCATGGCTAAACTCGCTCCTTCCTGGACTGACAGGTTGACAAAGTTGGATGTCGAGAGCCAAATCGCCGGATTCATCATGGACACGTTCCTTCTCACCCCCGAAGAGGTCGGTCCCGACACCTCCTTTCTCGAAACCGAGCTCCTGGATTCGACCGGAATCTTGAACCTGGTCCTCTTCGTCGAGTCCACATTCGATGTCACTGTCGACGGAACCGACATCACCCCCGACAATTTCGACTCGATCTCTCGATTGACGGACTACGTTCGACGCAAGCAGACCAGTCCAACAGCCTCCTGACGGGTGAACGTCTATGTGCGGTATTGCGGGTGCGGTGAGCATCTCAGGAAATTCGCTTGTCGAACCGTTCCCCCTGGAGTCCATGCTTGCCGCGCTTCGACATCGGGGACCAGACGAAGCCGGCGTCTATCGTGAGGATCAGGTCGCTCTCGGAAGCGCCCGGCTCAGCATCGTCGATCTCGCCGGCGGAACCCAGCCCATCTGCAACGAAGACGGGTCCGTGTGGGTCGTCTTCAACGGTCAGATCTTCAACTACCCGGAGCTGAGACGACAGCTCGAGGATGCCGGGCATACCTTCACCACGAACTCCGACACCGAAGTTCTCGTCCACCTCTACGAAGAGGCCGGTTCGCGGCTGCCCGAATCCCTCAACGGACAGTTCGCGATCGCCCTGTGGGACTCGCGGCGGCGGACGCTGCTGCTCACGCGGGATCGAGTCGGCATCCGGCCCCTCTACTACACGGAACGGGACGGAATGCTCGTGTTCGCTTCGGAAATCAAGGCGCTCCTTGCGGTCCCACAGATTCCCGCCCGTCTGGACCTTGGGGGAATCGCCCAAGTACTCACGTTCTGGAGCACGCTCCCTCCCACGACCCCGTTCGAAGGGATATCCGAACTGGCTCCCGGGCACACACTCATCTTGACCGATGGACGAACACACATCGAGTCGTATTGGGACCTCCCCTTCACCGAAGAGCCCACCGACGCAACCGAGGGAGACTACGCGGAAGAACTGCGCGCGCTCCTGTCGGATGCCACGCGAATTCGCCTTCGGGCAGACGTCCCCGTCGGAGCGTATCTCAGCGGCGGACTCGACTCATCGGTGATCGCCACGCTGGCTCGGGAACACGTAGACGATCGGCTCCGAACATTCTCGCTCATGTTTGACGATCCTGCCTTCGACGAGCAGCGGGAGCAGGATGCGATGGTCAGTGCCCTCGGAACGCTTCACAGCCGATTCGAGTGCTCACCGAGTGACATCGCCGGTGGGTTTCCCGACGCGGTGTGGCATGCCGAGTGGCCACTGCTGAGGACAGCGCCGGTCCCCATGATGCTGCTCTCCGGACTCGTGAACAGCCAGGGATTGAAAGTTGTCTTGACGGGTGAAGGCGCCGACGAGTTCCTCGGCGGCTATGGGATCTTCAAGGAGAATCGGATCAGGCGATTCTGGGCCAGAGACCCGGCCTCGAACGTCCGTCCACTCCTTCTTCGCAACGCCTACCCGTACCTCTCGAAGCTTCCGAAGTCGGCCCCGATCCTCAGAACGTTCTTCGGTAGGCACCTCACCGAAACGGACCGACTCGACTACTCCCACATTTTGAGATGGGAGAACACGGGGCACCTGACACGGCTCCTGGCACCCGACCTCCGTGAGATCGTACAATCACACGACCCTCGAGCGCACCTCGTCGACCGGCTCGAATCGCATCCCTCGTATCGGGATTGGGGCCCCCTTGCGCAAGCCCAATACCTGGAGTCACTCGTATTCATGCCGGAGTACTTGCTCTCCTCCCAAGGCGACCGGATGTCGATGGCACACTCGGTTGAAGGGAGGTTTCCCTTCCTGGATCATCGGGTCATCGAGTTCGCTGGCAAGCTGCCGGAGCGGTTCAAGATGCTGGGCCTCAACGAGAAGTACCTCGTCAAGCGAATGGCTCGTGACCTCCTCCCGGCCTCGACGGCCAACCGGACGAAACAGCCCTATCGCGCCCCGATCGAGTCGGTCTTCTTCGGCGAAACTGAACCGAGCTACGTATCCGATCTGCTCTCACCGAAATCAATCACCGCAAACGGCTACTTCGACGCGGATGCCGTTCACCGTCTCGCACGAAAAGGTAAGAGCGCAACACCGCTCTCCGAGCGCGAAGCCATGGGAGTCGTCTTCATCCTGTCGATGCAACTCCTCCACGACTTCTTCGTGACAGGATCCCGCCTCCCCGCTGCCGAACCCACCACACTGGACAAGAACGTCGACCGGAGGAGTATGTGATGGCATTCAACAGGGACGTCCTCTATCTCGACGTCGCGGTGGTAGCCGATGACCTCGCGAGGCGGCTGCGACATGACATTGGAAGAACCCTCCGCCGCACAGGAGCCGTCGTCGGCATCAGCGGAGGAATCGACTCATCTGTTGTTCTCGCACTCGCCGTTCGAGCACTCGGCTCCGATCGCGTCCTCGGAGTGCTCATGCCAGAACGGGAGTCATCGAACGAGAGCACGAGCCGGCCTCGTCTCCTCGCCCAGCAACTCGGCGTCGCGACGGTCCTCGAGGATTTGACCTCGACACTCGAAGCGTTCGGATGCTATCGGCGGCGGGACGATGCCGTTCGCAGGATCTTCCCCGAATACGGGCCCGCCTACCGAATGAAGATCGGCCTGCCGGGGAACGCACTCGACTCCGACACCTTGAGCATCTTCCACGTCACGGTCATCACTCCCGATGGTGAGGAAAAGACGAAACGACTCGATCCTTCGGAGTATCTCGAGATCGTCGCATCGACAAACTTCAAACAGCGCGCACGCATGGCCATGCTCTATCACCACGCGGAGGCACGTAACTACGCCGTCGTTGGAACACCCAACCGCAACGAGCACGGTCAGGGTTTTTTCGTTCGATGGGGAGACGGCGGATACGACATCGCCCCCATCCGGCATCTCTACAAGACGCAGGTGTTCCAGCTCGCCAACTACCTGGGGATCCCGGAGGAGATCCGAGCTGCGACCCCGACAACCGATACGTACAGCGCCCCGGTATCCCAAGAGGAGTTCTTCTTCAGAATGCCGTTCGACACCATGGATCTCATCTGGTGGGCACTCGACCACCACGTGTCGGCGAGTGAGGCTTCTTCGGTGCTGGATCTCACCGAAGCACAGGTTCGACGGGCCTACGAACACCTCGAGCGGACCCAACGATCGACCGAGTATCTGCGGAGCGCGCCCATCGCCTACGAGTAGCTCCAGACCTCCTCCGGTGCCATCTCGAGGACGACAGACTGCCAGTTCGCGGCTACTGTGTGGTGCCACTGAGAGTGAGGCTTTGTGAACCAATCCAACGAGCCAACCGTCTTCGGTGCAATCTGGCACTACCGCTGGCTCGCGCTCGCCATCTTGGTCGTATTCGCCGTCGCGGGCCTGCTCTACACGACACAGCAATCACCCCAGTTCTACGCATCGGCAACGCTCGTGATCGAAGACCCCCGCTCATCCTCCCTCTTCCAAAGCCTCTCGGGTGTATCCCCGCAGCGCTACATCACCGACCAGGTCGCTGTCATCTCCTCGACGACCGTTGCCGACCGGGCGGCGGAGATCGCACAGAGCACCGACCCGTCACTCACGGCCGATGCCATCCTGGAAGGTGAGTACGTCCAGTCGGACACAACCTCGAATGCAGTTGTCGTGGGATTCTTTGCCGCCAACAGCGACACGGCCATCGCTGGAGCAAACGCGATCGTCACCGCGTATCAAGAAGTCCGCCGCGGCCAGTCGCTGGAGAATGCACAGTCGGCGCTTGACCAGCTCGACTCGGCCATCGCCTCCATCGACGACCAACTCGCCTCCATCGAGGAACAGCTCAACGAACTCCGATCCCCGGTCTCCGGCAATACCGACCTCGACGCTCAGTTCGACTCGGCTCGAGGACTCTTCAGCTCCCTGCTCGCCAAGCAACGGGCCGGAACGATCACGGAAGAGGAAACTACGGAGCTCGCGAGCCTCGTCACCCAGTTCCAAACGATGCAGGTGATCTCGTCCATCAGCAGTCAGCAGCCCGAGGTCACCGCCCTTGTCCGTGAACAGGCAAGCGCGATCGATCGCCGATCGACGCTCTCGGAACGCCGCGACGAGATCGCAGTCGATGCCGAGCTGGCTTCCGGCGGCGTCAGTCTGCCCTCACCCGCGATCGCTGCAGCCGAGACCGGCGGGTCCGCGGGACGGGACCTGGCGGTTGCTCTTGTGCTCGGCGGACTTGCCGCAGCCGGCATCCCCTACCTCCTCGCGCTCCGCCGGCAAGGCTTCGATCAGCGATTCCAACCGGAGCAAATCCTCGGGGCTCGCCTCCTCGCAGAAGTGCCCAATTTCCGGGACGAGAACATCGACTCCGCCGTGCCGGTCCGGGATGCGCGTAGTTCGGCGGCAGCGGAAGCATTCCGATTCGGCATCACGGGTCTCGAACTCCAGCTGGCAGGTCGAGGTGGAACCACAGACAGCTCCGATGAGAGCAAGCAGCCACCGAAGACGGTGATCGTCATCTCGGCAACCGTCGGTGACGGCAAGACAACTGTGTGCGGCAACCTTGCCTACGCCGCGGCCGGTCGAGGGAAGAAAGTGCTGGCCATCGATGCCGACTTCGGCGACCAGCAGCTCACCGCCCTCGCCGGTTTCGATCCCAAGCTGAAGCCAGGACTCACCGATTTCATCGAGAACGGCACCAAATTCCCGTCGGTTGTCCAGCGGGTCGAGGTCGGCAAGGGCGTGCACTTCGATCTCCTGAGTCGGGGCACCGCCAAGATCGATGCACCAAACTTCTTCCGATCAACAACGACGAAGGCGTTCTTCGAACGCATCGGCAACGCCTACGATCTCGTGCTCGTCGATTGCCCCCCGATCCTCAACGTCGCATACACCAGCGTCCTGGCGCGCTACGCGGACGTCGCCGTGGTCGTCGTACCGCACGGAGGGTCCCCGTCGGTGACCGAAGATGTACGAGGCAGGTTGGAACTCATTGACGTGCCCATCGCCGGCTACGTCTACAACCGGGCACCATTGCGGTCCGAGATGACTCGATCCGAGGGTTCGATGAGGGACATCCTTGGCTCGGCCGCCACCTGAGCCAGGAGAAGCCAGTGCGCATCTTGCAGGTGCATAACCGGTATCGGGAGCGGGGTGGTGAGGATTCGGTGGTGGCTGCCGAGGCCGGGTTGATGCGGTCGGCTGGTCATGAGGTCGTGCAGCATCTGGTGCAGAATCCTTCGAGTGATCCCGAGGCGATGCGTGCGTTGGCGATCTCCACCTGGAACATGACCGCGGCACGCGCACTCGCCAGGCACGCTGATCGGGTTCGTCCGGATGTGGCCCATGTGCACAACACGTGGTATTCGCTGTCTCCTGCGGTGGTACGAACTCTGCATCGTGCAAAGATTCCGGTGGTGATGACCCTGCACAACTACCGGCTCATGTGCGTCAACGCGCAGTTGTTCCGAGACGGGGCACCGTGCGAAGACTGCGTCGGCACGCACCCATGGCGGGGCGTCGCACATCGCTGCTATCGAGACTCGCTGGTGACATCGGCAGCGGCGGCAACCACGATCGGATTCCACCGCATGCTGAAGACCTGGGAACGAGACGTCGACGTGTTCCTCGTACTCACCGAGTTCGCCAGACAACGTTTCATCGCCGCCGGATTCCCCGAACACAAACTCCGCATCAAACCAAACTTCGCACCCGATCCGGGCGAACGACCGGCACCCCCGTCACAATCCAACCGGGTCCTGTTCGTCGGGCGCCTCTCCATCGAGAAGGGCGTCGATGTCCTCCTCGACGCCTGGAAATCGGCCCCCAAAGACCTCGAACTCGTCGTCATCGGCGACGGCCCCCTCCGCACCGAACTCGAAGCCGCCGCACCCAACAGAGTCCAGTTCGCCGGAAGCCTCTCCCCCACAGACGTCCAACACCTCATGCTCACCTCACGCGCCATCGCCATCCCCTCCATCTGGTACGAGGGGCAGCCGATGGTCCAACTCGAAGCATTCGCCGCCGGCCTCCCCATGATCGTCTCCAACCACGGCGGCCTCGCCGAAACCCTCGGCACCCAAGGCGCCGGCCTCACCGCACCACCCGGCAACCCCACCGCATGGGCAGAAACCCTCACCAACC
>CAZBXV010000064.1:0-10044 GCA_964496205.1 uncultured Acidimicrobiia bacterium
TCGTGAAGGCGGCCGCACCGTCGGCGCCGGCACCGTCACCAAAGTCATCAAATAGGCAGGAACACATGGCATCCGACAAACGTCCTCCGATCACGCTCGCCTGCACGGAGTGCAAGCGACGCAACTATGTGACAACGAAGAACAAGCGAAACACGAAAGACCGGCTCGAGCTGAAGAAGTACTGCGCGTGGTGCCGGACACACACCGTGCACAGGGAGACGCGGTAGCTCGAGGCTATCGGTAGTCGAGAGGGAACGGAGCGGACCCAGGTTGGTGGGCACCGTCCCCTCCGGACGCTTCCTTCGGTCGAGTCCACCTCTCCAACACTCAACCCTGAGGCTTCGCTTGGGGAGGAGACGGGTCGCCCGTGAAGCACGTGCGGCCCCCGGCTACTATCGTGACGACTCCAACGGGTGGAGACGAGGGGTTCCCTGGTCGGGGTGGGCAATGCCCACCCCGACGACGCGTGGGAGGGAGGAGCGATGGACCTGGATGGATTGGCGGGCAGGGTCTTCGGCCCGGTGCGCGTGAACATCATTCACGGGCAAGTAGCCGAGTACATCGGCGCGACCGGCGACAACCATGATCGCTGGCGGGGCGTGGCACCGCCCTCGTTCGCCTCGGCGCTCCTGTTCGCTGTCGCCCCTCTGTTTCTTTCGGACCCACTCGTATCTCGGGAGGTCCGCACAGTGCTCCACGGCGAGCAGACCTATGAGTGGCATCGGCCTCTCGACATCGGCCGGACCGTGGAGGTGACAGGCACCGTCCAGCGCATACGCCTGCGCTCGGGGTCCGCCTTCATCACATTTGGCTTGACGGTCGGGGACGGGTCGCCGCTCGTCGAGGGCACCTCTCTGTTCATCGCGACCGGGGAGATGGGCGAGCCAGGTGAGGACGCAGGAGAACCTGCGGTGGATGGTCGGGGCCCAAACGAGACTCCATTGCCACTCGATCTTCCCGCGTCGGGTGCGATCGCACCTCTGGCGAAGTCCGCCAGCCGGGAAGATCTCGTCAAGTACGCTGCCGCATCGCATGACTGGAATCCGATCCACTGGGATCATCAGAGCGCCATCGCCGCCGGACTGAATGGAGTGATCGTCCACGGGCTGCTTTCGGCTGCATGGATCATGCAGTCCGCAGCACGCTACGGAAGGGGAGACGCTCCCCTGAAACGCGGACGGTTTCGGTTCCGATCCCCACTCAGACCGGCGGACTCGGCCGCCGTCCAGGGCAGCGTCGACGAAGTCGACGAACAGGAAGCACGGCTGGCGCTCGCGCTGGCGTCGCGTGGAGAAACGAACGCGACAGCCGAAGTGACGGTAACCCGATGACGACGCCGGGTGTCGAAGGCAACGAAACCAGCGCACTGGTAGACGCCGCCAAGAACGGTGACGTCGATGCCTTTGGGCGACTTGTACAGCTCCACCAGCACGAGGTGTTCGGATTGGCGCTCCGGTTGGTTGGTGATCGAGACATGGCGGCAGATGTGGCGCAGGAAGCAATGATCAGGGCATGGCGGGCGCTCCCCAACTTCAGGGGGGAGGCTGCGTTCACCACGTGGGTGCATCGAATCACCGTGAACACGGCGTGGACGCTGAAATCGCGTTCGAAAAGACGGTCGGCGGATCCACTCGACGAGGTCGGAGACATCGCAGACGCCGGAGTCTTGACACCTGAACGTGCCGGCGAAAACGCACTGCTTCGAGATGCGCTTCGCAGCGCGCTCGCACGGCTCCCGGAAACGCATCGGACACTCGTGGTACTCAAGGACGTCGAGGGGTGGACACACGGAGAGATCGCAGAGACTCTCGGAATCTCTATCACGGCAGCGAAGGTCCGGCTGCACAGGGCCCATGTGAAACTTCGAGGATATCTGAAGGAGGAGATGTGACCGGTCTTCGGTGTCGCAAGGTTCGGTTTCTCCTGCCAGGCCACGTGCTCGTGGACGTGCCGCTCAATGATCGGGACGCCGCTCATCTCGAACAGTGTCTAACCTGTCAGGCCGAGGCGGCGGGGTACAGAACACTTCGGAGAGCCTTCAGTGAGTACCGGGCCGAGCAGGCCACAGCTCCCACGTGGTTCGTGACCCGAGTGATGGCGGTGCTCGATCGGCCGCTTCCATCACGAACGAGAGACGGTCGGATTCGAGTCCTGGTGGCTGTCGTTGTAGCGAGCGTTGCTGTGGCAGTATGGGGGCGACGCCGGCTCGTGAGCTGAGCGGGGTTTTACACCCCGATTCGGGTGAACGTATAATCTCTGTCCGTCCCGAACCCCTAGGGGTGTAGCTCGAAGTTGGTTAGAGCGCCGGTCTCCAAAACCGGAGGTTGGGGGTTCGAGTCCCTCCACCCCTGCCGAGAGGTAGAAAAAGTATGAATCGAGAGATGCGTCGGCTTCAAGACCGTGAGGACCGACGACTGAAGCAACAGAGGAAACAGCAGCCTCGCAAACGCCGGCCCTCACAGGGCGGTGAACGAGTGCCACTGATGCAGCGCTTGAGGCGGTTCATGCGCGAGGTGCGCGCAGAGCTCAAGCGGGTATCGTGGCCGTCACGCGAACAGCTGATCGCGTTCACGGCAGTCACCGTGATCACTTCCGCGGCCCTGACCATCTACATCTTTGCCTTGGATATCTTCTTCAAGGATGGTGTCCTCTTCTTCCTGGGGGGCAAATGACAGAGACCGTCGAAGAGCGTCCAATCAGCCCCTACGATCTGCCGGGCGACTGGTATGTCGTCCACTCGTACTCGGGGTATGAGAACAAGGTCAAGGCGAACCTGGAGTCGCGTGCCCGTTCGATGCACATCGAGGATCGGATTTTCGAAGTCGTGATCCCGATGGAGGATGTCGTCGAGTTCAAGGCCGGCCGCAAGGTCACTGTGCCAAAGAAGGTGTTTCCCGGATACCTGCTGGTTCGCATGTACCTCGACGACGCATCCTGGTATGCCGTGCGCAACACACCTGGCGTGACCGGGTTCGTCGGCTCGGGAGTGAAGCCGACGCCGCTGTCGCGTCGAGAGGTGGAGCGTTTCCTCGGAGTGCAAGAGGTCGAGGCGAAGAAGAAGACTCCTCGTTTCAAGCCGGCGTGGGAGATCGGGGAGACCGTACGCGTGGTGACGGGACCGTTCGCCGACTTCAACGGCGTCATTGAGGACATGGATGTCGATCAGCAGAAGGTCACCGTTCTGGTCAACATCTTCGGCCGGGACACCCCTGTCGAACTTGGATTCGGCGATATTCAGAAACAGTAAGCAGAGGAACTGGAAATGGCACGAAAGAAACTGGCGGCAATCCTGAAGCTGCAGATTCCGGCAGGTCAGGCGACTCCTGCGCCGCCGGTAGGTCCGGCGCTTGGTCAGCATGGAGTCAACATCATGGACTTCGTGCGGGCCTACAACGCCGAAACCGAGAGCCAAACCGGCACGATCATCCCGGTGGAGATCTCGATCTACGAGGATCGAACGTTCACGTTCGTTACGAAGACGCCCCCGGCCGCAGTACTGCTGAGGCAGGCAGCGAAGGTCGTGAAAGGCTCGTCGACCCCGCACACGGAAAAGGTGGGGTCGGTGACCCGGGATCAGGTTCGTCAGATCGCCGAGACCAAGATGCCCGACCTGAACGCGGTCGACATCGAGGGTGCGATGAAGATCATCGAGGGCACCGCCCGTTCGATGGGGATCACAGTAGAAGCCTGAGCTCTGCTCAGACTTCGGTACCCGGTACTCAGTACCGGGTACCGATTACAAGGTACGCAGCCGAGAGGCTGCATGATGGGAGGCCCCGCGGGGCCGTTTGAACCACGGAGGTACATGATGCCGAAACACGGCAAGAACTACGCACAGGCGCTCCTGCGCTACGACCAACAGACGGCCTACTCGCCTGACGAGGCGGTCGAGTTGGTCAAGATGTTTTCCTATGCCAAGTTCGATGAGACGGTCGAGGCCGCGTTCCGTCTGGGAATCGACCCTCGCAAAGCCGATCAGCTGATGCGTGGCACGGTTGCGCTTCCACATGGCACCGGCAAAACAGTCCGGGTCGCCGTGTTCGCTGACGGGGACAAGGTGCGCGAAGCAGAAGCGGCCGGCGCCGATCTGGTTGGAGGAAAGGAACTCGTTGAAGAGGTCCAAGGTGGCCGCGCACTGGACTTCGACATCGCTATCGCGACGCCCCCGATGATGGCCGAGGTCGGGAAGCTCGGCCGTATTCTCGGACCTCGTGGTCTGATGCCGAACCCGAAGGCAGGCACCGTAACGCTCGACGTCGAAAAGGCCGTCACCGAATTCAAGGGTGGCAAGATCGAGTATCGAAATGACCGATACGGCAACGTTCATGCTCCCATCGGGAAGGTGTCGTTCGACAACCGGCTTCTCGTCGAGAACCTCGCCGCGCTCACCGGCGAGATCGTGCGTTCGAGGCCCGCATCGGCAAAGGGCCGGTTCGTCCGCACCATGACCATCTCATCGACGATGGGACCCGGGGTCAAGGTGGACACCGGCTCGATCGACGATCTGCTCGCGATGTCTCGATAGGGGTAGCCCATAGAGATCTGAGGCACCGCGACAGCGGTGCCTCATTGAAGAAGGGGATCGGGGCCCCCGAGCGGAGGGGCGTTGGCTCCATGCGGGGAGCCTGGGCGGCGGCGATGGGCGGCCGCCTTCCCGGAACCTCTCAACGGTGGTGCAGGGTAGGGGCTGCATTACCCACCGGAGCGATTTCGGACTGCCCTTGGTCCACGCCCTTTGGTGCAGTGCACCCGAACGGAGACCCCGAACCTGTGAAGAGTGTCCCACATGAGGTGAGTCCTGTCCAGGGGCAGCCCGCTGCGCGAGCTGCTATTCAGCTATTGGGCTATTCGGCCAGAGCGCGACCGGGAGCTGGTGCGAGCCGCGGGGCGGTGTGTCCTCCCCTCGCGAGGGCGAAGCCCGAGTGCTGGAGGAGGTGGCGTCGAGATGATGCTCGACGCCGGAGGGGACGGTTCCCACCAACGAAGACAGCTCACAGCAGCAGCGGACGGCGAACGGTTCCAATCGCAGGCCGTCTGCGTCGGCTGTCATCCGTCATGTGCTAACGTGCCGTCCACAACTCCAACCTCGACCGAAGACCGCCGGTACCTCAGCGTTCAAACGGGATGACTCCCGGCCTGCGTAGGGCGTTGCTCCTGTGGCTCCCGTCGTATTCGGCGAGGAGCCTTACCGATAGAGGAGGAGCAATGCCACGACCTGAGAAGGTCCAGGCAGTTGAAGAAATCCGACAGCGACTGGCAGAGTCGAGGGCGACGTTCGTCACCGAGTACCGCGGCCTGACGGTTCCCGAGCAGCAGACCCTTCGGGCCGAGCTGCGGAAGGCCGAGGGCGAGTACAAGATCGTGAAGATGTCGCTCGCACGCCGTGCAGCCGACGAGGAAGGGCTCGAACAGCTCCACGACGTGCTGGCAGGTCCGACCGCGCTTGCGTTCGCGGCCGCCGATGCCGTGACCGTTGCAAAGGCTCTGCGTGACTTCGCGAAAGAGCATGAGCACCTGATCATCAAGGCAGGCGTGCTCTCGGGTGAAGTGCTGACACCTGAGAAGGTCTCCGAGCTGGCCGACATCCAGCCGCGAGAGGTTCTGCTCGGCCGGATCGCCGGTGGCTTCCAGGCACCGATGTCGAAACTCGCCGGTTTGTTGCAGGCACTGCCACGCAACGCCGCGTCGATGTTCTCTCAACTGCTGGAGAAGAAGGAAACAGAGCCGGCACCCGCCGAAGCTGAGGCGGAGCCTGTCGCGGAGACGCCTGAGGTAGCCGAGGAGGTCAAGCCGGAGGCCGAAGCTGAACCGGTAGCCGAAGAGGCACCTGAGGCGAGTGAGGTCGCAGCAGAAGAGGCGGCAGAGGCAGAGGCTGAACCCGAAGAGGTCGAGGCCGAGACCCCCGTTGAAGAAGCAACGGTGCCCAAGGTCGAAGAGGCCACGAAAGTCGCCGAAGCGGTCGATGCCACGCCCGACGCGGAGGAAACACCCGTGGAGGAGACGCCCAAGCCGAAGCCAAAAGCCAAGAAGAAGTCTGAGGAGTAGACCATGGCAAAGATGAAGACAGAAGAGCTCCTGGCGGTCTTCGAAGAGATGACCGTGATCGAGCTGAAGGAGTTCCTCGACGCGTTCGAGGAGAAGTTCGACGTGACCGCAGCAGCACCCGTCGCGATGGCGGCGATGGCTGCCCCGGCCGGCGCCGAAGCAGCGGCGGCGGAGGAGAAGGACGAGTTCGATGTCGTTCTGTCTGCGGTCGGCGACAAGAAGATCCAGGTCATCAAGGAGGTCCGAGCGCTGACCAGCCTCGGATTGAAGGAGGCCAAGGAGCTCGTCGACAACGCTCCGGGCGCCGTGCTCGAGCATGTCGACAAGGAGTCGGCCGAGAAGGCCAAGGAGCAGCTCGAGAGTGCCGGAGCATCTGTCGAACTGAAGTAGCGTCTGGGCGTACAAGACTCCGGGGTGGGACGGCCATGTCGTCCCACCCTTTGACATACCCTTGACCTGTCCCGAGCGAAACGATATGTTGTTCGCACAAGGCGCCGGTGCGAACCGGACGGTCAGATCTCGATTGCCGCCGGGATAGGTGTGTGCTAACCTGGCTTTTCGCCGTTCGCAGTCAGCCAAGGGTTCAAGGAGGAGTCACTTGCCCTCGCGCGTCAACCCCCGTCTTTCCTTTGCCAAGATCCCCGAAGTCCTTCCGATCCCCAATCTTCTCGCCCTCCAGTACGAAAGTTTCCAGTGGTTCCTCGATGAGGGACTGAAGGAGATCTTCGAGGGCATCTCGCCGATCGAAGACTTCACGGGCGAGCTCGCGTTGGAGCTCACCGATCATCGATTCGGTGACGCCCCTCGATCCGTCGAGGAGTGCAAAGAACGCGACGCCCACTACTCGAAGCCCCTGTTCGTCACCGCCCGGTTCGTCAACCGGAAGACCGGTGAGATCAAGGAGCAGCAGGTCTTCCTGGGTGATTTCCCGATGATGACCGACAAGAGTGTCTTCATCATCAACGGCACCGAACGAGTCGTCGTCAGTCAGCTCGTACGGTCGCCGGGTGTCTACTTCGACCGCACGATCGACAAGTCGTCCGACCGGGAGATCCATAGCACCAAGATGATCCCAGGCCGTGGTGCATGGCTCGAGTTCGACACCGACAAGCGCGGAACGATCGGCGTGCGCGTCGACCGGAAGCGTCGCCAGCACGTCACTGCGTTCCTGCGCGCCCTCGGAATCGCCGAGACCGATGAAGAGATCCTCGCGCTGTTCCCCGACTCGCCATCGATTCAGATCACCCTCGAGCGCGACACGACAGTAGATCGTGAGGATGCGCTTCTCGATCTGTACCGGAAGCTGCGGCCGGGCGAACCGACCACCGTTGAGTCGGCCCGTGGTTTGCTGCAGACGCTGTTCAAGAATCCCAAGCGGTATGACCTGACAAAGGTCGGACGCTACAAGATGAACCAGAAGTTCGCGCGGCCGATTCCCGACGACTACAACCCCGAAGAGATGGGCCTGCTCACCGATGACGACATTCTCGATGCTATCGGATACCTCGTCGCTCTCCACGAGGAGAAGAGCACGTTCACGACCCGTGAGGGACTCGAGATTCCGGTCAGGGTTGATGACATCGACCACTTCGGCAACCGGCGTGTGCGTACGGTCGGTGAGCTGATCCAGAACCAGGTTCGGGTTGGCCTCACTCGCCTCGAGCGGGTCGTGCGTGAGCGCATGACCACCCAGGACTCCGATGCGATCACGCCGCAGAGCCTGATCAATATCCGTCCTGTCATCTCGGCGATCAACGAGTTCTTCGGTTCCAGCCAACTGAGTCAGTTCATGGATCAGCCGAACCCGCTGGCCGGTGTGACCCACCGCCGCCGCCTCTCTGCGCTAGGCCCCGGAGGCCTCTCGCGAGAGAGGGCGGGGTTCGAGGTGCGGGACGTTCACTCCTCTCACTACGGGCGCATGTGCCCGATCGAGACGCCGGAGGGTCCCAACATCGGTTTGATTGGATCGCTTGCGACCTACGCGAAGGTCAACATGTACGGGTTCATCGAGACCCCGTACCGCAAGGTGGCCGACGGCAAGGTGACGGACCAGATCGACTACCTGACCGCGACGGAGGAAGAGCGGTTCGTCATCGCACAGGCCAACGCTGCGCTCAACGCTGACGGAACGTTTGTGAATGATCGAGTACTCGTTCGGCTTCCTGGCGGAACCGGCGAAGTCGACTCGCTGGTTCCCGAACAGATCGACTACATGGATGTGTCACCGAAGCAGATCGTGTCGATCGCCACGGCGCTCATCCCATTCCTCGAACACGACGACGCCAATCGCGCACTGATGGGCTCGAACATGCAGCGCCAGGCCGTCCCGTTGGTGCGGCCGGAAGCACCGCTCGTCGGAACCGGCATCGAGGGCCGTGTCGCTCAGGACTCTGGCGACATGGTCATCTCGAAGGTGAAGGGCACGGTCGTGGACGTAACGGGCGATGAGATCGTCGTCAAGGAAGCCAGGAAGAACGCCAAGCACAGCTACCGGGTGCAGAAGTTCGAGCGCTCGAATCAGGGCACCTCGATGAACCAGAAGCCGATCGTCTCTATCGGCGACGACGTCGAGGTTGGCTCGGTGCTTGCCGACGGACACTCGACCGACCGGGGCGAACTGGCTCTCGGTCGGAATCTGCTGGTCGCTTTCATGCCGTGGCGCGGTCACAACTACGAAGACGCGATCGTGATCTCCGAACGTCTGGTCAAGGAAGACATTCTCACCTCGATCCACATAGAGGAGCATGAGATCAGGGCGAGAGACACGAAACTCGGCTCAGAGGAGATCACCCGAGACATCCCCAATGTGGCCGAGGAATCGCTGCGCAATCTCGACGACGAGGGGATCATCCGCATCGGTGCCGAGGTCAGTCCTGGCGACTACCTGGTCGGCAAGGTCACCCCGAAAGGCGAGACCGAACTGACCCCCGAAGAGCGGCTGCTCCGAGCCATTTTCGGTGAGAAGGCTCGTGAAGTCCGCGACACCTCCCTGCGTGTTCCCCACGGTGAGAGCGGCAAGGTGATCGGCGTCCGTATCCTGCGGCGCTCCGAGGGCTACGACCTGAAACCGGGCGTCAACGAGATGGTTCGCGTCTACGTCGCTCAGCAGCGCAAGATCTCCGCCGGTGACAAGCTCGCCGGTCGTCATGGCAACAAGGGCGTGATCTCCAAGGTGCTGCCCGTCGAGGACATGCCGTTCCTCGCCGATGGCACGCCGGTCGACATCATCCTCTCGCCACTAGGCGTGCCGTCACGAATGAACCTCGGCCAGGTGTTGGAGACGCACCTCGGCTGGGCTGCCGCCCAAGGGTGGGAGCCGTTCGACTCGGACAGCCCTGCCGCAAAGGGCGCCGACCCCTGGACCACGGTGGCGACACCGGTGTTCGACGGCGCACGCGAGGGAGAGATCGCGGATGTCATCAGCCACGCTCGACCGAACCGCGACGGTGACACCCTCGTCAACGACTCCGGCAAGGCAACACTGTTCGACGGTCGTGACGGTGAACCGTTCGACACGCCGATCACGGTCGGATACATCTACGTGTTGAAGCTCGTCCACCTCGTCGACGACAAGATCCACGCCAGGTCCACGGGCCCGTACTCGATGATCACCCAGCAGCCGCTCGGAGGTAAGGCACAGTTCGGTGGCCAGCGTTTCGGAGAGATGGAGGTGTGGGCGCTGGAAGCCTACGGCGCCGCCTACGCCCTACAGGAGCTGTTGACGATCAAGTCGGACGACGTCGCCGGCCGAGTCAAGGTCTACGAGGCGATCGTCAAGGGCGACAACATCCCCGAACCGGGAATCCCGGAGTCGTTCAAGGTGCTGATCAAAGAGATGCAGAGCCTTTGCCTCAACGTCGAGATGCTCTCGGCAGGTGAGGAGATCGAACTTCGAGACCTCGAAGAAGACGTGTACCGCACGGCGGAATCTCTCGGGATCGACTTGTCCCGTCCGGAACGCCGCGAGACCACCACTGCGTAAGGAAGGAGTGCCGTGCG
>CAZBXV010000065.1:0-9824 GCA_964496205.1 uncultured Acidimicrobiia bacterium
CCCCAGGCCTACTACCACTACTACCGTTGATAGATACAAAGAGAAGGGATAGCTAGGTGCGGATACGTGCAGAACGAGATGAGCTGGCTGACGTCTTCTCACGAGCCAACCGGGCCGTGGGACTCCGACCTGCGCAGCCGATCCTCCAGGGCGTGCTCTGTGAGACCATAGGATCCAAGCTTCGGGTGACCGGTACGGACCTCGAGATGACCGTCCGTACAACGGCCGATGTCGATGTTCAGAGAGAGGGACGCGTTGTGGTCCCGGGTCGGCTGGCAACCGAGGCCATCCGGAAGCTGCCCTCGGGCTCCGTGACAGTCGAAGCAACCGACGCCGAGGTGGTGATCACGGGCCGTGGTCCGAAATTCAGTCTCCGCGAGCTGCCCACCGCCGACTATCCCGAGCTCGACGAACCGAGGTTGGAGGGCTCGCAGGGCGTGGACGGGGAGTTGCTCGGAAACTCCATCAATCAGGTGGCGGTAGCGGCATCGTCAGACGGGGCTCGCCCGATACTGACGGGGGTGCTTTTCGAGCCGACCGACGAGGGTGTCCGCCTCGTGGCCACCGATTCCTACCGGCTTGCACTTCGCGAACTCGAGGGCTTCTCACTCGCGGAGGCGGGGCTCGTCCCGGCAAGGGGGCTCAAGGAGCTCACACGTTCGGTTGGCGACAAGAAGATGCAGATGCTCGTTGGAACACGCGAGATCGTCTTCGGATCCACTCGAGGAAGCCTGACATTGAGGCTGATCGAAGGGAACTTCCCGAACTACAGATCCCTGCTTCCGGACAGCTACCCGAATCACCTCGTCGTCGGCAAGGAGCAGCTGCTGGACGCTCTCTCGAGAGCTGCCCTGGTTGCAGAGGACCACATACCGGTCCGTATCACGATGCGAGATGGCGGCGCCGAAATGACAGTGACCCGCCAAGACGTAGGCGGCGAGGTAGAGCATCTGCCGGGTGAGTTCGAAGGGACCGCGGAGGAAGTGCTCATCGCCTTCAACCCGAAGTATCTCAGTGAGGGTGTCTCGGCGATCGCGTCCGACGAGGTTCAGATCGAGGTGTCTGACGGGTTGAAACCGGCGGTACTGAGGGGTGTGGGAGACAATTCTTTCCTCTATCTCCTGATGCCGGTCCGCATCTGAATGAGGCTCGATTGGCTCGAGCTGACTGACTTTCGTTCGTATCGGAGTCTACGGTTCGAACCATCAGCTGAGATCAACGTCTTGGTCGGACCCAACGGATCCGGGAAGACGAACCTGCTGGAGGCGGTTGCCTATCTCTCGCGTGTTCGTTCGTTCCGGGGTGCAACGGATGAGCTGCTGGTGAACCAGGGGGCGACCGGCGCGATCGTGAGGGGCGAGGTATCTCGGTCCCAGGGCGTGTCGCGAATCGAGATGGCGATTGGAGGGTCGCGTCGGATTCTCCTGAACGGGCGCAAGCCATCGAGGAACGCGGAGCTCCTGGAGCACATGCGTGTGTCCACGTTCCTTCCCGATGATTTGGACATCGTCAAGAGAGGCCCTGCTCACAGGCGGGATTTCCTCGATGAGACCGCACTCCAGTTGTGGCCGGCATTCGCCGCGGACCTGCGCGACTTCGATCGAGCGCTCAAACAGCGCAATGCGCTCCTGAAGAAGTACAGGCCCGATCGTTTCACGCTCCAGGTGTGGGATGACCGTCTGTCACAGGCGGGTGCGAGACTGATGGAACGAAGGGGGCGAGCGGCTCGCCGGCTCCTCGGGCGAGTGCATCCGATCTACAGAAGGCTGTCCGGGGTGGAAAGCCTCGTCGGCATCGAATACGAATCCGAGTGGGGAGGAACACTCCTGGAGATCGACTCAGAGGAGCTGAGGGCCCTGCTGAAGGACGCCTTGGAAAGTCACCATGGTGAGGACATGGAGAGACGACAAACGACCGTAGGGCCACACCGTGACGATCCGGTCGTGATGCTCGATGGTCTTCCGGCGCGTCTTGCCGCCAGCCAGGGCGAGCAGCGGTCGCTCGTGCTCAGCCTGCGTCTTGCGGCCCACGACGCGGTTGCGGATGCGGTGGGCGAGACGCCGATCCTCCTTCTGGACGACGTCTTCTCGGAACTCGATGTCGAGCGAACCCAGGCGCTGGCAACGTCGTTGCCGGCGGCCCAGACCTTCATCACCACCGCACGGGCGGAAGACGTTCCTGTCACCGGCGCACGATGGGACGTGTCCGAAGGGAGCATCCGATGAGCGGTCTCGAGGACATTGGCGACCTCATCAATTCGGTGCTCAAGCGGTGGGGCATGGGAGAAATGGATGTCTACCTCTCTATCCGTGATCGGTGGGAGGAAATCGCCGGGCCTACGTGGGCTGAACACGCGCATCCGACGATGCTGAGGGAAGGAATACTCACCGTCGAAGCGCCACAGGGTGCTGCGACACTCCTCCGCTACGCGGTGGGAGACCTCCTGCGTTCCCTTCAAGGAGAATTCGGTGAAGAAGCGGTCGTCGAGGTGTCGGTGAGAACACCTCCGGCACGGCGCCCGAGCAGCTGAATTGTTCGTATCTAGCTGGTGTTTTGCGCGGTCATGGGTCTTGGGTTCGGGGCCGTCGAGGGCTATACTTACATACGTGTAAATCAGGCTCTGGCGAGGGTCGGTGGACCGCGCCATGGAGCCGTTGTTTTGTGAAGGAGCCGAGTGACTCAGCGTGTAGAGAATGGCTATGACGCCAAAGACATCACGGTTCTGGAAGGGCTCGATCCCGTCCGGCGGCGTCCGGGCATGTATATCGGGTCCACAGGACCCCGTGGCCTCCACCATCTGTTGTGGGAGGTTGTGGACAACTCCGTCGATGAGGCGATGGCAGGGTTCTGCACCCGCATCGAGGTCACGCTTCTGGCCGACGGCGGCGCGCGCGTCCGGGACAACGGTCGCGGCATTCCGGTGGACAGACATCCCAAGACGAAGCAGTCGGCCTTGACGACGGTACTCACCACACTCCACGCCGGAGGCAAGTTCGAATCTGGTGCCTATCAGGTGTCCGGTGGACTGCACGGTGTCGGTGTCTCCGTTGTGAACGCCCTCTCAGATCGTCTCGACGTCGAAGTGGCGCGTGATGGCTACCTGTGGTCCCAGACGTTCCACCTCGGTGTGCCGGCGGGCGCAGTGACGAAAGGAAAGGCATCGAGGAAGACCGGAACCACCACGACGTTCTGGCCGTCTCCGGCGACCTTCACTGAAACAACCGCATTCAACTTCCAAACCGTTTCCTCCCGTTTGAGAGAGATGGCGTTTCTCAACAGGGGCGTCACGATCGTCTTGAAGGACGAACGTGGAGACGAACCCGTCGAGCAGGCCTTCCAGTACAAAGGAGGGCTCATCGACTTCGTCAAGCATCTGGGCGCCTCCAAGGAGCCCGTGCATCCGCACATTCTCTACTTCGAAGACGCCGAAGAGGATGGCGAGGTCGAGGTAGCGCTCCAGTGGATGAAGAACTCCTACACGGAGACTGTCCTCAGTTTCGCCAACAACATCAATACACATGAGGGTGGTACCCACGAGGAGGGCTTCCGCAAGGCGCTGACCAGGGCACTGAACGAGTTCGCGAGGGACAAGGGAATCCTCAAGGAAAAGGACCCGAACCTGTCAGGAGAAGACGTCCGAGAAGGGCTCACGGCGATCGTGTCGGTGAAGGTCCGCCAGCCTCAGTTCGAGGGGCAGACAAAGACCAAGCTGGGGAACACGGAGATCCGCGGCTACGTCGAGCGCACCCTCAATAGGATGCTTCCGGAGTGGTTGGAGCGACACTCCGGGGAAGGGCGGGCCATCGCGGAGAAGTCGATTACGGCCGCTCGTGCACGTCTGGCCGCCCGCAAGGCGCGGGAGCTGACACGGCGCAAGTCCATGCTCGAGTCGGGGAGTCTGCCCGGCAAGCTCGCCGACTGTTCGTCACGAGATGCAGAGGAGTCCGAGCTGTTCATCGTTGAGGGCGATTCGGCAGCAGGTCCGGCCAAGCAGGGGAGGGATTCCCGAATCCAGGCGATCCTGCCGATCCGCGGCAAGATCATCAACGTCGAGAAGGCCCGTCTCACCAAGGCGCTCCAGAACGCCGAGATCCAGGCGCTGATCACGGCGATTGGAACAGGTATCGGCGAGGAGTTCGACTTGTCGAAGGCCCGCTACCACAAGGTCGTCATGCTGACCGACGCCGACGTCGACGGAGCCCACATCCGCACCCTGCTGCTGACGTTCTTCTTCAGACACATGCGCCCCTTGATCGAGGCCGGCTACGTGTACTTCGCCCAGCCGCCGCTGTACCGAGTGAAGCAAGGCAAGAACATCGTCTATCTGGACGGCGACGCCGAACTGGCGGCCTACCGCGAGGAGATCGGCAACAAGCGGATCGATGTTGCACGGTTCAAGGGTCTCGGCGAGATGAACCCGTCCGAGTTGTGGGAAACGGCGATGGATCCCGAACGGCGGAGCCTGTTGAGGGTCGATGTGGAGGATGCCACGTTGGCCCACGAGGTGTTCTCTGCGCTGATGGGCGACGACGTGTCCGCCCGCAAACGGTTCATCCAGGAGAACGCACAAGACGTCCGCTTCCTGGACGTGTGAGGAGCAGCGATGGTTGACGGAAGCGACGTGACGATCCCTTCGATCGACATCAACCAGGAGGTCGAGAAGTCATTCCTGGACTACGCGATGTCGGTGATCGTATCCAGAGCACTCCCGGATGTCCGCGATGGCCTCAAACCGGTTCAGCGGCGAATCGTCTACTCGATGTTCGATTCGGGCATGGGACCGACATCCACATTCCGCAAGTGTTCGAAGGTCGTTGGCGACGTGATGGGCAACTACCACCCGCATGGCAACGACGCGATCTACGACGCATTGGTGCGGATGGGACAGGATTTCTCCAGCCGGTATCCAATCATCGACAAGCAGGGCAACTTTGGGACGATCGATGACCCGCCCGCCGCGATGCGGTACACGGAGAGTCGGCTCACTCACCTCGCGACAAAGCTGCTGGAAGGGATACGCGAGGACACAGTCGACTTCGAAGAGAACTACTCCGGCGAGATGACCGAGCCGGCGGTGCTGCCGGCACGCTTCCCGAACCTGTTGGTCAATGGTTCGCAGGGTATTGCGGTCGGCATGGCGACCAACATCCCTCCGTACAACCTGAGAGAGGTCGTCGACGCCTGCCTGTTTGCACTGGAAAAGCCGGATGCGCCGATCGACGACTACCTCCAGTTCGTGAAAGGTCCCGATTTCCCGACCGGCGGGTATCTGGTGGGCACGAAAGGCATCAAGGAAGCGCTCCGGACGGGCCGTGGGTCGGTCAAGATGCGTGCCGTCACCGACATCGAAGAAATCCGGAAAGGGCGCACGGCGATCATCGTCACCGAATTGCCATACCAGGTGTCCCACGACCGGGTCCTCGAGAAGATCGCCGACCTCGTGCACAGCAAGAAGATCTCCGGTATCGCCGACCTGCGCAATGCGAGCTCCGACCGCGTGGGCACCAGGCTCGTGATCGAGCTGAAGAAAGACGCCATTCCCCAGATCGTGCTCAATCAGCTGTTCAAGATGACGCAGCTACAGGAGACGTTCGGCGTAAACACGGTGGCGCTGGTAGACGGCGTTCCGAGGACGCTCAGCATTGCCGAAATGGTCGGCCACTACCTCGATCATCAGATGGACGTGATCGAGCGCCGGACCCGATACCGGTTGAACGAGGCCGAGAAGCGTCTCCACATCCTCCAAGGTCTGCTCATCGCCCTGGACAACATCGACGAGGTCATCGAGATCATCCGAGGCTCTGAGGACACCTCTGTGGCGAGAGCGGCGTTGATGGATCGTTTCGACCTGTCAGAGATTCAAGCCAACCACATTCTCGACATGCAGCTGCGCAGGTTGACTGCGTTGGAAACCAGCAAGGTTCGCGAGGAACACGACGCCCTGTTGATCACGATCGCCGACCTGAAGTCGATCCTGGCCGATCCGGCTCGCCGCCGGGCGATCATCGCCGAGGACCTGACCGAGGTTCGGGACAAGTTCGGCGACGATCGGCGAAGCCACATCATCCCCGACGACGGTGAGCTGTCCCTGGAGGACCTCATCGCCGACGAGGAACTGGTCGTCACCGTGTCAGCCAACGGCTACGTCAAGGCCGTACTTGCCCGCACATACCGTGCGCAGGCCCGCGGCGGCAGGGGAGTGCAGGGCGCTGCACTCCGCGAGGACGACGTGATCGCACACCTGGTGCACACCACCGCGCACTCGTATCTGTTGTTCTTCACGAATCGGGGCAAGGTACACCGCGTCAAGGCACATCAGATTCCGAGGCGAGAGCGGACCTCCAAGGGTGTGCTGGGCCAGTCGGTGATGCCGCTGGAACCGGAGGAACGGATCGAGGCGGTCATCGACACTCGCGACTACGAAACCTCACGGTTCCTGGTGACGGCAACGAAGAAGGGTCTCATCAAGAAAACCCCGTTCTCGGACTATGACTCGCGCAATTCGACGCTCGTGGCGATCAACCTCCAGGACGACGACGAGGTCGTGGCGGTCCGCACGACGGACGGGTCCGACGATGTGCTGCTGTTCACCCGGAACGCGATGGGCATTCGGTTCTCGGAAGGGGACCTCCGTCCGATGGGCCGGGCAACTCAGGGAGTTCGCGGTATCAAACTCCGTGAAGGCGACGAGGTGATTTCGGCTGCGACCAGCAAAGACGGCGAAGAACTGTTGCTGGTGTCGTCGGGTGGCTACGGAAAGCGTGTCGCGATGTCGCAGTTCCCCGTGCAGCGACGGGGTGGCATCGGCGTCAAGTCGATGAAGCTGACCCGTGTGCGCGGCATGTTGGTCGCAGGCAGGGCGATCTCCCCGGGGTCCGAGGTGTTCGCAGTGTCCTCGGGTGGCGTGGTGATTCGTCTCGGAACCAAGACCATCAGCCGCCAGAAGCGGGAAGCGAGCGGCGTGAAGGTGATGAATCTCGCCAAGGACACCGAGCTGACGGCGATCGCGCCGGTGCCTCCAGAGGACTAGCGATGCGCAGGCAGTTGTACACGGCGGCGGTACACTCGCCTGAAGCGAGGAGCTGAGTATGGCGGTGCGCCGGGTTCGCCGAATCGTTCGCAAATTCGATCCATGGACAGTGATGAAAGTGTCGCTGGTCCTCTACTTCGTGCTCGCCCTCATGTTCGTACTGGCGGTCGTCATCCTGTGGGCGGTCCTGAACAACTCGGGCATTCCCCTCGCTATCGAGGACTTCCTCAAGAAGATCTCGCTGATCGACGAGAACGCAACACTGTTCAAATCAGGGGATCAGTATCTGCGCGTCGTGGTGTTCCTGGGTCTTGTGTGGGCGGCGGTGATGAGTGGACTCACCACGTTGCTGGCAGTCATGTACAACCTGATCTCGGATGTGGTCGGTGGGGTCGAGATCGTGGTTCTGGAGGAAACACTGAACGTTCCCGCAGTGACACCAGTCGTTCGTGCACCGCAGACGCACACACCGCCGCCTGCGAATCCGTTTGACGAGGATGAACCGACGGAGGAGATTCCAGCGGTTGAACCAGGTCCGAGCGTCGAGACCGTCGATGCGCCTACCGGCCCGGTCGAAACCTAGCGATCTCCAGTCCGGCTGCGTCCGCGATGTCGAGGTACATACCGGCGTGATGCCGGATGTCGATCAATCCGGGTTCGTGATGAATCGCTGCCACGAGGAGCGCTCCGGACGCAAGTGCGATCGCCTCGAGGAAGTCGAAGTTGTCGGCGATCCCGATGGTTCCGGTTGCCATATCAACGATGGCCCCGCCCCAGTCTCCGGGTGTGGGAGCGAGAAGCATGCCGTCGGGTCCCTCCGTTGCCGACAGGGTTCCGACAGGAGGGGGGAACCGGACCCGCGTGCCTGTTCTGCGCCGTTCTCCGCGGATGGTGCTTGCGACGAGTCGATGATCGTTGGATGCAGCCAACGCACGGGCGATGGTCTCGAGCGACACTTCGGTCAGCACCGGGATCGTGATCGGGGGCCCGACTGGACCCCGTATGACGAGCGGGATGCCCGCTTGGGTTGCCCGTGTTACGAGGGGTCCCGCGTCGGCCGCATCTGACACCAGCAGATCCCAGTCCCCGAGGTCTTCGACGGTGGTGATCTTCGGCCCCGTACGCTTGGCGTCCAGCACACCGAGCATGTCGACACTTCGATCTGCGAGAAGGACTTCGGCGCAACGGCCGGCGATCGGGCTCGTCTGGTGAATGGCGACCCTCATGACCGTTCGAGCGGCTCCCAGGTTCCGACCGGGACCGAAGTGCGACGACGCATCACGATCCAGCCGATAGCGACGGCGGCGACCAGGAGCAGTTTCCGCATGTGGCGAGTGTAGGGCGTTGTCCTCAAGGTGACGTCGGCAGATTCCGATTCTCTAGGTGATGGAACCGTGGTTGGTGAAGATCGCCGTGTTGACGGCCGCTGTCCTGATCGCGCTCGTCGGTTCGTTCACGTGGACCAAGGTTCGGGGAACGAGGGAGAGAAGGCTCGCCACCGAGCGGCGTGGACGATACGTCGACTTGCTGGGCACACTGCTGGTCGAGAAGGGGTCCATACCCCGCTCGATCCGCCGCTACGCGTCCGACCCGGTGCTCCAAGAAGTCCTGGTCGAGTATCTGCGTTTTCTCCAGGGCGAGGAACGAGCGTTTCTGCTGCGGATGGCCGGATCGATCGGTGTGGTGCGGCGGTTCCTGGCGGCGCTCCATTCCCGATCCAAGGATGATCGGGTCCGGGCAGCCGAGGCGCTGACGGAGTTGGCCGACCCGGCGACCGCTCCGCGGCTCATGTTCGTGCTGAGTGACCCGGTTCCGGAGGTGCGTATCCAGGCGGTCGCAGCCCTGGCGCGCATTGGGGAGCCGATGGCCGTACGGCCGGTGCTCGCACAGCTGGACAAGGAGGATGGCTGGGCGGCTCATCGAATCGCCGACTCCCTCGGATCGTTCGGTGCCGACGCCGTCCTGCTACTGAACGAGTATGTGGAGCGGTCGGGCCGCCACTCGGAACTCGTGCTTCGGGCATTGGGCAAGATCGGCGACCACCGCTCCGAACGGGTGCTTCTGGACATGCTCGACTACCCGGAGAAAGAGACGAGGATCAAGGCGGCTGCCGCGTTGGGGTCGGTGTGTACCCCGTTGGGAATCCAGGACCTGATCCAGTCGATGCGCGACTCCACCTGGGAGGTACGCGCGCAGACGGCCAAGGCTCTTGGTGAGGCCGGCGACCGCATGGCGGTTCCGGTCCTTCGTCATTGCCTGACTGACTCCTCGTGGTGGGTTCGCCACAACTCGGCGGTGGCTCTGTCCCAGCTGCCGGACGGTGTCGACGCATTGAGCGGCGCCCTCGATGACAGAGACAGGTACGCCCGCGATGCTGCCGCAGCGGTGTTGCTCGCGATGGGGGAGGGGCGCAAGGCGATGTTGAGAGTCGAGGCGGACGATCCGATCGAGCGGGAACGGGCGAGGTCGCTGATCGAGAGGCTGTCAAAGGCAGGGAAAGAGGAGTACTTCGATCAGGAGGACTCCAGCGTGGATATCGACTCGCTCCGGGAGGAGTGACCGCTACTCGTCTGGGTTGTCTCCATGGCTCCGGGAGAGAGCAACCCAGACCACAACGAGTGCGGACCCGCCGGGTCGTCGTTGGAGGGTTTGCCGGCCACGTCATCTCTCCCTGTCCGGAGAGAGCCTAGCGAAGGGTGTCCGAAGTGGTGGTTGGCTGCGCAGAGGCGCAGCCAACCACCAACATCACGAGCGCCAACAGACCCAATCGCTTCACGATCGTCTCAGTTCATGC
>CAZBXV010000066.1:0-8555 GCA_964496205.1 uncultured Acidimicrobiia bacterium
ATCCCTCAGCGACGATCTTCGCCTTGTCCATGACGACGAGCCGGTCACACAGCTGCTCTGCCTCGTCCATGTAGTGGGTGGTGATGATGAGCGTCACACCTCGCTGTTTGAGCCGGTAGAGACGATCCCAGAGAATGTGGCGAGCCTGCGGATCGAGACCGGTGGTCGGTTCGTCGAGGAGCAGCACGTCCGGCTGGTTGATCAGGGCCCTGGCGATCGTCAGTCGCCGCTTCATCCCCCCGGAAAGCTTCTCGACCTGAGAGTCGCGGCGTTCGGTCAGCTGGGTGAAATCCAGCAGTTCATCTGCACGCTCGGTGATGACCGATCGGGGTAGATCGAAGTAGCGACCGTAGATCAGCAGATTCTCGAACACCGACAGCTCGGCGTCGAGATTGTCTTCTTGAGGAACCACACCCAGCCGGGCTCGGATCGACGGCCCCTGCGTCGAAGGGTCCATGCCGAGCACACTCAGCGTGCCTCCGGAAACCGGTGACACGGCACCGATCATCCGCATCGTGGACGTCTTCCCTGCCCCATTCGGACCGAGAAACCCGAACGCTTCACCGTGGGCAACGGTGAAGTCGACCGCATCCACGGCGGTGAACTCCCCGAACTTCTTCGTGAGGGCGCGTGCTTCAACGAGATGATCAGCCATGAGAGAGGCATGGTACCGCGGGACGGTCGTCTGCTATTCAGCTATACGGCTGTTCAGCGATTCAGCTGTTCAGCGGACAATCGTCAGTTCTCAGTCCTCAGTCGTCAGTCATGAGTCTTCAGACCGGCTCGCGGGCAAGTTCGCTCACTACGCTCCACACTGTGACCTCCGAGGAACTTCACGAACACCGACGCGAGCGGGATCGGTTTTTCGCAGAGAGCTACGCGTCGCCACTCACCGAGGAAGAGCGAACCTCCTTCACCGGGCTTCGCTACTTCCCTGAGGACCCAACATTGTCCATGCGAGTGCCGTTTCATCCGTCGACCGGGAAAGTCGACGTCGTGCATTCGCACGGAGCGCCACGCCGCTACCACCTCATCGGCACCGTCGACGTGTCCCTCGCCGGCCACACCTACACACTAACGGTGCTCGACGGGGGCGACGACACGCCGTTCCTCGCCATTCGCGACACCACCTCGGGAGCCGAAACGTACGAGGCAGGACGGTACGTGCCGGTGGTAATCCACGACGACGGCACCGCCATCGTCGACTTCAACCTCGCCCACAACCCGCTCTGCGCCTACGACGAGGAGTTCGCCTGCCCGCTTCCACCACCGGAGAACGTGCTGCCGCTTCCTGTGCGGGCCGGTGAGAAGCGATTCAGGTAGGGAGTCACCTTTGGCGAACACAGACCCCCTCAGCACTCCGACGACCCCGCTCTGAGCCGAATCTCTCCCCGGTCGACTGCCTCCCCGGGTGTTTGGCGCCCTTCGACAGTCACTCTCGGCAGCCACTCGAGCCACCTCGGGAGGTACCAGTTTCGGGCGCCTAGGAGCTCCATAGCCGAGGGGACCAGTACGGAACGGACGATGGTCGCATCCAGAATCACCGCGGCTGCCAGCCCGAATCCAAGCTGCTGAAACATGACCAGGTCGCCCACGGCGAACCCACCGAATACGGCAACCATGATGAGTGCGGCACCAGTGATGATTGCTCCCGTCGATCCGAGTCCGAAGACGACGGAGTCTGTGTTGTCGCCTGTGGCGTCGAAGCGCTCCTTGATGCGACTGAGCAGGAAGATGTGGTAGTCCATCGAGAGTCCAAAGAGAACCGTGAACAGGAACAACGGCACCCACGCCTCTATCGCATCGGACGTATGGAATCCGAACAGGTCCGCCCCGACCCCCTTCTGGAACACGAGAACCAGGAGACCGTACGCAGCACCGACAGAAAGCAGATTCATCGCTATCGCCTTGAGCGGCACCACGATGGATCGGAACACGATCATCAGAAGAATGAAGCTCAGGCCAAGCACGAAGGCGAAGATGACAGGTGTGCGTGCATTGAGCACGTCCACGTAGTCGATCGTCGCTGCCGTGTCGCCACCCACGAGAGCGGCTACCCCGGTTCCTTCGACCGACGCTGGAAGTAGCTCGTTGCGAAGATCCAGCACGGCGCTCCTCGCAGCTTCGCTCGATGGATCCGGCCTCATGACTGCGTCGATCACTGCAACGGCGCCGTTGGTTCGGAGCTGGAGATCGGCGAACGCGGGGATCTCGGCGATCTTCTGCTCAACGCTCTTGGCGACCGCCTCTACGGAGGCCCCATCCGAGCCGAGAAGGACGATCGGGGTGGTAGTCACGCCGGTGTCGAACTCGCGGCTGAGCACTTCGTAGGCGTGACGGGCGTCGCTGTCGGGAGGCAGTGATGCGACGAAGTTGCTGCCGGTCGAGATCGACGTGTAGGGGATCGCCAACGCCAGCAGGAGGCCGATCGCGAGCCCGCCGGCCACCACGGGCCGACTCGTGACCGCGCGAGTGACAGACTGCCAGAATCGGCCCCCGCCCTCACTGTGGTGAGTGCGGGACGTGAATGGAACACGCAGCCAATTGACACGGTCTCCGAGCAGACGCAGGATCGCCGGCAGCAAGGTGACCGCCGACCCCAACGCGGCGACTACGGCCAGAATCGCCCCTATCCCCATGCTTCTCATCGTTGTTTCGGGCATGTAGAGAAGACCGGTGAGTGCGATCACCACCGTCATCCCCGAGAAGACCACCGCTCGAGTCGCCGTGTCGCCTGCTCTGGCCACGGCCTCGGCGATCGAACGGCCCCTGGCCCGCTCCTCGCGGAAACGCTGCACGATGAAAAGCGAGTAGTCCACACCGACCGCGAGGCCGATCATGGTGATCATGTTGACGACAAAGAAAGAGAGATCAAAAGCTCTCCCCACCAGCGCCGTCGCCCCCACCGCCACAACGATCGAGGCAAGAGCAAGGAACAGTGGGATCCCGGCAGCGACCACCGCGCCGAACACGAGCACAAGCACGACCAACGCGATCGAAAGGCCAACGGCCTCGCCCTTCATCAAGGTCTCTCCGGCCAACGCTTCGAACTCGGCGTTCACACTCCCCTCTCCCAAGGTGGTGACGGAGAAGTCCGGGTCACCGTCGGCACGACGCACCAGGTCGAGGACCGGTCCGGCGTTCACTGCCGCGTCCTTTGCTTCACCGACGAGCGCCACTGAAATGAGCGCCGCGTGGCCGTCCTCGGACGTCAGCCCGGGAATTCCGTCGAGGTACGAGACGGCCGATGACACGGTGCGTGCGTCGTGCAGCTGAGCCTGAAGGTCCGCCATGTACATCGAGAACTCCTCATCGCCGACACTCAGCTGCGCGGACTCGACGACGACGAGCTCACGAATCGGGTCTACGCCGAAGTGTGCCTGGACGATCTCCGCGACCCGTGACGACTCGGTCTCGACCGCCAAGTTGCTTTGGTCGCTCAAAACGTCACCGACGTGCACGGCGGACCAGCCTGCAATGGTCAACAACAGCAGCCAAGCGAGAACGAATCGCCACGGGTGACGGGTGGCTGCAGCAGCCAGCCGGCCGGTGAGTGAAGTGCGCATCAGCGTCCTTTCGAGTCGGTGACGCGAACGTACGGATCGAGAAGCGCCCCAACCAGCCGGCAGTCCCCGCCCTTCCTATGGGGGCTACCTCCCCGCTGCTGCTCTGGTCTCCCCGTAGAAACGCCTTCGCCGCACAGCGACGACCTGGCACCATGGGGACAACCCCCGTGTAGAAGGGGGTGGTGGCAGGATTGCCATCGCCCGACCTCGTGGCGTACGTTGCGGGGAGGAGGTTGCATTGACCCGACAGAAGGCTGACACAGCGCCCACGCGGCGACGCGTCTTGTACCTGCTGGCAACACTGCCCATCGGCGTCTTCTGGTTCTCGGTTCTCTGGGTGCTGCTCGCGGTCGGTTTGAGTCTCGCCGTGCTGTGGATCGGACTCCCCATACTCCGATTCACTCTCGGAGCGGTACGAGTGGGAGCGGATGGAGAGCGACGATTCCTTGGGTGGGGTCTGGGCATCTCCGTTCCCGTTCCCCGGCGGGCCGAGCAGGGCGAGTCCCGATGGTGGTCGACGCGACTCGCAGATCCCGCAACGTGGAGAGAAGCGATCTACCTGATGCTGTTGCTCCCGTTGGGTGTCGTGTGGTTCAGCCTCGTGACCATCTCGCTGGCGATCCCGCTCGCACTGCTGGCTGTGCCCGTAACGTATCGCCTCTTCTCCTCGGGACAGTTCTCATTTGTGTCCACCGAATGGCAGTGGGTCGTTGTCGACTCACTTCCCAAGGCACTGCTGTTCGCCGTGATCGGGGCACTTCTTCTCGTGCTGATACCGAGGATCGCTCGTGCGATGGCCGGTCTACACGGGGCTGTTGCCACTCGACTTCTCGGTCCGAACACGAAGGTCGAGTTGGAGGCCCAAGTACACGATCTGCGCGTCGCACGTGATCGTGGACTCGATGCGGCCGAGTTCGAACGGAGCCGGATCGAACGCAACCTTCACGATGGGGCACAGCCCCGCCTGGTTGCGCTCGCGATGGAACTCGGTCAAGCCAAAGAGAAGATGAGCACAGATCCGGAGGCAGCCATGCGGCTGATCGATCGAGCCCACGAGCACGCCAAACTGGCCATGGCAGAGCTCAGAGATCTCGCTCGAGGCATCCATCCGGCCGTTCTGACCGATCGTGGCCTCGACGCCGCGCTGTCGGCCCTTGCAGGGCAGTCCCCAGTCCCAGTCGATGTGACGAACAACCTCGCAGGCCGCCTTCCTCCCCCAATCGAATCCGCCGCCTACTTCGTCGCCGCCGAGGCACTCACCAACGCTGCCAAGCATTCGGGCGCTTCTCGCGTCGGCATCACGGTGGATCGGTCTGGTGAGCGGGTAGCGATCGGAGTAGCCGACAACGGGGTCGGCGGGGCCGATCCGACTGGAAGCGGCTTGCGCGGACTCGCGGACCGCGTCGGCGCCGTCGGGGGGACCCTCGAGGTCGAGAGTCCGCCGGGCGGGCCGACGATCGTCAGGGCGGAGCTGCCATGCGAGTAGTCATCGCCGAAGACTCGGTGCTGCTCCGCGAGGGGTTGCGCAGCCTCCTCGAGGACTCCGGGATCGAGGTCGTGGGAACGGCCGGGGACGCAGCGGAACTCCTCACAGCCGTCGCCGACCATCTGCCTGATCTCGCGCTCGTCGACGTGAGGATGCCCCCCTCGTTCACCGACGAAGGGCTGCAGGCTGCGCTCGAGATACGTCGAACGTGGCCGGAGGTCGGACTCCTCGTGCTGTCGCAGTACGTCGAGGAGCAGTACGCAGCCGACCTGATCGGCGCCGGCACACGCGCGATTGGCTACTTGCTGAAGGACAGGGTTGCGGATGTCGGTGTTTTCATCGAGTCCGTCCGCAACGTCGCCGACGGGGGCGCCGTGATCGATCCCGAGGTGGTGGCACAGCTCGTGAGAAGACGACGCACCGAAGATGCTCTGAATCGCCTGACGTCACGGGAACTCGACGTGCTCGGAGCCATGGCCGAGGGACGAAGCAACTCGGCTATCGCCGACGCGCTGGGGATCAGCCTCGGTGCCATCGAAAAGCACATCTCGTCCATCTTCATGAGGCTGGATCTGCCTCCCGAACCTGACGATCACCGGCGCGTGCTGGCCGTGCTCACCTACCTGCGGCGCTGAAGTTGCGCGAAGAAGCCCCGCCACAAAGGGCGGGGCCTCTCGTTGGGGTAGTAGCTAGGGGGCGGTCACCGTCACGTCAACGATGGTGTCTCCGCCGGCGCTCAGCGCTTCGTTGTAGACCGTGGAGGTCCAGTCGCCGAACATCGGGCCGTGCATGGCGGTGACACCGCTGTAGCCGTACGAGTTGACAGACATGAGGGTCCCGGTACCAGTGCTCTCGGTGAAATCCTGGAACCATGGCCCACCGGATGAGCCGCCGGTCATGTCGCAGGCCACCCGATACGTCAGATCGTTGTTGAGAGGGTCGGTGCCCAACGGTCCCTTGCAGTAGACGAGGTCGGTGCCCTTGTACTTCTTCGCAGCCGGGTATCCGAACAGCCACGTGTCCTGTGCCGGGGTCCCGACCGAAAACGAAATGTCCTGGGCCACTACGGCCTCCTCGACCAGCGTGTCGTCTTTGAAGCCACCCAACCCGAGCACGGCGAATCCGACATCGTTCAGCGTCGCCTGCGTGTTGAAGCCGCCGGCGTTCGCGAACCCGGCATCGACCACGAGCGATTCGGCAGTCCAACATCCAAACAGCGTCTGGTCACAGAATGATCCCGTGGTGTCGAGCTGGACAGGCGTCGCGTCGTAGTCGGGGATGAACATCCAGTTGGTCGCGAAAGCCCCATTGTCTTCGTCGTACACACAGTGGCCTGCTGTCAAGACGATGGACCGGTCATTTGCCGTGTCGTTCACGACGCTGGCAGAACACACGTAGTAGGAGCTTCCCATCGAGAACAGGACCTTGCCTGTGGTCCCAGCGACCGCACCGCCGCCGTTCCACGAGGACCCCGTGGTATCGCCGGTGCCCCCACCGCCGCCGCCTCCGCCTCCACCGCCGCCGTGACCCGGGTTGTCCGGCTTCTTGAGTTCGAAGCGCCCCGTGGCGGGGTCGAACACGAAGTCCCGCGGTACCGCTTGTGCGACCCGCTCGGGTGTCCAGAAATCGATGATGCGCTGATGCTCGGACTGTGCCACCGAAGCCGCAGGTGCTGCAGCCGATCCTGCATACACCATCGCCGCAACCATCGAAAAGACGACGAGAACCAACCTGAGCTTCCTCATGTGACCGTACCTCTCCTCGGAAGGATGGCCACTATACGCGGGGCCCAAACGCTATGGGTGGTCTTTCTCGGGAGGTTCTCCCGATTCATCCTGTTCGGCTTCCGTCTTGTCTTCGACCCTCATCTCGATGACGTGGCGAATGCTGGGCTGGTAGATCTCCTCGAGTATGCCCAACGTGCCGACGTGCCTGGGTCTCGGATTGTGCTTGTTGTACACCCAGCCTCGCCTCCCTGCGTAGCGAAGGAACCGGGAGAGTCCGTAGAACAGGGCGGCGGTGCCAAGCAGCCACAGCACGATCTGGAGGATCGGATTCACATGTTCATTCTTGCACCGTGGGAACAAAGCTGGACATATCAGTGTTTCAGAACGCAAGAGAAAGGAACTGGTCATGAGCGCTCCCGACCTCGCTCTCCTCATCCTCCGTCTGTGGCTGGGCACCGTGATGCTGGCGCACGGCGTGAACCATGCCCGAAGCCTGGAGGGAACCACAAAGTGGTTCGCGTCCAAGGGCTTTCCCCGGGCTCGACTCAACGCAAGGCTGTCTGCGGGCACCGAACTGGCAATCGGGCTCGGCCTGGTCACCGGACTCCTCACGCCGTTCGCAGCCGCAGGTGTCATAGCGACGATGACCGTCGCCTTCGGTTCTATCCATCGCTTCGCTGGTTTCTTCGTATTCCATCGCCCCGACGAGGGGTACGAGTATGTCGTTACGCTGGCGGTTTCCGCATTGGCTTTGGCGACGCTTGGCCCCGGATCTCTGTCACTCGATGTGGCATTCCACGTCACGGTCGACGGATGGATCGGCTTGATCGTCGGGCTCGCCGGGTTCGCAGCAGGATTCGGACAGCTGGCCGCTTTCTGGCGCCGGCCGGAGGCTTCGTCGTGAATGCCCCGAGGAATGCTCGAGCAGAAGCGACGTCGATACTTCCCGATGGCCACGAGGCACGAGTGTTGGAGCCGTCGCCGCCGGCGTCTACCGACCCGAAGTGGTTCGCCGACGACCCGACCGACCCGGCGAGCGCAACCGGAATCATCGTCACACCAATCGATGGAGAAGGGATCACATGGACAGAGTTCGTGAGCGCCCACCCCAACCTGACCGCCTACGCGACAGATCACTGGCTCGGCAATCTTCGGAGGCTTCGACCCCTGCCTGAAGAGTTCCAGAACACCCGTCTCACACTCCACCAGCTTGCCTACTTCGTGCTGGCCCCCAAGCGCTTCAGGGAAACGGGCAAGCTCGGACTTCGCTACACCCACCGCGGGTTCGGAACGCCGTTCTTCGGTGACGACGGGCAGGTCAGGATCGAGGGTGACCACATCGTCTTCCAGCAGGGGGCCCGAGCCCACACCTCCCCGATCTCAAGTGTGTCGTCTGCGGCAACCTTCGTCGGGATCCCCTACGAAGAGCGTTGGTTCGAGGGTTTTCGAGATCCGCTCGATCTGACCAATCCAGAGAAGGAAATGGCCATCGATGCGGCAGCGGCCGACGCAATCGGCGATCTGTTCGGCTTCGCTGCCTCCGTGTTGGAACAGGCGCGGCGAACTCCGGGGGCCGTCGATGTGAGTCGTGTCCAGCTGTGGCCGGAGCACTTCGACCTTGCATTCGAGATGGGGTCGGGCAATCGCCGAGCAAGCTACGGTGTGTCACCGGGGGACGGAACGCACGACGAACCCTATGTCTACGTCGCCGCCTGGGGCGAGATCGACCGAGAAGACACCTACTGGAGCGACACCTCCTTCAACGGCGCGAGTCTC
>CAZBXV010000067.1:0-8276 GCA_964496205.1 uncultured Acidimicrobiia bacterium
ATTGCGTTAGCCTTCGCTGAGAGGTCGCGAGCCAAGGAGCTGGCAGATGAGCAAGGTCACGGTAGTTGGGGCAGGCAAGTACGGATCGCTGACGGCGATGCGGATTGCGCAGATGGATCTCGTCGATGAGGTCGTGATGACCGACGTCGTCGAGGGCCTTCCACAGGGGCTGGCACTCGACATGAACGAGTCCCGCCCGATCGAAAGATACCGGACGCTGGTCGTAGGGACCAATGACTACGAGGACACCGCCGACAGCGACGTCGTGGTGGTGACAGCGGGTCTTCCTCGCAAGCCTGGCATGAGCAGGATGGACCTGCTCGAGGTGAACGCGAAGATCGTCAAGGGTGTCGTCGAGGAGATTATCAAGTACTCGCCGGAGGCGACGATCATCGTGGTCACGAACCCGCTGGACCACATGACGACGCTCACCGCAGAGGTCTCGGGACTTCCTCACAACAAAGTGATGGGCCAGGCCGGAATGCTCGACACGGCACGCTTCGTGCACTTCGTGTCGGAAGTCACAGGGGTGGACGTGCTCGACATCGAGGCACTCACCCTTGGCAGCCACGGACCGACCATGGTGCCCGTGCCGTCCCAGGTGAAAGTGGGAGGGAAGGCCCTCTCCGAGGTTCTGTCCCAGGAGCAGATCGACGCGATCGTCGAGCGTACTCGGAAGGGCGGCTCGGAAATCGTCGGTTTGCTGAAGACCGGAAGCGCCTACTTTGCTCCCTCCGCTGCGGCAGCACAGATGGTGAAGGCAGTCATCAACAACACCGGTGAAGTCATGCCGGTGTGCGCGTGGACGAGCGGCGAGTATGGCGTGAGCGATGTGTACCTGGGTGTCCCAGCGAAGCTGGGCGCCAATGGTGTCGAGGAAATCGTCGAGCTGCCACTGACGGACGCTGAGATGGCCGCGGTTGCCGAGGCATCGGTTGCCGTCAAGGCCAAGATCGACGACCTGCACAGCATCACGCTGTAGAACGTTGTTGCGACGTGCAGATGGGCGGCCCTCGGGCCGCCCATCATTCGTTCATACTGTCGCCTGGTGGACCACTAGTACTCGACGTCGATACCGGAGACGACGGTTGCGTAGTGACCCAAAGCCGCCTGCTGTGTCATGAGCTTCGCCATGTTGCCGGCGACCTTGATCTTTCCGGTCATGAACGCCATTTGCGTATTGAGGTCACCTTTGAAGATGGCTTCCGCGGTTTCGTACGTAGAGGTGATAGTGACGTCGGGTTCGCCCATCTCGCCGATGGCTTGGATCGGCGTGTCGCCCGTGGCGTCCATGTAGAACTTGGCTTCACCCTCGGGAGCATCCGTGACCACGAACTGCAGGCTCATAGCCGCCGAAGAGGTGAATGGTTCGCTGGCTGCGAGACCTTCGGTAACTGCCTTCGCCCACTCCTCGGTGAGGAACTTGTATGCCATGGCATCCCTTTCTCTCTGTCCGAAAAGGCTAGCAGAAAACAGGCCGAGTGCTTGCGATTGCAAGCACTCTCTGCGAACCCAGGGCTCAGGAGCGCGTTTTGCACGGCTGGGAGCCCTGGGTTCGCAGTTAGGGGTTCATAAGTGCGGCGATCCGCTTGCGATCGCGTGCAGCAAGCCGTTCGAGCGGAGCGCGCGGATAGCCGGCCCGAAGGCCGACGACCTCGCCTGCAGCCTTGACGCCCGGCACCCGGTATGCCTCGACGGCGGAGGCGATCCTTGTCAGCTCGGCCTGTGCGGCGAGAGCGGATCTCGGAGAGCGGCGGGCCTTGGCGATCACGTCCAACACCATTGGAGCCAGGTAGTTGGAGGACGCGGTGATCGCTCCGTGGGCGCCGGCTGCGAGGCAGAACGTGATCGATCGGGTGGCGCCCGTGAACAGGTGGAAGTCACTTGTTCCCTGGACGAGGGCGGCCATACGCGCGACGTCTCCGCCCGAATCCTTCATCCCGACGATGTTCGGATGTTGCGCGAGGTCGAGGACGGTCTGGTTGGGGATGGCGTAGGCGGTGTAGAGCGGCACCGAGTAGACCATTACGGGCAGGGTCGATGCGTCTGCGAGGTCGAGGTAGAAGCGCCGGACCGCCTCGTGGTCTCCTCGTGCGAGCGAGGTCGGAGTCATGGCCAAGACTGCGTCGGCGCCACCCTGTTCTGCTTCGAGTGCCTGGGCGTGCGCCGATCGAGTCGTCTCTGCCGCGATGCCGACGAGGAGAAAGGTGCGTCCACCGAAGATGGCTCTGGCGGTTTCGGTCAGTGCCCGACGTTCACCAGGATCGAGGTAGGGCCCTTCGCCTGTGGACCCTGCGATGAGGAATCCCTTGACACCCTGATCGGCGAGGAACGCAAGGTTGTGAGCGTGTGCGTCGAGATCGATCTCACCGGAGCGAGTGAACGGTGTGACGAGCGCAGGCAGCAGACGCGGAGGAGTCTTCATGAGCGGGAGGGTAGTGGTTGGCGGGAGACGCTACTTGAACAACTCGACAGTGAAGGGCCACGGCTCCCCGCCGGTACCGCTGAACGCTTCAGGTGGCACGGCGCTGTCGGGCAAGAGCCAACCTGACAGCTGCTTCAGAGCCAGGGCTTGAACCTTCGACTTCTTGTTGCAGGACGGAAGGTCGCCATCGCACATGATGTCGGTGCCCTCCCCAGGGAAGAACTCGACACCCGTTGTCCCATCACAACTACTACCCGCGTTGCAATTGAACCAGACGCCTCCTAGGTATACGGGCCGGTACGCATGAACGGGTTGGAAATGGTTGCCAGATCCCCAATCTGTATACCAGAACTGGGGAACAAAGGAGAATCTGGGAGACTCCAGGATGTCCTTGGAGAAGATCTGATCGGTGTCACCGTGGCTAACGTACTCCGACAGACACTGACTGATCAGCAACGTCGCCGGCCGGCCACCGGCCGAATACTCTGATCTGGTCGGATCACAGCTGGCTTCGACCCCGCCGGCGGTCGGCAGCAAGTACTCCCATAGGCCGGTGTTGTCCAGGGGCCAGGTGACCAGGTGACCGCTTTCTTTCGAGACCACAGGCGCTGTGGTGCGGAACTCGCCGCAGATGTTCCGATCGGGTCGTCGAATCGAGGGAAGTCAACGAAGTCGCACTGACCTGGCCCGGACGGCGACTCGGTCGTGCAGTCACTGGCCGAGAACTTGATCTTCCCACCTGCGAATCCATTCGACACACCGACAGGGAAGATCCCGCCCGGGACCGCTCCGAATAGCTCGCAGTAGGCGGTCTGGTCGATCTGAACCTGGTCGGCGCCCAGGACCTTGCCGAAGTGGGTTTCCTCGTACTTGGTGACACGGACGCGCATCTGGGTGGAGGAGCCCCAGGTCGGATCCAGTTCGAACACCCACGGCTTCCCGAAGGGACGCAGATCCCATGTGTTGCTCGTGTTGCTGAACCCATTCGAAGCTTCTGGCTGTGGAAGGTCGAGATTGCTGGCCAGGTAGCCGGCGGCGACACTGCGCGCGTCTGCAGCGCTGCCGGGCAATTCGACCACCCCCGACAGGCACGCGAAGTCGCTTGCCCGCTGCTCGTCGTAGGCCCTCGAGAAGAAGCCGCCGGCGTCGACCGACAGCGCGGCAACGCCCAGGACGAACATGAGTGTGATCGCAAACCAGAGGGCAGCGATGCCTTCGTCGCGACGCAGGGTCATGTAGTGCCTGCCTCCCAACGAGACACGGCACGCGCGTGGAGCGTGGCGTCGAAGTGGAAGAAGAGGAAGTCGAGAGGCACCTGTCTCGTGATGACCACCTGCGCCCGCTTCTCGGTGCGGGGGTCATCGGTCGCATCCAGGCAGTCGGTTGCATCGGCGGCTCCATCCACGAGTGCAACGCACACGTCGGCCCCTGCCAAGGCGAGTGAGGGGGCTGCTTCTCCGATCGCCTTCTGTTTGACCTCTACCAGCCAGGACGCGTCATCGGCGTTCACCGCACCGTACCGGGCCGCCTCGCGCGCGGCGTGGTCCATGGTGAGGTAGATGTTGTAGGCGCGACCGACGCTCCAGATGCCGAGTACCAACATGATCAGAATCGGCATGACGAGTGCCGCTTCGACGAGGACCGCACCGCGGTCACTCGACCTTTGGGACAGAGGCATGAGATGTCCTTTGTGCGCAAGTGCCTGGGTTCCAGCCCACTGTGAGCAGACTGCCACTCACAGTGGTGAACATACCACACAGAGGGGTGGCTGCCAACCCCGGTAATGCCTTCCAGAGGACCTTCTACTTGCCGAGCACCAGGTGGATCGGGTTGCCGAGCATGTAGGCCCGCCAGGTGGTCGTGTCTTGGGTTGTTCCTGAGTAGTCGTAGTGGACCTTCCACCATCCTCCGACGTAGTCGCCGGGGAGTTGGAACTTCACCTGGAGCCACTGGCCGTTGTAGTCGTGAGCCGGTCTCGTGGCATCGATCGTGCACGGATCGCCAGCTGAGTGAGAGAGGAGTGAGCTCCACGCCTGGGTGACCTCGTCGCGAGTGCTGATGGTGCATCCGTCCGTCCAGGTGCTCCCGTCAGGCCCCAGGAACGAGATGATATTGCTCACGTTGCTCGCAGCATCGCCCGGATCGTAGAGCTCGACCACGAACGTCTTCCCGTGGTACGACGTGTCGACCTGCGCGAGGTAGAAGTCGGATGTGCTCCCGCTGATGTTGTTGAAGATCGACATGTCCCCGATTGCGTACAGGCGAGGCGTCTCGCCCACGCCGGATACCTTGAGCGAGTAGCGGTTGAGGCCCGTGTCGTCCTGGATCTTGGGCGTGTCGACCCTGATCTGGAGCGGATAGATCCCGGCTGCCGGATCGACGAGATTGCAGATGGGTTCCCAGACGTACGCAGCGTGTTCGTCCTCAGGTCCCTCCGGATGCTTGATGACCGTGCAGTTCTCGACGGGGATGTTGTCGGAGAGATCGAGCGGTGTCGGATCGGGGTAGTAGACGGTTGCGATGACCGTCTGGCCCATACCGGTGCACCCGTTGCAGTCGTTTCCGTCGCCGGTACGTTTGTGATCGAAGTCTCCCGTTTGCTGATGGAGCGCAAGGTCCATGGCGTAGACGGTGAACTTGCTTGTCCCTTCGGGTACGTCGACCGCGTACACATAGCCTGTGTCGCGGTAGGAAGGGTTCGAAGTCCCTGCGCATCCGTAGCCGCTGCCCGAACCGTCGGGGCACCACGAGGAGAAGGCATCGCCCATCCTCGTGTCGGTGTAGGTGCCGTGGATGTTGGCCCAGAACCCGACCCAGGTATCGCTGTTGGGATCATTCCCGAAGGTGGAACCGGGACTCCCCATCGGCAGTGGCGGGAGGTACTGGGCTGTCGATGACCTTGTGATCTCCTGAGTGTCCTTGCCGAAGACACGCAGGAAGAACGTAGGAACCTCGACGTCAACCGAGACCTCGAGTTCGTGTGGAAGATCTGCACCATGCTCGTCGGTCACGCGTGACACCGTCACGTGAACTCCATCGGCGCCATCGACGAATCCGTTTGAGCTCGCCACGCCGACGGCTGCTGTGGTCGCGGAGGTGGAGAACCCGTCGGGCATGTAGATGACACCCGCGAGTGCCGCTGCGTCGGCAGCCTTCTGAGCTCGATTCGCGGTGAGGTAGAACCAGCCAAGATCGGTGGCGAAGGCCGCCACACCGAGCAGTAGGGCCAGCATGAACCCGACGAGTGGGAGAACGGCACCGTGTTCGTCATTGAAACGTTTCACCACTTGACTCCTTGATCGGGCTCGATTTGGAAGACACCCTCTTCTGCCCACGGCCCACCGGGTAGCGGTATGAAGCTGGTCAGCCAGTCGTGTTGAAACACGATCCGGACACCCAGCTGATCCAGGTTGGGAAGCTTGTTGTCTCGCATGGTCGATGGCCACGGGCATCCATTCGTGGCCATGCACTGCCACCCGCCGGCCCCGTCCGGGACATACACGTTGCTCGTCGTGCAGAGACTCTCGGACCCGATGTCGCATCCCAATGCCGCGTCGACCGGCTCTCCTGATGCGTCGGCCTTGTAGATCCACACTGCCTGCACTCGAGAAGAATCCATGTCGCCCAGTGCCTGACCGACAGCGTCGAGCACGACCGAATCGGCAGACGGGGACACCGCCGCAGCCGATCCAATGCGTGCGCCGGTCCGGGCCGCGTTCGAAACGGAGAGCCAGTCGACGAACGCGAACCCGAACTCGGCTGCGCCAAGGGCGATGGTGAGAATGACTGGCAACAAGAACGCGGCCTCGATGGTGCTCGCGCCACGGTCTGAACGCTTCAAGAAGCGCATCATGAGAACACCTGCGGCTCGATGTTCATGATCACGGCCTTGGTCCAGATGGCCGGGCCTGTCGTGAACAGACGGGTCGCCCACTCGTGTCTGAAAGAGATGGTGACCTCGACACGATTGGTGGGAATCGAGATCTTGCGAACCGTGGGATCCCAGGTCGGAACCGAATAGAAGGGTGAGGAGGGATCCGGGCACGGGCTCCAATGGCATGTGCTGGATCCATTCCACGTGTACACCGTCTTCTGGCCGGGGTTGTCGGGATTCCCGATCGTGACGTTGATGAGATCATCCATGCTGCCGGGCACCATCGCCTTCTCGACGGCACGCAGCGCAGCGATGTCGGCCGACGAATCGTTGCCGGCCACCGCGGTGATGCGAACGCCTTCCCTGGCGGAGTGGGAAATCGACAGCCAGTCTTTGAACCCGATGCCGAACTCCATCACTGCGAGAACCACCAGCATCACGAGAGGAAACACGATGGCGAATTCGATGATTGTGGCGCCGTGTTCTTCTCGTGACGAGTGGTCACGTCGAGTGGTTGTATAACTACTGAGAGTGGGCATACCGTGAGTATCGACCACGAACGGTGGTCGAGCGAGGCACAAACGAAGTACCGACAGAGGGACTAGTGCTTGTCAGTGCAGCTTCCGGGTCGTGAGCCTTCAGTCTCGAGTCGTCAGTCCTGTGTGGTTGGTCCTGCGTTCTGAGTAGGGGCGACGCGGTTCTTCGGGTGGCAAGAAGGTGGTGGCGCCGTGTACCGACTGGGTTGTCGCAGGTGGAGGGAGACGGGGTCGTGTCAACAGTCACACCAGGACCCACGACCCATGGCCGTTGGCAGCGAGCAAAGGTGGCCTCAGACTTGGAGGTGAGCGCGTCCGCCGAGGTTCGCTCTGCTGCGCCTACCCGCCGGCGGCAGTTGTCGTCGTGGTAGACCCACCGGTCGTCGTGGTGGTGGAGAGCGCGGCGGCTTCTTCTGCAGTCTGCGGCATGCCCGCCATGATCCAACGCTTGAAGACGTCCACGACGTCCGGCTTGAGCGTGCTGTTGGGCGGCATGGTGCCGATCAGCACCTTCGACGGGTCGTTCGGATCGGTGATCTCGTGTCCCTCGATCACCTGGAGCAGATAGCTGTTGGGATCACCGGCGACGACATCCTTGTCCTTGTTGTCCCCAGTGGTGAGTATGTCCTCGTAGGTGGACATGAGGTAGTTGTTGTTCGTCTTGCCGGCACGATGGCACGAGATGCAGTAGCGCGTCACGATGGGCTTGATGTGAACGTCATAGGACGGCACCTCGCCCTCGGCCAGCGCGGGGTAGAGCGGCTTGACGGGCGGCGCCTCGAAGCGGTCATCCCACGTGTAGCGCATGAAGGTCACCATGTAGCCGATCTCGCTCTGGGTGAGGCCCTCCGGGTTGTACGCCTTTCCAAACGGCGGCATGCCTGCGTCCGGCCGTCCGTAGGCAATCACCTCGGCCAGAGACGGATCGTCGAGCGTGTACAGGACGTCGTGTCCGCTGATCGCCGAGATCTGCTTGCCCTCCAGGCCTTCCACACCGGTGATCGTGGTCACCTTGCCATCCTCGCCGTGGCATTCGACACAGTTGATCGAATAGAGATCCTGCCCCGCGGCGATCTGGGCGGTCAACGTTGTTGCGACCTCCGTCTCCGAGGTCTCGGGCGTGGGCGCCAGACCCAGTGCCACACCGGTGAAGCCCACCATCAGGACGGCCGTCAGGCCGGCGGTCCAGATCATGGCCTTGGCCCGCTTCGCCTTGAAGGCGTAGGCCAGCAGGAACAGCAGTATCAATCCCACAAGAGGGATCAACAGATTGCCAACGGTCTGGATCACGCCGATGGTGTGTGATCCGTCTTCCGATACCGTCGGGGTGTCGCCGATCAACGTGAGAGTGATGCCCTGCACCACCAAGAGGCCGATCAGCGACAAGGGCACCACGCGTTTGCTGTAGTAGCGGTTCGGGCTGCGGTCGATGAACGGTGTC
>CAZBXV010000068.1:0-7977 GCA_964496205.1 uncultured Acidimicrobiia bacterium
ACGAGACCGAGGATGATCATGAGGATGAGTGGCAACACGAGCGCGAACTCAACCAGCGAAGCGCCGCGATCGCGACTCATCATGTGCCTCCCAAGACGGCATTGCGCGTGCCGTGTTTCGCCCAGCCCGTCCTTATTTTGGGACCACTCTGAGTGACTGTCAACTCGTTCTTGTGACGCTTCGCTCGGACGAGCCGACTCAACCGTCACCAGAACGGTAGAACGACGCCCCTACCAACGAATCAACATCGACGCCCACGTGAAGCCGCTGCCGAAGGCGGTGGATGCAACGAGCATGCCAGGCTCGAGTCTGCCCGCCTTCACGGCTTCGTGGAGGCCGATCGGGATCGTGGCGGCGGTTGTGTTCGCGAAACGGTCGATGGTGTTGAACACCTTCTCGTCGGGAATGCCCATTCGCTGGGCGACGGCTTCGTTGATGCGCAGATTCGCCTGGTGGAACACGAAGAGGTCCACGTCGTCGATTTCGGTGTCGTTGGCCTGCAGTGCCTCCTGGATGGCTTGAGGCATGCGCTTGACGGCGTGAACGTAGACGTTTCGGCCGTTCATCTTCGGGACCGTGAGCTTCTGATCGATGATGTCGTAGGTGATCATCTGTTCTCCGACGGCCATGCCCGGCGCAGGCACCCACAGCTCCTCAGCGAACGATCCGTCGGCATGGAGATGCGTCGAGAAGATGTGGGATTCGATCGACGGATCGGTGATGTCGACGGCTTCCATCACGGTGGCCCCTGCACCGTCGCCGAACAGGACAGACACATCGCGTCCCTCATCGCTGATGTCGAGCCCCTTGGAGTGGATCTCCGCTCCGACGACCAACACCTTCTTGGCCGAGCCGGTTCGGATGTACTGATCTGCCATCGATGTCGCGTAGATGAATCCGGTGCACTGCTGGCGTACATCGATCGCCGGTATGCCTGGCACGCCGAGCTTGCGCTGGAGAAACACTGCCGATCCAGGGAAGTAGTGGTCCGGGCTCAGTGTTGCGAAGAAGATCATGTCCAGATCGGCTGGAGTCACATCCGCCATCGCGAGGGCTTGTTTCGAAGCCTCGAGAGCGAGATCGGAGGTGCCGGTGTCTGCGTCAACCCAGTGACGCTCACGGATGCCCGTGCGCTGGACGATCCACTCGTCGGAGGTGTCCATGAGTTCCGACAGATCGTCATTGGTGATCACCCGGGGCGGGACGTAGCTGCCCACACCGGTGACTCGTGAACGAAGCGCCATTCGATGTGCCTTCCCGCGGGTGGGGGCATGCTAGTCGAGCACGAGTGCCCTATTCACACCGGACGGCGGATGTCGGGAGCGCCGACACGTACCGCGTCGGCGGTCCGGTCGTCAGGTTGGCGCTGAGAATCCCGCTCAGCCTCGACTCGAGCCAGGTAGTAGGCGATCTCCCTGGCACGCGTGTGCTCGTCCCAGCCGAGCACCGTTCCCACGATCCGTGCAGCGTCGACGACGATGTCCGTACCGCGGTCCTTGGTCTCGACGGAGATGCGCGTGCGCCGGGTGAGGACATCGTCGAGATGGAGTGCGCCTTCGTGCGAGGCCGCGTAGGCGATCTCCGCAGCGAGGTAGCCGCCCGAGACCACCGATCCGAGTGTCGGGTCCATGTCGATGCTGTCGAAGATGTCGTCGACCAGAGAGCCGTACCGGTGCAGGAGGTGTTCGAGGGCGTCGATCGACATCGCATGCTTTGTTGCGATCACATCACGACGGCTCCACAGATCACGGAATCCCGGCGCGCCAACGAGGGGGATGTTCTCGGTTGCAGATGGAGGGAAGTCAGATCCGAGACTGGTGATGACTGCGTCGATCGCGTCCTTCGCCATCACCCGGTAGGTGGTGAACTTGCCACCGGCGACGGAGATGAGGCCGGGTACCACCTCACTGACCGCGTGTTCCCGGCTGAGTTTGGAGGTGGAGTCCGATTCGCCGAACAGGAGCGGGCGAAGACCGGCATAGACGCCCTCCACGTTGTCGTGGGTGATCGGTGGATCGACGAACCTGTTGACGTGGCCGAGCAGGTAGTCGATGTCGGTTCTCGACGCCGCGGGGTGGGCGAGGTCGAGATTCCAGTCGGTGTCGGTGGTGCCGATGATCCAATGCCGGCTCCACGGGATGACGAACAGGACGCTCTTCTCGGTCTTGGTGATCACGCCCGTCTGCCCGTTGATCCTGTCTCGCGGAACCACCAGGTGGATCCCTTTGGACGCTCGAACATGGATCTTCCCTCGACCGGCGAGATCCTGAACATGGTCGGTCCAGACGCCGGTCGCGTTGAGGACCGCGCTCGACCGGATCGTGAACCGCTCACCGGTTTCGAGACAGCGCGCCTCGACGCCGTTGACACGGTCGTCTGTCCGTACCAGGCCTGTCGCCACGACGCTGGGGGCTATTGCTGCACCGTGGGTCTTGGCAGTGCGGGCCACGGTCAGCACGTAACGGGCATCGTCTTCTTCCGCGTCCCAGTAGCGGATAGCGCCGACGAGGCTGTCACGGCGGAGCGACGGGAACAACTCGAGGGCCTGTTTTCGGGAGAGCTGGTTGTGATGGGGAAGCGGGTTGACGCCACTTCGGGCGAACAGGTCGTACAAGGTGACGCCCGTACCCACATAGAGGCGCTCCCATGCCCGATGGGTGAGCGGGTACAGGAACGAAACCGGTCGCACGAGGTGCGGGGCGATGTGGTGGAGGAGCAGACCCCGCTCGTGAAGGGCTTCACGGACCAGCCGGAAATCGAACTGCTCGAGGTATCGGAGGCCGCCGTGGATCAGTTTGCTCGAGCGGCTCGAGGTTCCGGAGGCGAGGTCGCGCTGTTCGATCAGGCCGACCTTCATACCCCTGACGGCGGCGTCGAGTGCTGCACCTGTTCCTGTGATGCCTCCGCCGATGATGAGCACGTCGAACGTTTGCGTCTTCAGTCGATCGATGTCGTGTGCCCGCTGTGTCGGGTTGAGCGCACCGTTCATGCTTCAAGGCTAGAGGGTGGCGACCGTCCCCTCGTTCTTGCGTGGATTGGCCCGCCCCCTTTCCGTTCTTGCGTGAGTTCCGTACACAATGTCCACCCAACTCACGCAAGAACAGAGGGCCATCGCCCTCAGTTCATGCGTGAGTTTGCTCTCCCCAAGCTGTTCTTGCGTGAGTTCCGTGCACTATGTCCACCTAGCTCACGCAAGAACAGAGAATGAGCAGGGAGATCACGTACGAAGGGGGGCTTGGAGATTCCGCACCGGGGTAGCCTGAGACGAGAGAGCGTCGACGCGGAGGTGCACGTGGAGGACCGAACGTTCATGATTCTCGGGGGAGCCGGGTTGGTCGGCTTCCAGGTCGCGCATCGCATCGCGACCGATCTGCGTCCGGACCGTATCGTGATCGCTTCCCTCTACGAGAGAGACATCGAACAGGCATGCGCCGACCTCCGCGCGCTGTTCCCGAATTCCGCGACCGAGTTCGTGGGGGAGTGGGGTGACGTCTTCGCCAGAGAAGAGTTTGCGCAGACCTCGCGCAGGGAGCTGTTGGAGGACGAAGATGCCCGGGAGGGCATCTTCTCTGACTTGCTGGGTCCCATCGACGAGGCCTATGACCGGTCGCGCCTCGCGCATCTGATCGAGCGATACCGACCCGACGTGATCGTCGACTCGATCAACACGGCGACTGCCATCAGCTATCAGGACGTCTACACCACCTCGAAGATCGCCAAACGAAGCATCGACAGGCTCCAGATGGACTCGTCGGTGCCTGTGGATGTCGTCGCTCACGATGTCGAGAGTCTGATTCTCTCCCAGGCGGTGCCACAGCTCATCAGACACGCCATGATCCTCGACCGGGCGATGCGGGAGGTGGGCACCAGGCTGTATCTGAAGATCGGCACGACCGGGACGGGCGGCATGGGGCTGAACATCCCCTACACCCACTCGGAGGATCGCCCTTCCGCGCAGTTGATGACGAAGGCGTCGGTGGCGTTCGCACACACGGGGCTGTTGTTCCTGATGGGTCGCACGGCCGGCGGCCCGATCGTCAAGGAGATCAAACCGGCGGCGATGGTCGGTTTCGGCGACATCGGCTACCGGACGATCACCGAGCGCGGCGAACCCGTTCGCCTCTACGAGGCGATGACCGAACCGCTCGATGAGCGCCTTCAAGTTCGTATCGATCCGGGGGTCTTCGAGGCAGGGTCGGAACTGCAACTGCCTGTGGTCGCCACCGGTGAGAACGGGGTGTTCACCAAGGGCGAGTTCGAGGCGATCACGGCGTTGAGGCAGATGGAGTTCGTGACCGCTGAAGAGGTCGCCGATATCTGTTTCCAGGAGATCGTCGGTTCGACGACCGGCAGGGATGTCATCGGGGCGATGGACGCTGCCGTTGTCGACCCGAGCTACCGGGCGGGCGTGCTGCGCCAGGACGCGCTTGCTCGCCTCCAACGGCTCGAGGAGAAGACCGACACCCACAGCGTGGCGCTCGGGCAGCTCGGACCGCCCGAGTTGTCGAAGCTGCTGTGGGAAGCCGAGTTGCTGAAGCTGACCTATGGAAGGCTGCCTGCGGTACTCGCTGCCACCGGTGCTGAGATCGCAGCCGCGGCGACACGTCTGTTGAAGGAGCAGCCGGGCTTGCAGGACACGATCACGTCCCTCGGGTTGCCGATCCTGACGATGGAAGGTGACGCGCTTGTGCGCGGTCCCCGGATCAGGATCCCTGAGACTGCCGGAGAGACGGTCATTCCCATGTCCGACGAGGACATGGAGCGCTGGGCCGCGAAAGGGTGGGTCGACCTGCGGCCGGCGAACTTCGCCCTGTGGCAGACACGGTTCCAGGCGATGCGGGAAGCGCGCTTGGGGAAGGCACAGCGAGGCTCGGCAGGCGTCGTACCGGCGGCGGTTGCCTCGGACGACATCACGATCGGTTCGGTCGTGAGCTGGGTGCTGATCAACGAGCTTGGCGGGTTCCGAACCAAGTAGGGCCCCTCCCGTTCTTGTCAATCCTGACCTCGCCGAGCGTCGTTGATCGTGACAAGAACGGAGGACATGGCTGCTACTCGCCGACCGTGAACTGGTAGTAGCGCGGGCACATGGTGAGCGTGGCGGCCTGGCGCCAGAACCAAAGCTGGGTGGCGTCTGAGAACCCCGCACGTTGGATCCACTCGGCCTCGGTCGCCGGATCCATCATGTACTGGTATCGGTCTTCAGCGGGTTCATAGGCGTCCAGGTCGGCACATGCCTGTTCGGCGAGCGCTACAAGCTCCTGAGGAGTCTTTGTCGAAGCCCACGTCGACAGAATGGATTGGGCCGACACTGTGGCTAGGTATGTGTCGGGATCGGGTTGTCCCACCGTCGGCTCGGGAATCTGGACGGTCCAGTCGACGGGTGGAGCGAGGAGAACCTCGGTGGCCGTGTCGTTCGGTCCTCCTGCACGCTGGATGTATACGCCGCCTGGCGCGCACCGGGGTTTGCTGGTGGCGTACCGTTTTCCTGGTCCCTCGTCCGGTGATCGGTAGATGACGCTGATCTCGTCCCCTGGCTGCCATGCCCGTATCTCGGTGCCGTCTGTCTGTGGTCTCAGCCAGTAGGCCACGTTGTCGCACACTACGACCGAGCCCGCCGCACCACGTCCAAGATCGGCAGGTTCGCCGTCGACCAATCCACGGACGGGGACGTCGAAGTAGTCAACGCCGCCCTGGCTGTCGGGGACCGGCGGGACCGTCCAGACGACGGTGGTGTCGCCTGCCGCTCCCTGGAACACGCACGCATCGCCGGTCACGTTGTCGAGATTCCCAGCGGGGCCGACGACCGACACCTGGGCACAGCCGTTTGCGTCGGGTGAGCCCGTGACGACCGAAACGGTGGGTCCGTCAATCGACAGCCAGAACATCGACTGCCCAGGCTCGCCGCACACCACGTCCTCCGCCTGCGAAGCGTTGGCGAGATCGAGACGTCGAACACAGATCGAGTCTGTGTCATCAAGCGACGTGAAATACAAGCTGTCTCCCGAGACCCCGATCTCGCTCGCAAACATCGGGCTGCCTGAGTACTCGTAGAGAGCCTTCTCGCCACCGTCCGGCAGCACCTCGATCAGCTTCGATTCCTGTTCGATCTCATCATCCATGACCACGAACACGCGGTCGCCGACAGCCGCAGCCTGTTGGACGATCCAACCCGGCGGCACACTCCGAACCACGCCCTCACCTCCAAGCGGCGCTACGAGGTATCCCTCCCCGACCTCTGTCGACATCTTCGCCAAGAAGACACTGTCCGAGACCCAGGCAGCGAGGAGCGAAGCGTCGGGCCCGGCCACGATTGACCAGTCGGCGAGATCGGTCACTACAGGTACCTGTGCGGTCGGCTGGGAGGTTGTCGTCGATGTTGTTGTGGAAAAGGTGGACGTCGGCCCCGTGATCGTTGTCGTGGAGGGTTGTGTGCCGGGCTCCACCGTTGTGTCCATCGGAGCTGGGGTGCAGGACGCAGCGAGCACGGCGACCGATACGATCATGGCCGTGGCCAGCGGAGTGCGCAATTGGATCATCACGCCACCACGTCGTTCTGATGGATGGCTCCGATCGAAGCTGCTGTCATCGTGGAGAAGCTCCTACGGGTTGTTCGGCGGTGGGCCTTCGGTCGTGAGTGTGATGGGGCCGAACTGCTCGTTCACGATGAGGGTTCCGGCGGGGATTCCCAGTCCTTCATTGCCGTCGATCAGCTCCTCGGTGTGCCGGGTCAGCTGAGCGAGAGAGAGGTCGAGAGTGATCGTTTCCCGTATTCTGCTCTCGAGGGTTGGATCCTCGAACACCAGGGCGACGGCGATTCCCGAGTCCGACTGTTCCAGGAGTTTCACGCCTCGAACGGAGACGATGACCTGTACTGCCGCGGCACGCAGCTGACTCGACGCCAGGGGGTCCGAAAGAAGCGAGGCGAGGTCACTGAAGAGGCGGACATTCTCTGGGAGGGTCTGCCCTCCGAGACGAAGCTGCTCTCGCAGATACTGCTCCAGTTCGTCCGGATTCGTCGGGTAGTCGTCTGGCGAATCCACCTGCTGTGTGTACACCCGAGTTTCCCCGACTTGGGGGTAGGCATCGGGGCCAAGGGCGTCAAATGCTTGCTGTGCGTCAGGAGTGAAGAAGCGCAGTCCGGTTGTCGTCCACTGCTTCGCAATCGTGTGGTCTGCGCCAATCCAGACGGATCGTTCCTCTGTCCAGAGATAGGGAATCTCGATATCGCCGCTGAAGACTCCCAGATTCTCGTACCGGGATTCCTGGAAGACGTACTGACCGGAGATCGGCATGAGGGGTTCGCTGAGGGACACGACCGCGGCGTACTGATCGAGCGCCGCCTCAAGGCGCGATGGCCTCCTGAGCTGAACGGCACTCACCGCCGCCAGGATCAAAGCGGCGGCGACAGCGATTGTCCACGCCGGGTGGCGACGGCGCCGGGAACGGGCCCTGCGCTGTTCGTTGAGGATGGCCTGGGCGAGCGGGCGGCGCGCTTCGACGAGCTCCTCGGCGGTCGCGGGGCGTGTCTCGGCCGCGAGGCCACGGAGCATCTCGTCGATCCGATGGTCGTCGTAGCGCTCAGTCACTGCTGCTCCTCCTCATCCTGTATTCGTTGCGTGTCCCCGAGCTGTTCACGAACCTTCTTCCTCGCTCCACTGCTGCTCCTCCTCATCCTGTATTCGTTGCGTGTCCCCGAGCTGTTCACGAACCTTCTTCCTCGCTCGGTTGACACGGGACTTGACGGTCCCGACGGGCACGCCGAGTGCCTCGCCGATTTCCTCATAGGAGAGCCCCTCGACGGCGAGCAAGATCAGACTGGAACGGTCGCCCGGGTTGAGCGAGGACAGGGCCTGTTCGAGTGCGGGCCGGGCGCCGGCGGCGTCGGCCCTCTCAGTTGCGACGTCCTCGACCGGGGCCTGGGTTGACGGCTCGGGTCGGATGCCGATACGAAACCGGCGTGCACGTTTCCGCTGGTAG
>CAZBXV010000069.1:0-7592 GCA_964496205.1 uncultured Acidimicrobiia bacterium
CTGCGGGGGTTCGTCAAGGCGTTGGAAGCCAAGGATCTGTACACCCGCGGCCACACGGAGCGGGTCGCCGAATTCTCGGTGCTGTGCGCACAACACATGGGGTTCAAGGGAACTCGGTTGGAGCGCATCGAGTGGGCTGCGCTCATCCATGACGTTGGCAAGCTGGCTGTGCCTCGCGACCTGATCAGCAAGCGGGGGCGCCTTTCATCCGACGAGTACTCGGAGCTTCAGCGTCATGCCCATGTGGTCGAAGACATCCTCGCCGAAGTCGAGTTCCTCAAGCCGATGGTCGAGATCGCCTCTGGGCATCACTCGAACTACGACGGATCGGGGTACGGAGGGTCCGGTCACACGGAGGGTGAAGAGCCGTCCATCGAGGCGAGCATTCTCGCCGTTGCGGATGCGTTCGACGCAATGACATCGACCCGTTCCTATCGAATGGCGCTCAGCCAGTCGTACGCGTTCTCGGAACTGAGACGCAATGCCGGAACCCAGTTCCATCCCGACGTTGTCGAACACTTCATCGCTGCGATCTCGGGCACCAAGCGCCGATACGGGGCGCCGTTCTTGAACGATCCGGATGAGGCTCGCCGAATCGCAGAAGAGAGGGTGGGCAGCCGTGGGTGATCCGAAGATCTCGATCAGATCTCCGCTGATACCGCTGCTGGCGGTCGCTGCGGCGATCGCTGCCGCAGTGGTGCTCTATCCCGACACCCACGCCGGCCCGCTGGTACTCGGCATTTGGACCGTTCTCCTTGCCGAATCCGGATTGGTCAGGGTGCCGGCGGCGAGCGGCAACCGGTTGTCACTGGCGTTCATTCTGGGGGCGGCAATGCCGATCCTCCTTGTCGACGGCAGCGGACCCGACCTTGCCGCCGTCGGGTTCGTGTATGCGGCCGGCCTCTCACTGATGGGCATCTCGAGGGTCATTCGCGGCGACGGCATGCAGCATGTCACGGCTGATGTGGTTCGGCTGGCCATCGGCCTGTCTGTCTACACGATGACCTACTCAGTCATCCTCTCGGCACTGATCCAAGGGCAGGGTCTTCTGAATGTGGAGGACCCGTGGAACCGGCTGGTTGCGTTCGCCGGTGCGGGCTCCGTGTGGTTCGTCATCGAGGCCGGACTGTGGGCGATGATGACGACAGGGGAACGAGGTCTCGGCCGCCGCTACCTCTGGCTGCTCGGGCTGGGGGACTGGATGGTCGTTCTGTCCATGATGGCCACCGGCGCGCTGTTCGGGTTCTCGTGGGAGAGGCTCCATATTTGGGCGGTGCTGATCGCCGCGCTGCCGTACGCCTTTGCACACGTGGCGTTCTTCCGGTATCTCGAGGCGAGGAGAACGTACGGCCAGACGATCAGGGCACTCTCGAGAATCCCTGAGGTTGCGGGTTTGGCGCTGGAGGGACACTCGGATCGAACGAGCGCGCTCGCAGTTGAGGCTGCCCAGGATCTTGGTTTGACTCCGGCCGAGGTGATCGATGTCAGGTACGCCGCGCTGATGCACGACATCGGAAGGATCACCCTCAACGAACCGAGCATTCTTCGTCGCGGATTCACCGACGAGGACATCGCCAGATGGGGAGCAGAGATCGTTGCCGAGTCCCCGTACCTGGCCACGGTGTCCGGCCTCGTTGCGCGTCAGCATGAGCCGTATCGGAGGCCTGGCGAGGAACGCGATCCGAGCCTCCCGATGGCATCGAAGATCATCAAGGCCTCGAGCGCCTACGACCACGCCACGATGGAACTCGGGTTCTCACCGCTCGAGGGGCTCGAGGTGCTCCACCGGGGCGCCGCCTACGACTACGACCCCGATGTGGTGGTCGCGGTGCGACGCGTATTGGAACGACGGGGGATCGTCTAGCGCCCTGTCTGGCCATGGTGGTGGTCGGACACCAGCTACCTGCGAGACGCCGAACCGCCTTCTGTGTGGATGCCTCGCTTGAACCATCGAACCGGCCGACGGAGTTCGTCCTCCAGGAACCGACCTAATCCAACGGCGAGAAGCACGTCGCCGAGTGAGATGACCTGGCCGATGCCGAATAGACGCACGGGGATCACATCTGCCAGGAACGGGATGTGAGTCGTGGAGTCCAGCAGCACGTGCTTGAAGTCGAGTGCGAGCTGAAAGCCGGTGGCACTTCCACCGAGGCCTGCGGCGATTCTCGCGGCTCCTTCGAGAACCGGCATCCCACCGTTCAGGGCGATGACCGAGAAGTTCATCAGGACGCCCAATCCCGCAAGCCACATCCCTTCTCGCTGTCTGTTGATCAGTACGAGCAGGAGGAGCGGAAGGTACGAACAAAGAATCATGATGGTCGATACCGATCGGGTCCAGTCGGCGTCGCGGGGGAGGAACGAGGTACCGGCTTGGATTCCGAAGCCGAGCAGCAGCAGCCACCAATGTTGGAGGCGTATGTCCGCGAGGTTGATGAGCCGCCCACCACGAAGGAGCGCGACCGTCATCGCGATGAAGAGGACTAGGGCCAACCAGAGCATCCAAGGAAACGGTACCAGGGACCGATTCGTGCGTGACTTTGATACGCTTTGCAACACATGAGACTCAGACGGTCACTTAGAGTGGTTGGATGGTCGTCGGTGACCGTCGGTGTGCTGCTCGTCGCTTTCTTCCTGTACCAGCTCGTGTTCACGAACGTTCTCACGGCCCGCTCGCAGAAACTTGCGGAGGCCCAGCTCGTGAGCAACATGGCGTCCGCTGCCAAGCAGATCGAGGTCGTCGACACGATTCCCCTGACCACTTCAACGTCTCCCACAACGACGACACCAGGGAGCACCGGCACAACGACGACCAGCACGACGCTCGCGCCTGTTGAAGCCGTTCTGTATTCGGAGCCAACACCGGATGAGGGGGCCCCGTTCGGAACCATTCAGATTCCATCGATCGGTCTGGACAAGGTGCTGTTCGAAGGCGTCGACGTGGCAACCCTGAAGAAGGGGCCTGGCCACATGCCATGGACACCGCTTCCAGGCCAACCAGGGAATGCCGTGATCAGCGGTCACCGCACCACCTACGGCGCGCCGTTCTTCAATCTCGACAAACTCGAGGCCGGCGACCAGATCATCGTCACCACAGCGCTCGGAGACAGCACCTACGAGGTCAGGGAGAAACTCATCGTCAGACCGACCGACGTGTCGGTTACCGAACCGATGCCGGGAGCATGGCTCACGCTGACGACCTGCAATCCGAAGTACTCGGCACGTGAGCGACTGATCATTCAGGCGCAGCTGATATCGGGTCCCAACTATCTCTATGTCGAGACCGAGCGGGAGCAGACGATGGGAGGTGCATCCTGATGCGCCGCTTGTACCACGCGCTCCCGGGACCACCGGCGGCCAAGGTACTGCAGATCATCATCCTCGTGGTCGTGGTGCTCGTCGGGCTTGGGTTCCTCTTCGAGTGGGCCGGCCAGTTCCTCGACAACGGAGGAACGATGGCCGTCGTCAGCTTCCTGCCTTGACGCCCAAATCCTGCTCGATGTGATCGACCAGCTGGTCCGCTGTGACCGCTCCTGTGAACGACGCAACAACGGCGCCGTTGCTGTCGATGAGCCACGTCTGTGGCAAGACGGACACCATGTACGCGTCGGCCAGTGTGTAGTTGTCGTCGATCGCGATCGGGTAGCCGATTCCTATCGACGACGCGTAGGCGAGTGCGTTTGACAGCGTGTCATCGATGGCGATTCCGATGAACTGAACGTCGGGTGTGTTGCGTGCCACCCGATCGATGTCTGGCATTTCGGCTCGGCATGGTGGACACCAGGATGCCCAGAAGTTGATGACGACAGGCTTGTCCGAGAGCGTCTTCGACAGTGTGAACGTGCCGCCTCCGACCAGGTTCACGGTGAAATCGGTTGCGACAGGCAGGCCGGGGGTGCCCACGAGCGCCTTCTCTCCGCTCGTTGAGCATGCGGTGGCGATCAGTGCCACAACGGCTGTGATGAGGAGGGCCTTCTTCATGGCGGGTCAGGCTATCACGGGTCCGATGTCCCGAGTCTTGGTAGCCTCACCTCGGTGACGCGTCCGATCGAGATCATCCTCGAGCAGATCCCTTACTTGGAAAAGGAGATGCTGGCCCTCGGTGCCCTCGTGTCTCCCGGCGATGTCTGTTTCGATGTCGGCGCAGCGGGTGGCACCTATATGGTGCTCCTGGCTCGCCGGTGTGCTCCAGGAGGCAGGGTCTACTCGTTCGAACCCCGGCCACGATCGGCCCGCGCGATCGAACGCGTTCGCCGAGTCCTCGGGATGGATTCGGTGAGTGTCCACCAGCTTGGGTTAGCCGAAAAGGAGGGAGCGGTCAGGGTCATGATCCCGAGGTGGGGGATGTTTCGGTTCACGACCCGAGCGTTCATTGCGCCGGACAGCGAGGCAGAGGTACCGGAGGGGTTCAAGGATGTTGTCCCGATGACCATCCACCTCACCACACTCGACCAGTTTGTTACCGAGACCGGGATCGAACAACTCGACTTCCTCAAAGCAGACGTGGAGGGCGCTGAGCTGTCCCTGCTCGAAGGGGGAAGGAAGTCCATCGAGCGCTGGCGTCCGACCGTGCTCCTCGAGATCGAGGACCGTCACCTGGGCCGCTACGGGCAACGGGCAGTCGATGTCGTCGAGTTCATGGAAGGGTACGGGTACCGAATGCACCGATTCGTCGACGGCAGCTTGCATCCGATGGATGAGGTGACACCCGAGGAGAACAACTACGTGTTTCTGCCGACCTGAACCTCGCGTCAGGGAACCTGGATGTCGACGGTCTGCCCGCCGTACCCGTTCGATGAATCACGACCCTCGACGGTGATGGCTGCCACATCGGCGGGGATACTCACACCCGACAGGGTCCGAGTGAAGGGCTGCTCTGATGCGTGGTCGTGGGTCAGTATCTTCTCACCTAGCACGGTGCCATCGGGAGCGAGAACCCGCCAGCCGTCGGCGTACCGCTCAGGAGTGTCGTAGGGCGAACTCATCGTGACGTTGAGCGTGTAGGTGCCGTCGCTCTCAGGGGTGATGGTGGCACTCAGCACATCGGGGAATCGCATGGTGGCCTCCGTTGTGGCAGGAACGCCGATTGTGCTCGCGATGGGGGTGCGTGTCGTGTTCTCGGTGACTGTCCCGGCACACCCGGTCAGGACGAGCCCAAGCAGCGCTATGGCAAGGATGATCAGCGATGTCCTGGTGGTGTGGGTCGACACGAAGGCTCCATCGGTCGGTCTCTTGAGGCAACGTGCCTTGGTGGGGTGATATTCCCTTCGGTCATGTGTCTGCTCCCTGGCTCGTAGGAGGGTTCGGCAGTGCCACTCGAGGGATTGGCAGCATTGTCCTTGAGGCGAGGGTCACCACTTTCTTGAGTCAGTGGCTCGTTCGTTTGGGGCGACCGGGTCTAGTCCTCGATCACATCCAGTCCCTGCTCCCGAAGTTTCTCCAGGCCCTCCAGCATCTGCTTCAGGAATTCCGGGTCCACGGAATCCCAGTCCTCGACCTCGGCGACGATGCGGAGCGGGTGGCGACTCCGGTAGGACTTGGTGGGGTTCCCGGGAAAGCGTTTGTTGGTGACGTTGGGGTCGTCTTCGAAGGGGCCGGTGGGTTCGACCAGGTAGAGATGTCCACGGCCATCAATACCCAGCAGCGCGGCAGCCATCTCTGCCGCGAGTCCGGCGGCGGCGCTTCCGCTGAAGTAGATGTTGTTGGAGATTCTTCCCCCCTGGTAGTTGGATTCGTGTCCCGGCTCCAGGAGATCCCCGGGCTGTAGGACCGACGCGGTCCCGTGGTAGAAGGGACCTTCGATGTGGTCGCAGTTGTCGTAGGTGCAGGGCACCCAGTCCAGGTCCGGACCGATACCCATCGGGTTGTCGTCCGTCATGGGTTTCCCTCCTAGCTGTTGATGCCGCTGCCGACTGGCCCGCCGGCCGGCCCCTGCCAACTTGGTTCCGACGATCACCCTGGGCGTCTGGTGAAGAACGTCGCCGCGGTCCTCGTGGGCGGGCGATCATCGACTCGTTCGCGTGCCCGCGTCCCTGGTCCGGATCAGAGTACAACTCCCCTCCAGCTCACGACACCTGCTGGAGGCGGTCGTCGCCAATGAAGGCGGGTGACGCTGTGCCATGCAGCGGTGATGTCATTGGAATGCCCCGCTTGGCGGTGAGGGCGCGGGTGAGTGGCCGGTGTGGGGCGGCTGGTGTGGGGGTCAGTGGTTGGTTGCAGCAGTTCGGGACGGTGTGGGTTAGGGGTCTGGTCCGGGGCGGGGTTGTGGTGTGAGGAAGCGTCTGCGGTGGGGTGGACTGTGCGGGTTGATCCGGTAGCCGAGGGTGTGGATGACGACATGATGGTGGTACCAGCAGACCGCAGCCAGGTTCTCTGCCTCTGTGACACCGCCTTGTGAGAAGGGGACGATGTGGTGGGGTTCGATCCGGTAGCGGGACGTGCACCCGTCGATGACACAGCCTTGGTCTCGCCACAGGACGTAGCGTTTCAGTCTGGGTGGGACCGCCGCTGTTCTCCTCCCGACCCCGAGTGGCTGTCCGTTCTCGGTCACTGCGGTGACCTCAACAGTGGAGTCGCACAGGAGTCGTTCGAGGGTTTCGGGTCCGACCTTCGGGCCGGCTGCAACCTCGGCACGCACACCAGACCGTGACGGTCCGGTGGCGGTGAGGTGGGAGCGGTGGGTGGCGTCGACGAACACCGACACGACCGACGAACTACTTCCGGTTGCGCTGCCGGTGCAGGTTGCGACGAGTGCGTCGGCACGACGTTGCGCACGGGTATAGGTCGCTCCCTCAGGCGGTTGAGGAAACGAATCGGCCGTGTCGGTCAACACCTTGTCGACGAGCGCTCCTTCATGACCAGGCAACGATCCCCACAGACGCCATGATGTGTGATCCAGGGTGGGCTGCATCACCAGATGACGGCCAGTGAACGCGTCGGTCTCTTCAACAGGGGTCATGGCCCGGTCACGGGCGATCAGACGGCGCAGGCCGGCGATATCGAACCGGCGGGATCCTTCGATCTCAGAGGGGGTCGGGTTGTCGAGACGGGACAGCTCGACGGCACGGTCGAACGACAGGCCACCATCGGCCAACTCGCTGGTGACTGCCGGGGTGTCGGTGTGGACCATACGAGACAACACCCGACCGGTTTCAGGAGCGACATCCAGACGAGAACAGATCCACTCACCCAGGGTTCGGCAGCCGTCCGCCAACGGTGTCTGACGCCTGTCGACCTCGGCGAGGAGTGTCATCTGTCGTGCTCGGACTCGACCGATGTGGCATTCGAGTCTGACGAGTTCTTGTTCCAGCTCGTCTGTATTCATGGCTCGAACGTATCAGCCACCTGGGACACAAAACCGCTTGTAGCGCTGTTCGAGGAGACAAAACCATACATAGTCGATCCCCTTCGGCTAGAACCGTTCCCGCCCCGGCTTCTGCGAGAGCAAACACCCGCCAAGCGGCCGGCCGTCGGAGATAAGGAGCCTCCCGACATTCCACCTCCTTCGCCCTGGGGCCTCACAGCAACCCCAGGCAGCGACCTCTCGACGTGTCACCCATGTCCCCGCACACGTACCACCCGTCACCCGGTCGGGC
>CAZBXV010000070.1:0-7564 GCA_964496205.1 uncultured Acidimicrobiia bacterium
CGCCCGTTCTTGTCAAGATGAACGACGTCGAGCGGCGCCAGGATTGACAAGAACGGCAGAAGAGACCTCTCTGATCAGATCCCACGCCCGTCTGACGTGTCGTTCCTCCGTCCGCGTCTGTCCGATCGACATCCTCAACGTGAACCGCCCGTCGAGTCGTGTGTGGGTGAGAAACAGCTTCCCCGAGTCGTTGAGTCGATGCATGGTCGCCTCGTTGACCTCCTCGCCGCCTGAATGACGGAAGCACACCAGGTTCACAGGCACGGGGGCTGCCAGTTCGAAGTCAGGGTCCTCCTCAACCCACGAGGCGAACTCCCTCGCCAGCCTCAGATGCTCCCGCACGACGGCCTGGAGCCCCTCCACCCCATAGTGACGGATGACGAACCACAGCTTCAGTGCGCGGAATCGCCTGCCAAGCGGCACGTGCCAGTCGCGGTAGTCGAATACCGTCCCCGACTCTGTCGCCTTGTTCCGCAGATACTCGGGCAGGATGCTCAGCGCGTCGATCAGCGCAGCCCGGTCGGCGACGAAGAACGCAGAGCAGTCGAAGTTCGTGAGCATCCACTTGTGCGGATTGAATACATAGCTATCTGCCAGCTCCAGTCCGTCGTGGATCCACCGCATCTCCGGCAGCAGCGCAGCCGTTCCGGCCAGCGCCCCGTCGACGTGGAGCCACACGCCGTGCCGTCGGCAGATCTCTCCGATCGCGGGAAGGGGATCGATTGCGGTGGACGAGGTTGTACCAACGGTGGCGCTGACGAAGGCAGGGATGAGTCCCGCGTCGAGGTCGGCGGAAACGGCGGCTTCGAGGGCCTCCGGACGCATGGCGAACGTTTCATCGACTTCGATCAAGCGCAGCCGATCCGCTCCGATCCCGGCAATCTTCACGGCCTTCTCGACGGAAGAGTGTGCCTGTGTCGAGGTGTAGACGACGAGCCTGTCATCCACCCCTTCCTTGTTCGACACTCCACCCGTCGCGCGCTCTCGAGCTGCGAGCAGGGCGGCAAGGGTGGCCGACGATGCAGAGTCCTGAATCACGCCTCCACCGGTGCCACGAGACGAGAAACGCTCGGGCAGGCCGAGCATCTCGACGAGCCAATCCATCATGTGTGTCTCGACTTCGGTCGCCGCGGGGCTGGTGGCCCAAAGCATGCCCTGCACTCCGAGGCCCGACGAGACGAGATCGCCGAGGATGGCGGGACCCGATGCGTTGGCAGGGAAGTAGCCAAAGAAGTTGGGCGACTGCCAGTGCGTGATCCCTGGCAGGATCACGTCGTCCAGGTCCGTCAGCACGGCGTCGAATCGTTCGCCATCAACCGGGGGATGGGCTGGGAGCTTCGCTCTGATGTCTCCGGGTTCTACCTGTGACATCACCGGGAGCTCCTCGACCCGCTCCATGTAGTCCGCGATCCAGTCGATGACTTCGCGGCCACGGACACGGAACTCGTCGGGGGACATGTGGTACGTGCTCATGGCGCAAGGGTATCTCGCCGGCCCGGCTTCGGCTGTTTGTGGCGCAACCACTCACTAGTCTGCCGCCATGGACACCCATACCTGTGACTTCTGCGGCACGTCGGTCACGGCCGACGACGAGGAACGATTGATCACTCGGGTCACCGAGCACTTCGCCGAGGCGCACGCCGAGTACGAAATCGGTGAAGTTGCGGTCCGCAACTACTTCGCTGCGACACATCGTCTCACGGGGTCTACGGAGCGTCTGAACGAGATCGGACCGATCGAGACCTTCTCTGCTGACCCAGAACGTCTGGACGACATCCTCGCCTTCTTTGATCACGACGCCTTTGCAGGCACCCCCGAATGGGCGGCGTGCTACTGCATGTATCACCACCTCGACCACGACACGTGGGGTGACCGAAGCTGGCAGGACAACCGCTCCGACCTTGCTCAGCGGATCTCGTCGGGTGCAACCACCGGCGTGGTGGCGTACGCGGGGGACAGGGTGATCGGCTGGTGCAACGCCACGCTCCGAAGAGAACTGCCCGCTCGCGCGGACGGTACCGATGCCGACCAGACCGTGCTGGTGACGAGCTGCTTTCAGATTGCACCGCCGTACCGGGGCCACGGCGTTGCCAGGCGTCTGCTCGCCTCGGCCATCGATCTCGCACGGGAGAGGGGGTGCACTGCGGTTGAAGGGTTTCCGAACCCCGATCCTGACGCCACCAACCCCGAGGCATTCCCAGGTCCCGCAGCCTTGTACCGTTCGGCGGGTTTCGAAGTCGAAAACCGGCACGCCTGGCTCGAGTTGTGAGGGTGGCGCGGCCAGAAGGTATTCGGTAGCCTTCGCGACGTGAGTAGCTGTTCGCGCGCGTGGTGGTCCTGGTCCTGACCGACCGTCGCGCGCACGTGAATGACACCGCCGGCGGCCACCAGCCCCGGCGTTTTCTTGTGGAGGAATAGTGAAACAAAAGACCGTCTTTTCCGGCATCCAGCCGAGTGGTGGGATCACCATCGGCAACTACCTTGGGGCGCTTCGCAACTGGAACAAGCTGCAGGACGGGTACGACGCGATCTACTGCGTGGTGGACTATCACGCGCTCACCGTCGAGTACGATCCCGCGGCGTTCCGCAGACAGAGGATCGACACGGCAAAGGTTCTGATGGCAGTCGGCATCGATCCGGCCCGATCGTTGCTGTACTTCCAAAGCGACGTGCCGCCGCATGTGGAGCTTGCCTGGATGCTCGCCACGATCACGTCGCTTGGGCAGCTCAACCGCATGACACAGTTCAAGGAGAAGGCCGACAAGGGCGGTGAGAACCTGGGCCTGTACTCATACCCGGTGCTGATGGCTGCGGACATCCTCGTGCACAAGGCTCACTACGTGCCGGTCGGAGAAGATCAAACACAGCACCTGGAGGTGACCCGCGACCTTGCGCAGCGGTTCAACAACCGGTTTGGGGAGGAGTTCCCCATTCCCGAGCAGATCACCCCGGAACGCGGCGCGAGGGTCATGTCTCTGAAGAGCCCCACAGACAAGATGTCGAAGTCGGACGAGGATCGCAGCGCGAGTGTGTATCTCACCGACTCGCCCGATGCGATCCGCAAGAAGTTCAAGACGGCCGTCACCGACTCAGGTCATGAGGTCGCATATGACCGGGAGAAGAAGCCGGGCATCTCGAATCTGCTCGACATACTCGCGCTCTTCACGGATCGGACGATCGACGACCTCGTGGGGGAGTACCACGACATGCAGTACGGCTACTTCAAGCTCGAGGTCGCCGAGGCAGTCGTGGAAGGTCTCGCACCGGTTCGAGAGGCATTCGATGCCATCTCGGACGACGACGTGCGAGACATCACGGCCGAGGGCGCCGAGGTGGCCAATGAGCGTGCCGCACGGTCCATGCAGACCGTCCGGGACAAGATGGGTTTCTGAACCACCTGTTTCCTCCCTCAGCGAGCGGAGCGAGTGAGTTCCCTCCCCCAGGAGCGAAGCGACATGTTTCCTCCCCCAGCGAAGCCGTGAGGGCTGAGCGTTGGGGGAGGTTGCCCGAAGGGCGGGAGGGGGTCCTGGGCGCTGTCCAAGGGGAGGTAGCCCCGAGAAGACCGGGACGCTGTCCTCGATGCTTTTCTAGATGTTCAGATTCGGGGCGTAGAAGAGGACCACTGTCGTGAGCAGATTGAATCCTGCGTGAGTGAAGAACGATCTGCTGAGACTGCCGGAGCGGACGGCGAGGTAGCCGAGGAAAGAACCGACGAGGAACAGCTCGGGGATGACCACGAGCGCGCCGATGCCGGTTGTCCCCGACGCGTGGATGATTGCGAACCAGAACGCCTGAATGAGGACGGCACGGGTTTGTGGATTCCCTCTTTGGAGGAGGGTTCTGAGGAGCAGCCCTCGGAACCAGAGTTCCTCGGCGAGCGGTCCGAGGATGACGATTCCGGCGAATGCGACGATGCGGGAGGTGGTGTCCGAGACGTCCGAGAGCATTTGAACGATGTCCTGAGGGCTTTGGTCCATTCCCAGCATGTGCCCGAGTGGCGTGAAGATCAGACCAAGCCCGATCAGAAGGGCTCCGCCGACCAGTACGAACCATGCATCCCGTGATTTGATGGTCAGGCCGAAGTCGGTCGAGAACCTACCGGTACCGTGACGATGAGACACCCACGCCAAGGCGAGCAACTCGCCCAGGATCTGACCAGGCAGTGCCACCCATACGGTCAGTCTTGCGAGATAGCTCATGACCTCGTCGACGGAGAACTGTCCCGAGCTGAAGATCTGGATGCTGCCGTTTGCGATTCCGACGGAGATGGCGACTGCCGATGCAAGCAGGGAGACACCGAACCCGGCGAGAAGCACGATGACGAAATCCCAATACGTGAAACGCTTCTGGGTGGTGGGTTGCTCGATCACAGCACGCAAGGCTAGCCGCGTAGACTCGCACCCATGCCATGGATCCTGTGGGTGCCTCTTGTCTCCGGCGTGCTGTGGCTCGCGGTCGTCCGATCCGAAGGGAGGATGGTGCCGGCGGTTCGCGTCGTGGCCGGGACGGTCTCGGGCGTCGTCCTCATCTTCTTTGTGGTTGCCGCCTTGGGGGAACCAGCGGGTTCGCCGGGTGTTCCCCTCTTCGGACTCGTTGCGGTGGGAACCGCGTGTGGTCTTGCCGGCATCGTCTCGTGGTCCGGCCGGACGGCACTGGTGATGCGATGGGTGGGCCTGTCTGGGGTGGTTGCGGCGATGCTGTTGGGGGCCGGATTGGTGGGGGTAGCGGTGGGCCTGTTCTACGTGCCGGCGCTTCAACGTGTACAAACTGGCCGGGGAACGGCCAACGCGGTTCGGGCTGACGACTGACGACAGCGAGCAGGTCACGCCCCACTGGTACTCTGCCCCAACCGAGAAGGGAACCGCGTGGAGATCGGCGTTGGCAAGAGGGGAAGGCAAGCGTTCGGGTTCGACGACATCGCGATCGTGCCTGGTACCAGGACACGAGACCCTGAGGATGTCGACATCTCCTGGCGGTTCGGCGCCTTCCGTTTCGACCTTCCGATGCTTGGTTCGGCGATGGACTCGGCCATCAGTCCTGCGACCGCAATCGAAATCGGCCGCCTTGGCGGTCTTGGAGTTCTGAACCTCGAAGGTCTGTGGACACGCTACGGGGATCCGGCCCCACTGTTCGACGAGATCGCATCGCTTGCTCCCGAGGCTGCGACACAACGGATGCAGGAGATCTACTCCGAACCGATCAGGCCCGACCTGATCACGGGACGAATCGAGGAGATGAAAGCCGCAGGGATCGTGACTGCGGCGAGTCTCACCCCACAGCGGGTCACTGCGCACGCCGGCAGAGCCGTCGACGCGGGATTGGACGTCCTGGTGGTTCAGGGAACGGTCGTCTCGTCGGAACACATCTCAACCCGGTACGAACCGCTGGACCTCGCAGCGTTCGTCGCCGACTGCCCGCTGCCGGTGATCGTCGGCGGATGCGCAACCTACGAGACGGCGCTCCAACTCATGAGGACAGGTGCAGCTGGGATATTGGTCGGCGTTGGACCTGGCGCTGCATGCACGACACGGGGTGTTCTTGGCATTGGAGTGCCACAAGTGACCGCGATCGCCGACGCCGCCGGAGCTCGAACCAGGTACCTCGATGAGTCGGGGCGCTATGTGCATGTCATCGCCGACGGGGGAATGCGTCGCGGAGGGGATGTGTCCAAGGCCATCGCGTGTGGCGCAGACGCCGTCATGATCGGATCGCCTCTCGCCGGCGCTGTCGAGGCCCCTGGCCGGGGCGCTCACTGGGGTATGGCGACGTTTCACCCAACGCTGCCGAGAGGAACGAGAGTCGAAGTCGGCACGTTGGGGACGCTCGAGGAGATCCTCACGGGTCCGGCCCACGAGAACGACGGTCGCAGGAATCTGTTCGGTGCGCTTCGAGTCTCGATGGCGACGGCCGGCTACGCAGACCTCACCGAGTTTCAGACCGCCGAAGTGATGATCGCCCCTTCGCTCCAAACCGAAGGCAAAGCACTGCAGAGGTCCCAGCGTGTCGGCATGGGGTGACGCAGGACAGGCATCCACGGGTGATTTCGATCGGGTGCTCGTCATCGACTTGGGGGCGCAGTACGCGCAGTTGATCGCAAGACGCGTCCGCGAGGCGCACGTCCTCTCTGAGATCGTCCCTCGCGACATCACTCCCGAGGAGATCGTCGACAGACACCCTGTAGGGGTGATCCTCTCCGGCGGTCCGGCCTCTGTGTATGCCGAGAACGCGTATGAGGTGCACCCGGGCATCTTCGAAGCGGGGGTGCCTGTGCTGGGCATCTGCTACGGCCATCAGCTCATCGCCTCCACACTTGGGGGAGTCGTGGCGCGGACCGAGACCGCCGAGTACGGCAAGGCCCCACTCGATGTTCTCGACTCCTCGGTTCTGCTCGGAGGACTCCCCGAACATCAAGATGTATGGATGAGCCACGGCGACGCCGTCGCGGCCGCCCCCGACGGCTTCCGCGTCGTGGCATCGACACCCGGTTCGCCCGTCGCCGCATTCGAGTCGACCGAGCGGGGTCTCTTCGGTGTCCAGTTCCACCCGGAGGTCGTGCACACCCCGTTTGGGGGGGACATCCTCAGACGGTTCCTCTTCGATGTGTGCCACGCTCGGCCGGCGTGGACGAGTCACTCCATCATCGAACAGTCCGTCGGTGCGATACGCAGCCAGGTGGGGGCTGCGAAGGTCATGTGCGGGCTCTCGGGAGGGGTCGATTCGTCTGTCGCCGCTGCGCTGGTCCATCACGCCGTCGGTGATCAGCTGACGTGTGTGTTCATCGACCATGGCTTGCTCCGGGCCGGCGAAGCGGAGCAGGTGGATGAGACCTTTCGAAGGGCCTTCCGGATCAACCTGATTCACGTCGATGCCTCCGATCGGTTCATCGACCATCTTGCAGGTGTTGTCGATCCCGAGCAGAAGCGCATGATCATCGGGGAAACGTTCATTCGAGTGTTCGAGGAGGTCGCAGCAGAGCTGACCGACACACCGTTTCTCGTGCAAGGCACTCTGTATCCCGACATCATCGAGTCGGGCACGAAGGACGCGGCCAGAATCAAGAGCCATCACAACGTTGGTGGCCTCCCCGACGACATGAAGTTCGAACTCGTGGAACCCCTGCGGGATCTGTTCAAGGACGAGGTGCGAACCATTGGCGAGGAGTTGGGGCTGCCGGAGGAGATCGTGTGGAGGCAGCCTTTCCCTGGTCCTGGTCTCGCGGTCCGTATCATCGGCGAGGTCACCCGGGAACGACTCGAGATCCTGCGTGCTGCGGACGCCGTTGTGACCGAAGAGATCCGTCGAGCGGACCTCTACCGGGAACTGTGGCAGTCGTTCGGTGTGCTGCCTGCCATCCGGAGTGTTGGTGTCCAGGGTGACGGCCGAACGTACGCGTACCCGATGATCCTGCGAGCCGTCACTTCCGACGATGCCATGACTGCCGACTGGGCTCGACTGCCCTACGACGTCCTCGAGCGCATCTCGTCCCGTGTCATCAACGAGGTACCCGGCATCAACCGGGTCGCCTACGACATCTCGTCGAAACCACCGGCAACCATCGAGTGGG
>CAZBXV010000071.1:0-7149 GCA_964496205.1 uncultured Acidimicrobiia bacterium
AAGAAACGCCACGGGCTCCTGGGGGGACCGACAAGAAGCCCTACGGGCTCGCCGGGGGGACCGACGAGGCCTATCCCGCCTGCTTGGCGACCGCTTCGGCAGCCTTCTTGGCGGCCTCCGGGTCACCCAGGTAGGTGCTGCCGACCTTCTCGAGATCGTCACTCAGTTCGTACACGAGCGGAATACCCGTCGGGATGTTCAACGCGGCGATGTCCTCGTCGGAGATGTGGTCGAGACGCTTCACCAGGGCACGCAGGCTGTTGCCGTGCGCGACCACCAAGACCAGCTTGCCGGCACGGACGTCCGGAACGATCTCGTCGTACCAGTAGGGCATCATCCGCCCCACCACGTCCTTGAGGCACTCGGTCGCCGGCAGCACATCCGGAGCCAGCGACGCATACCGGCGATCATGAACCGGGTGGCGTGGATCGTCCAGCTTCAGCCGTGGCGGTGGCACGTCGTATGACCGGCGCCACTCGAACACGATCTCCTTGCCGTGCTTCTCGGCGGTCTCCTTCTTGTTGAGGCCCTGCAACCCGCCGTAGTGGCGCTCGTTCAGCCTCCAGTGGCGTTTCACCGGAAGCCACGACAGACCCATCTGGTCTAGTGCCAGGTTGGCCGTCTGGATCGCCCGGTCGAGCAGCGACGTGTGCACCACGTCGAACTCGTACCCCTCATCCTTGAGCAGCTTCCCTGCCGTGACCGCCTCACTGCGCCCCTTGTCGGACAGCGGGACGTCGGTCCAGCCGGTGAATCGGTTCTCCATGTTCCACGTGCTCTCCCCGTGACGGAGCAGCACCAGCCTGTAGCTCATCAGTACCTCTCAGACGTAGTAGCGCACGACGGAAGCGAACTTGTCGGGATCGAGCGACGCTCCGCCGACCAGTCCCCCATCGATGTCCTTCTTGGCCATCAACGCGGTGATATTGCCGGGGTTGACCGACCCGCCGTACAGGATCCTCGTCTCCTCGGCGGCGGAACTCCACCGTTCCCGCAGCATGTCGCGGATCGACCCGATCATCTCTTGTGCATCCTCCGGCGAGGCAGTCCGCCCGGTACCGATCGCCCAGATCGGCTCGTAGGCGACGACCAGACCTGCCACCTGTCCGGCCGACAGGCCCGCCAAACCTCCAGGAACCTGCGATCCGACCCGCTCAGCTGCAATCCCGGCCTCGCGCTCCTCCAGGGTCTCCCCAACGCACATGATCGGTGTCATGCCGTGCGCAAGGACTGCCTTGACCTTCTTGTTGACAATGTCGTCCGTTTCGCCGAAGTATTGGCGCCGCTCCGAATGGCCGACGATCACGTACTTGACGAACAGTTTCTCGAGCATCACAGGGGCGACTTCGCCCGTGTAGGCGCCCTTCTCCTCGAAATGGACGTTCTGAGCGGCAAGCTGAATACGCATGTGGTCCGCCTCGATCACCGTCTGCACCGACCGCAGCGCCGTGAACGGAGGGGCAATTCCCACATCGACCCTGTCGTAGTCCTTCGGGTCAAGCCGGTAGTGCAGCTTCTGGACCATCTGGATGGCCTCCAGATGTGTTGCGTTCATCTTCCAGTTGCCAACCATCAGGTTCTTGCGAGCCATCACACCCACCTCTCGAGTACCGCGACGCCAGGCAGCGTCTTGCCTTCCAACATCTCGAGCCCTGCCCCCCCGCCGGTCGACAGGTGCGACACGGTGTCTTCGAGACCGAGCAGGCGCATCGCGGCGACCGAGTCACCGCCACCCACCACACTGAACCCTTCGAAGTCACTGAGCGACCTCGCGACACGCTCGGTGCCGGCACGGAAACGCTCCCACTCGAACACGCCCATCGGGCCGTTCCAGAACACGCTGCGTGACCCGTGGATCACCGACGCGAACCGTTCTGCGGTGACAGGGCCGATATCCAGCCCCATCCAGTCTTCAGGGATGTCGTTACGAGGCACCACCCTGGAGTTGGCGTCGGCCGCGAACGTATCGGCAACGACCAGATCTTCAGGGAGGCTGATCCTGTCACCGTCGGGCGACCCGAGCAGTTCCCCGATCTCCTCTACCCGGTCTTCTTCGAACAGTGACGAGCCAATCTCGTAGCCTTCGGCGGCCATCAGCGTGTAGCACATGCCTCCACCGATCAGCATCATGTCCACTCTTGGCAGCAGCGATCGGATGACGGCCAGCTTGTCGGAGATCTTCGCTCCGCCGAGCACGACGGTGAACGGCCGTTCTGGTGATTCGAGAAGCTTGGAGAGTGCCGCGACTTCTGCGACCAGCAGCGGTCCTGCCACCGACCGGACCCGTTCGGCCACACCCACGGTCGACGCATGGGCTCGATGCGCGGTCCCGAAGGCGTCCAGCACAAACATGTCGCAGAGGCGTGCGAGACCGTCCGCGAGGGCAGGATCGTTCTTGGTTTCCCCGGCCTCGAAACGGGTGTTCTCCAGCAGAAGCACATCGCCGGCCTGAGCGGTCGACACGGCCGCCTCTACGTCCGGTCCCACCACCGCGTCGAGCTTCTGAACGGGGAACCCGCCAAGTTCACTCATCCGTTTGGCAACAGGATCCATGGCGAGCGCCGGGTCGCTGCCTTTCGGCCTTCCGAGGTGACTGCACACGATCACGGTGGCACCGGCGTCTCGGAGCCGGGCGATCGTCGGCAGGCTCTTGCGGATACGGAAGTCGTCTGAGACGTCGCCGTCGGCGAGCGGCACGTTCAGGTCTGAACGCACGAGCACGCGCTTACCCGCGACATCGATGTTGTCAAGTGTCAGGAATCTCGCCACGAAAACCTCCTCAGGCCAGATCAGCGAGTTGTGCCCCCAATGCGATCGGGTCGTGTTGTGGCCACTCGGCCTCGGTGTCGAGCAGGTCTCGCTCGACCATTCGCCATCCGAGTGCCTCGACGTCATCGGCCCGGTAGCGAAGCTGATGGACCGGCTCCGGAACGTCGAACGTGGCGCTGTTCGCGACGATAACACCCGTTCTGCGCAGTCCGGTCAAGCGTCCCAGCGCCTCGAGATGGGCTCTCCCGTCCATGTCGAGTGTCTCGGCATCCTGGGATGTCAGGTTGGCGACGAACACCAGCTTGCCGGCCGCGGCGTCGATAGTGTCGACCATGCCCGGCACGATCAGCGCGGAGATGACCGACGTGTACAGGCTGCCCGGGCCGAGAATGATCTGGTCGGCGAAACGAATGGCGTGCAGGGCCGCTGCGCTCGCGTGTTCATCGGCAGGTTCGATCGCCAGGCTGTTGATCGTGCCTCTCGTTCGGGTGATCGCGACCTCACCGTCTACCCACTGGCCATCGATGTCTGCTCGCAGGTGTAGTGACCGGTCGGCGACCGGGATGACGTCGCCTCGTGCGCCGAGCAGTGTGCCGGCGATCCTGACGGCCGTCGGGAAGCTGCCGAAGATGTCGTGCATCGCGGCGAGCATCAGATTCCCCAACGAGTGACCTGCCACATCTGTCGTGTCGAAGCGGTATGCGAACAGCTCGCGCCACACGGACGGTTCGGGGCTGAGCGCCATCAGACATTTGCGGATGTCGCCCGGTGGTGGGATCGGAAGCACCGAGGTGAGCCTGCCTGAGGACCCACCGTCGTCGGCGACGGTGACGATTGCCGATACCTCCCCGGCGTAGAGCTGGACGGCCTGGAGAACCTGGGCGAGCCCGTGGCCACCGCCGATTGCCACGACCCGTGGACCTTCGATGTCGAGGCCGAGCGGATCGAGAGCAACCTCGGGCAGTGTCATCGATTCACGTCCCGATGCCTGACCGTTGCGCGTACGTCTCGTCCGTCGAGCCAGGTTGCGAGCGCTTCGGCGATCGCAACAGACCGGTGCTTCCCTCCTGTGCATCCGATGCCGATGCTCAGATACGACTTGCCTTCGTGAAGGAACCGCGGGATCAGGAAGTCGACGAGAGCCTGGATTTTCTGGAGGAACTCCTGGGCGTCATGGTCGTCCAGCACGTAGCGGCGTACGTCGGGGTCGAGGCCCGTGTGGTCGCGGAGTTCCGGTACCCAGAACGGGTTGGGAAGGAATCGCACATCGAGAAGCAGGTCGGCGTCGCGTGGCGCTCCGTGTTTGAACCCGAACGACGACACGGCGACGCGCATTGGGCGTTCTCTTCGTGTGCCCAGGAACTCGTGTTCCAGCCTGCGTCGCAGCTCGTGAATGTTGGTGTCGGACGTGTCGATCACGAAGTCGGCGTCCGCACGCAGTTCGGCGAGGAAGGACCTTTCTCTTTCGATCGAGTCGCTGAGGGTGTCCCCGGCGACGGGATGGGGTCTGCGGTTCTCCTCGAACCGTCTGATGAGCACTTCGTCGGTCGCGTCGAGGAACAGGAGGAACGCGTCGACTCCTGCGCGTTCGAGGTTGTCGATCGCGTCTTTGATGTCGTCGACCGGATAGCCGCCGCGTGCGTCGACCACGACGGCCAAGTTTCTCGGTGCCGGCGAGTCCTCGTTGTGGTCGACCACGTCGTCGATGAGGTCGGGTGGCAGGTTGTCGACGACGAGATAGTCGAGATCTTCGAGCACTTTCGCCGTGGTGGATCGTCCGGCACCCGACATGCCGGTGACGATCAGTACGTGCGGTTGGTCGGGAGAACGATCTATGTCAGCCACAGGTTGCCTCCATCTCGATCACCAGCCCACGACTCGCGGGGAAGCCACTCACTTTTCTTGCCCGTGGAGCGCAGCATACAGGCCCTCTGCGACGCCTTGTGGGACCACTTCTGCCAGCGCTTCCAGCGGTGCGGCCCGCATCTTCTTGAGCGACCCGAACCTGCGAAGGAGCTGCTTTTTGCGGGTGGGTCCGATGCCGTCGACGTCGTCGAGTGTGGAGTCGATCATCGAACGCGACCGAAGGGTCCGGTGGTAGGTGATCGCGAAGCGGTGTGCTTCGTCGCGGACACGTTGTAGCAGGTGGAGGGCTTCTTCGTCCCTCGGGATCCGCACCGGATCTGCAACACCGGGCAGGTAGACCTCCTCCATCTTCTTGGCGAGGCCGGCCGCCGGGATGTCGAGACCGAGTTCGTCGAGGACCTTCACGGCCCGTCCGAGCTGTCCTGCTCCCCCGTCGATCAGTACAAGTGACGGGGGGTACGAGAATCGACCGCGTTCTTCGACCGGCCGGTCCCGTTCGGCGAGATAGGCCTTGAAGCGCCGCCGGAGCACCTCCTCCATCGACGCGAAGTCGTCCTGGCCTTCGACTGTCTTGACTCTGAATCTCCGGTAGGCGGACCGTTTCGGCAGTCCGTCTTCGAGCACGACCATCGACCCGACCGTGTTGGTTCCTTGGATCGTGGAGATGTCGTACGCCTCGATTCGCAGGGGCGCGTCGGGCAGGTCGAGGGCGTCCTGGAGGCTGCGAAGCGCCCGCGCCCGGGCGTTGTGGTCGGCCTGGCGGCGCAGCCGGTGGCGCGCGAATGCTTCGACTGCGTTGGCGTGGGCGGTTTCCATGAGGCGGCGTTTCACACCGCGCCGCGGGACTCGCAGGGTGACCTTCGATCCACGCCGTTCGCCGAGCCACCCTTCACGTGCGTCCTGATCGGGTGGCATTTCTTCGACGAGGATCAACTTGGGTGGCGTGTCGTCTCGGTAGATCTGCCCGAGGAGTTGTCCGATCAGCTCGGCGTTGGACAGGAGCTCCACCTTGTCGATGATGGTGCCAAATCGCCCGACCACCCGGCCGCGGCGCACTCGCAGCACTTGCATGGATGCTTCGAGGTCGTCTTCGTCGATGGCGATCACGTCGAAGTTCTCCGGCCGTTCGGTGACGACCTCTTGACGAGCGAGAGCCTTTTCGATGTCGGCGAGTCGATCCCGGTAGCGGGCGGCGAGTTCGTATTCGAGACGGTCAGATGCTTGACCCATTTGCGTGTGGAGGCGTGTGACGATCTCGCTCGAGTCGCCGTCGAGGAAGGAGGCAAGACCGTCGACCATCTCGTCGTACTCCTCGTGCGTGACCTCTCCGATGCACGGTCCGGAGCATTTCTCGATGTGGAACAGCAGGCATGGACGTCCCATCCGTTGCTGGCGGCGGAACAGGCCATCCGTGCACGTGCGGATGGGGAATGTCTTGAGGAGCAAGTCGAGGGTCGAGCGGATGGCATATGCCTGGGCGTAGGGACCGAAGTACTGGGTTCCTTTGCGTTTGGCGCCACGCATGACCCTGGCGCGTGGCCACTCGTCGCTGCGGGTGATCGCAAGGAATGGGTAGGACTTGTCATCCCTCAATCGGATGTTGAACCGCGGCTTGTGCTTCTGGATGAGCGAGTACTCGAGCATCACGGCCTCGGCTTCGGTGGCGGTGACGATCCACTCGACCGTCTCTGCCTCGTCCACCTTCGATGCTCCGGGCCCGACCTGGTTGAAGTGGTTGACGACTCGTTTGCGCAGCGACTTGGCCTTGCCGACGTACAGGACTTGCCCGTGCGGGTCTCGGAACAGGTAGGCGCCGGGAAGGTCGGGAATCTCGGACGGTTTCGGGCGCTGCATCGAAGTCGAGTGTATCGGCGGTCCCGGCTATGCCTTGCGCCATCTGACGGCGAGCAGACGAGGGATCTCTTCCTGTCCGACCGGGTGTTCGGTCGAGCGTTCGATCAGCCGGTTGAGGACCCATCCTGCGCCGGCCGCCGCGTTCAGGAGCGCTGACATCGACCTGTGGTAGAAGGTGATGGTTCCCCCGTCGACGAGTTCCGTGACGGTTCCCTCAGTCAGGTATCTGCCCCATCGCCAGAACAACTCCCCGTCCTCCGGATCGACCACCGGCCCGGATGCGGGCGAAGCGAACAGTGGATGGTTGAGGACAGCCGCAAGCACCCCTCCGGGTTTCACGACCCGATGCACTTCGGCGAAGAGCCGTTCCGCGTCGGCGACATGTTCGATGACCAGTGACGCGTAGGCCCCATCGACCGCGCTGTCTCGCATCCACGACAGGTCGGGAAGGTCGCAACGGACGACCGGACCTTCGAGGTAGGCACGCTCGAGAAGATCGGGCTCGTAGTCACAGCCGATGACGGTCACGCCCTCGAGGGCTCGCATCGTCTGCCCTTCCCCGCACCCGAGGTCGAGGTAGGTCGCCCCAGGGTGCGGGGCGAGGATCTCGACCATCAGAGGTGTGACGACGTGTGCGTAGGCCGGGTCGTCTCGAAGCTC
>CAZBXV010000072.1:0-7093 GCA_964496205.1 uncultured Acidimicrobiia bacterium
AACCTAGCGCGTCTGCCTATTCCGCCACTCCGACGTGGGTGGGTGAGTATACCGTTCGCCTACCCACCAAAGATGATCGTCAACACGACCGTTGTGATGGCGAAGATGATGGCCGAACCAACGGTCAACCGGTCGAGGTTCCGTTCTACCACCGTCGATCCGGACATCGACGACGGGCCCATACCCCCACCAAACATATCCGACAATCCCCCGCCTCGACCCGCGTGCAGAAGGATGAAGACAACGAGCCCGAGGGACACGATCACGTGAATGACGACGGTGATGATGGTCAGGACATGCATGGACTCTCCAGATCAGGCAACAGACGTGTGCTGCGACCCGTAAGTATGCCGGGATTCCCGTTCCTAGGTCAAGTTTCGACGGGGATGAGGCCAAACCCCGAATCTGGACAAGGGTCTCGAACAGCCAACTGCGACACGTTCGGGGACTCGTCGAGAGTCCCTCGCCCAGATCATGAAGTAGTACTGACCCAAGCCCATTGATCGTTCTGACGCGTCCCAAGACTTGTATCAGTACCATCAGTTGGTGACACCCGCCGGTATCAGCAGGGCAATCGTCGTAGCGGTCGCGTTCGCGATATCCGCGTCGTGCACCCCGACCACTACCGAGCCGACAACCACCTCGGTTACCGTCGCGGAGACCACGACAACGTCTGCGCAAGCAACAACGACAGCACCCGAAGCGAGCAGCACGACAGCCACTTCCGAGTGCGATCAGCTGATACCGGAAACGATCCGCAACGAAGTTCGCCAGTACGTCGACGCCGGACTCAACATGGGCATCGTCATGGGCGTCGTCACCACATGCGGTCAGGAAGTGTTCGCCTATGGCAAGTCGGCTCTCGAAGGTGGCCGACCTCTCGACGAGGACACCGTGTTCGAGATTGGATCCACCGGCAAGTCGTTCACCGGGATCCTTCTCGCCGACATGGCTCAACACAACGAGTTGTCGCTCTCGGACCCGATCGAGATGTACCTGCCGGCCGATGTCACCGTGCCGACGTACGACGGGCGCTCCATCACCCTTGTCGACCTGGCAACACATACATCGGGGCTGCCAAACATCCCGGACAACCTCAACCCGGCCGATGAGCTCAGACCATACGCCGACTACACGTTCGAGCAAATGTACGAGGAGTTGGGCACCGTACAGCTCACCGCTCCAATTGGATCGACGTACCAGTACTCCAACTTCGGGATGGGCGTACTCGGACATATCCTCGAGTTGAAAACAGGGATGAGCTACGAAGACCTGGTCATCTCCAGGATCACCGACGAGCTGGGGATGCCGGATACGAGGGCAACCCTGACCCCCGGCATGGAGAGCCGTCTCGCCCTCGGGTACCGAGGCCAGGTCGTGTTTCCACTTTGGGACAACCCGACGCTCGCGGGTGCAGGGGAATTGCGCAGCACCGTCCGCGATCTGCTGACCTACCTCGCTGCCAATCTCGGTGCGCTGGAGAGCCCCCTGTACGACGCGATGCAACTCACCCATCAGCGGTTCCATCAGGCCGACGACGTTTACGGGGTCGGCCTCGGCTGGCACATTCGGAAACGCAGCTATGGGGAGGTTGTCGAAGATCATGGTGCGACCGGTGGCTACTGGTGCTACGCGGGGATTCGTCCAGACAAACAGGTAGGCGTAGTCGTACTCACCAACACCTTCTACGACGTTGACCAGATCGGTCTCGACCTGCTCGGTAAGTACTAGGTGTCCAGCCGAGCGTGCCTGATCTCCCGGTTGGTGTCGGAGGAACGACGTCGAGCATGCCGATCGTCTAACGCCCGACAGATGCTGCGATACGAAGCTCCGTCCGGGAAGAGCGCGGCCAAGCGTGACCGGTAGGCGCACAGTGGCAGGTCGTCCGAACCAGCATCGGCCTAACCGATAGGCTGCTGTTCAGCCTGAAGACAGAGATTCGGGACTGCAGCCCTGCCTGATGGGTTCACGGTCACCAGCGGACTCATCGACTCCCCCGCGGGTTGGTCGGCGACTCTCACCGAACGGGTCGAAGATCGCCGGTGGAGGAACCGACCCTGATACAGGAACCCCGATTCTGCTGCTCAGCAACCCTGATAGCACCTAACTGACGCGTATACCCCATCGATGAGGTAACCCACGAGTACTTCAAACCGATGGCGATCCACTGGGCTGACGGGACAGGCATCATCAGTCCTGAAGCAGACGAAGGATGGTGGGAAGATCCCGCTCCGGCCGAAAACCGAAGAGGCTCAGATGAGACCGGCACTAGCTCTATGGAAGGGATTTCTCTGCGGCCCGTCTGGCGGCGTCTCGAAGGAGTTGTTCACGTGGGTCGTTGAACATGTGGTAGCCGGCCCGGTTCATGGCGTAGCAGAAACCCATCCGGAGTGCGGGATCGGCCAATCCCATCGAGCCGCCGAAACCGGGAGTCCCGTATGCGTCCGGGGACCCAAACTCAAAGCCGGGGAATGGCTTCATCACACCGAGGGAGAACTGGGTGTCGATCCGGAGCACCTCGTCGAATGGCCCGGACGAAGGAGGCGCTGTTGTCTGGCTGAGCGAGTCGAGGGTACCTGCGTCTATGCCAAGCCTTGCTCCCCCGGAGGCGAATTCGCCGTAGGCGATGGCTACGCTGCGAACGGTTCCCACGCCATTCGCGGATGGCATTTCGACCCGATACGCGGCCCGGTTGTTGTATTCGGTCACATCGGTTGCCGCCTTTGGGTTGGCGAAGACCCTGGCAGTGAGGGATTTTCGATTGAAGGTGGCTTTGAGGAAGTCGGGGGGGAACTTGCGAAGGTTGAAGATTATCTTGGCCCGATACCAGTCCATTGCCAGACGGGCGATTCGCTCGTTGGGGATGTCGTCGGGTAGTCCAATGTAGAAGTCGAGTCCAAGCGGGGCTGCTATCTCGTCGGCGAAGTACCGACCGAGGGTCCGGTGTTGTGGGTCAACACGGCGGATCAGCTCGGATTCGTAGAATCCGAGCGAGAAGGAGTGGTAGCCGTGTTTCTCGCCTGGTTCCCATTCCGGTGCCTGAACAGCGATAGCCGCAGCTACCGCGTCGGCGTCAGCAAGAGTGTCGAGATCAAGTGGTGCATCGATTGCCGGGATACCCGCCTGGTGCGACAGCAGCGTTCGAACTGTGATGTCCTGCTTCCCGTTGACGGAGAACTCGGGCCAGTATTCGGCCACCTTCTGGTCGTAGCCGAAGAGCCCCCGGGAGTGGGCGTGGGCGATTGCCAGCGCGGCCATCCCCTTGGTCACCGAGAACATGTTGACCATCGTGTCTTCGGCCCACGGCTGCTTCGTCTTCGGATCGGCGATTCCACCCCAAAGGTCGACCACGAGTTCGTTTTGAACCACTACGGCTACCGCCGCCCCGAGCTCCTTTCGGGTGCGAAAGTTGGCCTCGAAGACCTGGCGGACTTCTTCGTAGCCGGAAGCCGTATGACCTTGGATTCTCGCCATGTTTCTCCTCCGCCGGGCACCCACGACCCAGCTGCCAGGTTCCGCGGAGATCCGAGGACCGCCGCGTCCCGTCGATCTCGTAGTCCCGGGGAGGTCCCTCGCTTGCTTATCAGAGAGCATAGGGAGTGCTTGTTCACTATGTGCAGGAATCCTACGTGCCTGAAATCCCCAGAAGAGGCTCCATCGGCCTCTGAGAGAAGCGCGAAGCCGTACGATCTTCGAAACGGCAACCGGTGGAGCGAAGCATGATCGACTTCCGGGCACCCGAACTCACGCAAGGGAGTGACCAGTCGGCCCTGCCCAAGATTTCTGACGAGGTTGCTCGTTCCGCGGCCCGCGATGAGCACGGGAACCATGACTGACTCGTCGTTCACGAATGTGGACCTGTCGAAGTCGGAGCTCGATATTGCCTTTTCGGCCGGTCTGGTGGCTCTCCGTGGCCGAGCTGCTCATGTGGTGCACTTTCACAGGAGTCCTCGCATTCACGCTCCTCGTCCGCCCACTCGTGATGGGACAACTGATGTCCGTCTACTACCTCGGGTTCGTTCTCCTGATGGCTTACGCCCGATCGGCCCGGCACGACACGAGAGGGCTTTGGGTCATGCTCCTCGCCCCCATCTACGCGCTCATGCACGTCGTCGTATTCACTCCGGTTCGATTGTGGGCGATGCTGACGCTTCGCGACGGCTCATGGGGCACTCGATCCGCAGGAATCGAGGTCACGGCCAGTGGGAGGGGTACGAAGATCCTGTTGCCACCCGCTCGCTCCGCGAGAGACCAAGTGGCCCTCTAGTCAGAGCCTTCTAGGCTCACCTATCCCCGAGACATGCAAAGCCTGCCGAACACGATTTGAATCATGCAGATGACAAACGTAGTAGTGCGGGATGACCCCGACAACCAACGGTATGTGGCCGAGGCCGATGGCGACCTGGCGGGATTCACTGAGTATCGGCCACGGAAGGGCAGGCTCATCTTCTTCCATACGGAGATCGATGATGCTTACTCGGGCCAGGGTGTAGCCACCAAGCTCGTCAGGGAGGCACTCGATGACGTCAAATCCAAAGGGCGTCTGATCGTTCCAATCTGCCCCTTCGTTGCTCGCTTCGTTCGCAGCAATCCCGACTACATGAACATGGTGGACCGCGAGCTCTGGGAAAGGATCAGGCCGCAGGCGAGCGACCAGTAGCCCCGGCGTTCCTCAGAATACGCCTAGCAGCAGCGCCGATCTCGGCAGCGGCATCGTCACGTCCAAGGCGGCACGAGGCCCAGGTGTCACCCACTGCTCTCCCTCCGTCAACACACCCGGCCCCCCGTTTCAGGAATAGGCTGCTTCAGCGGGTTTCCTCGGAGAGCAGCCCAGGGTATGACGATGTTCCGCTTTCCGACGCTCGATCTCAACGCTGACGGCGAGGAGATGCCCGGCATCATCTTCGCCGAATTGGAGGCTGGTTGGTCTCGGCAGGAGCCGAAGGTGATTGGGCCGACCGTCTCCTTCAGGCGAAGGAGACGACCTCAGCGATTGCCGGGGTCAGGCACAACGCGGCGTCCGTCAGGGCCGACGAGGCGTTCGCAGACGAACGTACCGCCCTGTGGAAGGCGCACATTCATGATCTGCGGCCGACCCGCAACGCTCGACAGGAGCCCGACCCAAAGGTCCGTCTGCTGGTACTTGAACGCGTCTAGAACCCGAAGACCCCTCCGGCCCTACAGGCCACCTCCGCCAACGTCACCCTCCGGGCTCCTTGGGGAGACAGATAGCAAGCGGGCTTCGCCGTACGGGTTCTGGGGGGACACACAGGATCCCTGACCCGCGTCGTCGCCATCGAACTCGTTGACGCCACGGTTCGTAGCGGTCATACTGCTCGTCACATGTTCGCCACCGCCCTGTTCATTATCGAGTAAGCGCACACGGCTCAGCGTGTGAACCCGACCCTTCGCTCTGCGAGGGGTTTTCTGTTACCCGGGAGTCCCCATGAAGACCGAGATCTACGACACAACCTTGCGAGACGGTTCCCAGCAGGAGGGCATCTCCCTCACCGTCGGCGACAAGCTCCGCATCGCCTCCCTGCTCGACGAGTTGGGTGTCGACTTCGTGGAGGGCGGATGGCCGGGAGCCAACCCGAAAGACGACGAATTCTTCCGTCGGGCACAGAGCGAACTGGACTTCGGAACAGCAACACTGGTCGCGTTCGGATCGACACGCAGGCCGCGAGGAACCGTCGCCGACGACCCACAACTTCAAGCACTCCTCGCCGCCGATACCCAGGTCATCTGCATCGTCGGCAAGTCGTGGGACTACCACGTGCTCGAAGCGCTCCGAACCGATCTCGACGAAGGGCTCCGCATGGTCGCCGAGTCCATCGAGTTTCTCCGAAGCCACGACCGGCGAGTCTTCTTCGACGCCGAGCACTTCTTCGACGGATTCCGATCCAACCCCGAGTTCGCGCTCAAGGTCCTCCAAGTCGCCGCCGAGGCGGGCGCCGAACGGCTTGTTCTGTGCGACACCAACGGAGGCACCTTGCCGGCGCCGATCCTGCGTGCCGTCGACAGTGTCCAACGGGCCCTCCCGGACGCCCCGCTCGGTGTCCACTTCCACGACGACGCCGGATGCGCGGTAGCCAGTTCCGTCCTGGCGATCGACGCAGGGGTCCAGCAGGTTCAAGGCTGCATCAACGGCTACGGGGAACGAACCGGCAATGCCGACCTTTCAACGCTCATTCCTGATCTGACGCTCAAAATGGGAATGTCGGTACTGCCCGAAGGGAACCTCGAACTGATCGGGGCCGTCGCCCACCACATCGCAGACATCGTCAACATCTCGCTGGACCCCCACCATCCGTACGTCGGGGTGTCCGCCTTCACGCACAAGGCGGGTCTCCACACGTCCGCCTTGGCTCGCCGATCAGACGCGTACGAGCACGAAAGCCCCTCCGAGGTCGGGAACCACACACGGATGGTCGTCTCCGAACTCGCAGGTCGCGCGAGTGTCCTGGCCGAAGCGAAACGTCTCGGTCTCGATGTCGATACCGACTCCGCCGCCGAGATCCTTCAGCAGGTCAAGGACTTGGAGCATCGCGGCTATCACTTCGAGGCGGCAGATGGCTCGTTCGAGCTGCTCATGCGCCGAGCGCTCGGCTGGGAGCAGGATTTCTTCGACTTGGAGTCCTTCAAGGTGTTCACCGACCGGCGAGCCAACGAAGAGATCCTCGCCGAGGCCGTCGTGAAGGCCGTCGTGCAAGGTCGGCGTGTCGTGACCACAGGAGAGGGCGTGGGCCCTGTCCACGCCCTGGATCAGGCGCTGCGAGCCGCACTCTCGACGGCATACCCGGAGATCGAACGGCTCAGGCTGACCGACTACCGCGTCCGTGTCCTGGACTCCTCCCATGGGACCGGAGCGACCGTGCGAGTGCTCCTCGAGACGTCCGATGGGGACGACTCGTGGGGAACCATCGGCGTTCACGAGAACGTGATCGAAGCGTCGTGGGACGCGCTCGCGGACGGTTTGATCGTCGGGCTGCTCAGACTCCAAACGGACAGCTGACGCCGGAGGCCGTGGTTCTTGTTTCCTCCCCTCGCGAGCGAAGCGAGTGTTGGGGGAGGTGTCCGAGGCCAAGCCGAG
>CAZBXV010000073.1:0-6938 GCA_964496205.1 uncultured Acidimicrobiia bacterium
GTGGGCTGTCTCCGTTGGTGGGAACAGCCCCCTCCGGCCCTTCGGGCCACCTCCCCCAACACTCGGGCTTCGCCCTCGCGAGGAGAGGAAACGGCTCGGCCCTGCGGCTTCCCTAGGGGAGGAAACGGTCTGTTGGTCCCCCCAGCGAGCGGAGCGAGCGTTGGGGGGAAAGCACCGCCGGTGGCGAAGCCGCCGGGGGTAGGGGGGTGGTGAAGCACAACGTTGCCTCGCGGCCGCGCTCTGGCTGTCCGCTGTGGGCTGTCTCCGTTGGTGGGAACAGCCCCCTCCGGCCCTTCGGGCCACCTCCCCCAACACTCGGGCTTCGCCCTCGCGAGGAGAGGAAACGGCTCGGCCCTGCGGCTTCCCTAGGGGAGGAAACAAACTCCGGCTTCACACCGCTATGCCCCGAGTATCGTCAGAGCCATGTTCGACTACACCACTGTCACCCCTGCATCGATCGCGACCCTCACGTCCGAGACCATCGCTCGATGTGACGATCTCATTGAGAAGATCGTCACCGTCGACCAACCACGAACCTTCGCAAACACTTTGTCTCCCCTCGAGGAAGTCGGTGCAACCCTTGGCGCCGCCTACGGAAAGGGGCCTTTTCTCTCGAACGTCCACCCCGACGAGGCCGTTCGGGACGCAGCCAGGGATTCGGAAGAAGCGCTGTCGAAGTGGCAGGTCGGCATCATCTTTCGGCGGGACCTCTACGAAGCAGTCAGCGAGTTCGCATCCACGAAAGAGGCGGCGGCACTCGCCGGCGAGGAGAAGCGTCTCCTCGATTTCACCGTTCGCGATTTCCGTCGGGCCGGTCACGAACTCACACCGGAACGGCGCGAAAAGCTCGAACAGCTCCAGAACCGCATGGTCGAATTGGGCATTCTCTTCTCCAAGAACATCGCCGACGTCGACACAGTCCTCGAGGTGAACAAGGAGGATCTCGCGGGTCTTCCCGAGTCCTACATTTCGCGCCTCCGAACGAACGGAGACACCTACGAGATCACCATGGCGTACCCGGATGTGATCCCGTTCATGGACAACGCCGAGCGCCGCGATCTGCGCGAGAAGCTCGGGTTTCTGTTCAACACCCGGGCAAAGGACACCAACCGGCCAGTCCTCGAGGAGGCCGTGCAGCTCAGAGAGGAAATGGCCTCGCTCTTCGATCTGCCGTCGTGGGCCGACTACCAGATGGAAGTCAAGATGGCGAAGAACCCCGAAACGGTCGACGCCTTCTACGAACGGCTCGTTCCTCCCCTCACCGAATTGGGCACGAAGGAAGTCGAGGTTCTCGCCGGCATGCTCGACGCCGACACCGGCGACCACACCATTCAGGCCTGGGACCGGCGCTACTACGACACGAAGCTCCGCAAGACCGAGTACGGCGTCGACCAGCATGAGGTAGCGCAGTACCTTCCACTCGACGCCGCCCTTGCCGGACTCCTCGATCTGACGGCCGAGGTCTTCGGTCTCGAGTACCAGAAGCGTGACGACGTGCCGGTATGGCACCCCGACGTAGTCGCCTACGACATCCTGGACAAAGCAACGGGCGAGCCCCTCGCCGTGTTCATGGCCGACCTCTTTCCGAGGCCGGACAAGTACACCCATGCAGCAGCGTTCCCACTGGTTCACGGGCACCGCCTTGCCGATGGCAGCTACCAGAACCCCGTGTCGTCGATCGTTGCCAACTTCACGAAGCCGACCGAGGGCTCGCCGTCGCTGTTGCAGCACGCGGAACTCGAAACACTGTTCCACGAGTTCGGCCACATCCTCCACATGTCGCTCGGTCGCACCGAGCTCACCCGATTCTCGGGAGCCGAGACCGAGTGGGACTTCGTCGAGGCTCCATCACAGATCATGGAGGAGTGGTGCTGGCAGAGTGAGATCCTCCAGCGGTTTGCCCGCCATCACCAGACCGCTGAAATCATCCCGCAGGACCTGATCGACAAGCTCGTCGCGGCCCGACACGTCGACGAGGCGCTCGACACACTCCGTCAGGTCTCCCTTGGAAAGCTCGACATGGCGCTGCACGGACCGGGCGACCACTCCGACCTCGACACGATCACAATCGAGTCGGAGGCGATCGGCCTGATGCCGCATCAAGAAGGAACGTTCTTCCCTGCGAGCTTCGGACATCTGCTCGGCGGGTACGACGCCGGCTACTACGGATACCTGTGGTCGAAGGTGTTCGGACTCGACATGTTCTCCGAGTTCGAGAAAGGCGGGGTCACAAGCCCCGAGGTCGGACGCCGGTATCGGCAAGAGATCCTCGAGAAGGGCGGATCACTTGACGCCGGAGATCTCCTCCGCAACTTCCTCGGACGGGAACCGAGCAACGAGGCGTTCCTGCGGCACGTGGGACTAGCGAACAGCTGATAGCCAACAGCTGACAGCAGGAGCGTGCTGCGAGCCCACGTGGTGGTTCACCACCCCCCTACCCCCGGCGGCTTCGCCACCGGCGGTACTTTCCCCCCAACGCTCGCTCCGCTCGCTGGGGGGACCAACAAACCGTTTCCTCCCCCAGCGAAGCCGTGAGGGCTGAGCGTTGGGGGAGGTGGCGTCGAGCTGATACTCGACGGCGGAGGGGGCGGTTCTCACCAACAAAGACAGCCCACGGCTATTCAGCTATTCGGTCGTCAGTCGTCAGTCGTCAGTCGTCAGCAGGAACGCTGCCACATCTGCTGGAGACCATAGGGCGAGATTTCAAGACTCAGGACTCAAGACTCAAGACTCCACGCGCAGCTCGCTCAGAGGCCGAGCGCCTCGATCGCCGTCTCGTCTTCGCCGTCCCAATGTAGATCGTCGATCGTTTCGGCGATCGGCACGTCCCGACGCAGCGTTGTCAGCGTGCGATAGAACAACGCGTCTCCCTGATTGGCAGCGAGTGACTCGGCGAGACGGGCCGCTCCCCTTACCTTCACATCCCACTCCCCCGGGTCGAGGGGAATCCTCTCGATCCTGGAGTAGCGGGCGAGAAGCGTCGAGGCGGACTTGGCGCCCCATGCCGGAATTCCCGGAATCCCGTCCGCCGCGTCGCCCACCAACGCGAGATAGTCAGGCATCGATGAAGGCTCGATCCCCCACTTCTCCTTGACGCCCTGTTCGTCGATAATGACGCCCTGCCTGCGGTTGAACATCACGACCCGCTCACCCACGACGCATTGGGCTATGTCCTTGTCGGGGCTCATGAGCACGACCTGCTCGGCATCGTCCGCATACCGAAACGCTGCGGTGGCGAGCGCATCATCGGCTTCGAACTCAACCATTCTCCACAGCACCACGCCAAGGGCGTCCAACGCCTGCTCAGCGAGTGGGAACTGGTCCAGCAGCTCCTGCTCGACGCCTTCACCACTCTTGTACCCGTCGAACATGTCGTTTCGGAACGAGCTGATCGTCGTGTCGAACGCCGCAGCCACGTGGGTGACCCCCGGCTCGCGAAGGAGCCGGCGAGTCGAATCGACGAGGCCCCACACCGCCCCTGTCTCCATGCCTGAAGACCCGGTCCGTTTCGGATAGCCGAAGTAGGCGCGAAACAGCTCGTACGTCCCATCCAATACATGAACACGCATGACAACATCGTACGACAGCCCGCGTAGGTGGCGCTATGCTCGCCGTACCTGTCCAGCGAGGCGGGTGCCGCGAGCGTCCAGCGAAGTCCGGTTCGAAACCGGCGCTGTCCCGCAACTGTGAGGCCCTCTTGGGCCGAGCCAGGTCGCCTGGCGTCGCGGCGACGAACGAACCCTCGGATGAAGGCGAACTTCGTCGGCACACCGCCGGTGCAGTCCACTTTCATCCTCCAAACAAGGAGGATGTTTTCATGAGGAGAGCGGTCACCGCGATCCTTGCTGCCGCCGCCCTGGGCGCCTGTTCGGCGACCGGAGCGACAACCTCGGCTGCGACAACACAAACCACGCAGGCGACGGCTCAGTCCACCACGACGGCCGAGTCGCCCACCACTTTTCCCGTCACGATCGAAGCAGCCAATGGAGCCGTGACGATTCCCAAGAAACCGGTTGCCATCGTGTCCCTCTCCCCCACCGCCACTGAGACCCTGTACGCGATCGGCGCCGGTTCCCAGGTCCTCGCCGTCGACGATCAGTCGAACTATCCCGAAGACGCCCCTATCACCGACCTCAGCGGATTCACTCCCAACATCGAAGCAATTGCGTCCTACGACCCGGACCTGGTGGTGATCATGTTCGATCCCGGCGATCTGATCGACTCGCTGACCGCGCTCGGTATTCCCGTGCTGATGCAGCCGGCTGCGGCAACTCTCCAGGATGCGTACGACCAAATCGGCCAGCTCGGAGCCGCAACCGGCAACGCCGCCGAGGCCGAGACGCTTCTGGGATCGATCCAGACGGACATCGCCCAGACGATCGCCGATTCGTCATCCGATGACACCCTGGCCTACTACTTTGAACTCGACCCGAGCTACTACACAGTCACGTCATCGACGTTCATCGGCAGTCTCCTGGCTTCTCTCGGGCTCGAGAACATCGCCGACGCCGCCGATTCTGACGGGTACGGGTATCCGCAGCTGTCCTCCGAGTACATCATCGACGCCAACCCTGACCTGGTCATCCTCGCAGACACTATCTGCTGCGGACAGGACGAGGACGCGGTCGCGTCCAGACCCGGATGGGACAGTCTCGATGCCATCACCAAGGGGAATATCGTGCCGCTGAACGACAACGTCGCTTCACGGTGGGGACCGAGAATCACCGATCTTCTCGACACCGTTGCGGCAGCGGTCAGGGAGGCCAGGGGCAGATGATCGATCGCCCGACCCGGCTGACCTGGGGCATGGTCCTCGTCGGAGTCGCAACGCTCGTCGGCGCTGTGCTCCTCGGCGTCCTGGTCGGTCCGATCCACATTCCACTCGCCGACGTGATCGGCCGGCTCACGGGATCACAGACGCTGTCCCAACGTCAAGCAGACATCCTCTCGGTCGTGCGACTCCCTCGAGTCGTGCTCGGAGGCCTCGTTGGCTCGATGCTCGCGTTGGCCGGCGCCGCCTACCAGGGCGTGTTCCGAAACCCACTCGCCGACCCATACCTCCTCGGCGTTGCTGCCGGCGCCGGGCTTGGTGCAACGATTGCCATCACTGCGGGTGCAACCCTTGGGCTCGTTCCCATCGCCGCATTCGTTGGTGCTGTTGCTGGGGTCGCCGCCACCTACGGGCTCGGACGAACCGCCGGCTCTCGTTCGACAACGACACTGATCCTGGCCGGTGTCGCCGTCGCATCGTTCCTGACTGCGGTACAGACCTACCTTCAGCAGCGCCACACTCAGGTGCTGCGGCAGGTGTACTCATGGATTCTCGGTCGGCTCTCCACGAGCGGATGGAGTGAGGTGACACTCGTGCTTCCCTATCTGCTCGTTGGTGGTGTCGTCATCCTCCTCCACCGCAGGATGCTCGACGTCCTATCACTTGGCGACGAAGAGGCGGGGGCGCTGGGTGTCCCCGTTCGTCGCGTCAGGCTTTTCGTCGTTGCCGCGGCAACACTCGGAACCGCGGCTGCGGTCGCGGTGAGCGGACTGATCGGCTTTGTGGGGATCATCGTCCCCCACGCCATCCGGCTGGTTACGGGTGCGAGCTACCGCGTGATCCTTCCCCTCTCGGCGATGTTCGGAGCAGCCTTCTTGATCACTGCTGATGTCGCAGCGAGAACGGTGCTCAGTCCAGCCGAACTGCCGATCGGGGTAGTCACGGCGTTCCTCGGCGCGCCGTTCTTCGTCCTTGTCCTCCGCACGTCCAAGGATGCACGGTGACGGGCCTCACGATCTCGCAGCTCAGAGTTGCGTTCGGCGACACCGTCGTGCTCAAGGGCGTCGACATGGGCGTCGCTCCGGGTGAGTGGCTGGGGCTGATCGGCCCCAACGGGGCAGGCAAGACAACAATGTTGCGGGCCATCCACGGCACCATCCCATCAGCGGGCTCAGTCACGTTCGAAGGCCGATCCATTGCCGCCCTCCCGGGACCGGCCAGGGCACGACGGGCAGCGTTCGTTCCGCAACGGCCATCGGCACCCCCCGAAATGCGCGTGCTCGACTACGTCCTGCTCGGACGTACCCCTCATATCCCATACTTGGCTGTCGAAGGGCGTCACGACGTCGAAGTCGCGCTGGAAGCACTCCACTCACTGGACATGTGGGCGTTCTCGCAGCGACGGTTGGGAGAGCTGTCGGGCGGTGAGTTCCAGCAGATCGTGCTCGCGAGGGCGCTCGCCCAAGAAGCCTCCCTCCTGTTGCTCGACGAACCGACCTCGGCGCTCGACATTGGCAACCAGCTCCAAGTTCTCGGCGTCATCGACCGCCTACGCAGGGAGCACTCACTCACGATCGTGTCCGCCATGCACGATCTGACGCTCGCCGCCCAGTTCTGCGATCGCCTCGTGCTCCTGGCGGACGGCTCGATCGCCGCCAACGGACCGCCACCCGAGGTGCTTCGCGCACCGTTGATCTCGCGCCACTATGGCGCGACCGTCCGCATTCTCGAGGATGGCCACGGCGGACTCGTCGTGGCACCGCTCCGACAGAACGGCCGCTCCTCCACTCGGTAGGATCGAATCGAAGGAGGACGACATGAGCGAGATGGAAGATTCCTGGCAGACCGTCGCAGGCCAGTTTCGAACGCTCGGATACGCGTTCAGGGATCACTATCAGGCAACCAAGGACGACGAGGACACAGCACCCTCCGAGGAAGAAGTCCGCGACGCGCTCCACACGGTCACCGATGCCCTCGACACCGCATTCACGTCGGTCGGCAAAGCCATCAGGGATCCGGAAGTGCAGAAGAACGCCAAGGACGCTGCCACCTCACTTGTCGATGCGCTCGGGACGAGCTTCACGCAACTCGGTGACGCCATCGACAAGGCACTCAAGCGAGAGAAACCCACCCGGGTCGACGTAGAGGTCACACCCGACGAGGAGCC
>CAZBXV010000074.1:0-6894 GCA_964496205.1 uncultured Acidimicrobiia bacterium
ACTACGGCTACGCCGACGATGAGGCAGACACGGTGGAGAAGCTCACCTACGACCTGTACTACCTCAAGCACATGTCGGTGTGGCTCGACCTCGATGTTCTCGGCAAGAGCGTGTGGACCGTGCTGTCCGGCTTCGGAGCGCAATAACCCTCTTCCCTTTCCGTTCTTGCGTGAGTTGGGTCGATACTGTCGACGGTACTCACGCAAGAACGGAGGGAGTGGGCTAGGTCAGGTCTCTCTCCGACTCCGAGTAGTGGACGACCGGCCGACGGATGATGCGAGCCGGTCGAGCATTCGGATCGTCCAGCAGCTCCAGCCCGGCCGCCTCGAACAGTCGATCCAGCCTCGGCCCCCAGCCATAGAGCTGCGCGGCTCGGGCAGCATCGGGCTTCGGGGCATCGAGCGCATCCTGTACGGCTCGGACGAGATCGGCGTCCGTATAGACGCCGGGCAGTTTGATGAGAGACTCGAGGGGCGGCGCAGCGACCGGGATCCCCATCGCCAGGTACTCCGACACCTTCAGCGGGTGCACCGCATGCATCGAGTCGCGCACCTCCCACGGGATCAGTGCAACGTCCGTGTGAGACATGTAGGCAGGAAGATCGAACTGCGGCTTGAGACCGAGAAGATGGACGTTGTCGGGCATGGGCGGGTGCTTCTTCTCGTCGCCGATGATCACGATGCGTGCATCGCGGAACGCGTTGGCGAGCCGTTTCAACCCTGCCCAATCGAACCAGTCGCCGTAGAGCGAGCCGTGGTACTCGAACACGAGACCATCGCCCGGTGGGAGATCGGTGGGGGCCGGGCGCCCGCCGGGGGTGAACATACGAACGTTCACGCCGTTGGGGACCTCAACCGCGCGACGACCCGACCAGTCCTCGAGGCGTCGAACGAGGGCTGGTGCCGAACCGGAGAGCACGTTCGCCTCGGTGATCACTCGACGTTCGATCTCCGGGTCGTATCCCCATCCGCCGAGGGATGGATCGGTCCAGTCGTCGATCAGGTCGTACACGATTGAGAAGTCGAGCCCACCGAGACGTTCGACGAGGGAGACCAGTCGAGGGTGCGGAAGCTCCAAGATCGCCATTCGGATGTCGGACCGGACACGGGGGACCCACTCGAGGATCTGCCACTCGTCGATCGCGTACGTTTCGAGATTCGGGTGGAGGTAGCGCAGGCCGAGGTCGACCGTCTCGTCGACGGGGAACAACGAGACGTACGTGACGTGATAGCCGCGTGCCAATAGCTCCTGCGCCATTTGGCTGGAACGGCTGCCGCCGCCGACGTCCTCCATCGGGACGACAGCGAAGATCAGGACGGTGGGTTCGTCGATCGGATCGGATCTGGGGGAAGGAGACACCCCATCTGGTTGAGGCGTCAGTGCGATGTGATGCCCGGCCGCAACACACCTGGCGTAGATGGCCGGGATCGCGTCGGGGCCGTCGGGCCACGGTCCCACCTCGTCGAACGCGCGCTCTCGGATCGCGATCGCCAGTGGTTGAACAGGTGGAAGTGTCAACGTTTGCGAGACGATGGCGTTACCCACTCGTGCGAGTACCGAGACGTCGGTGTCCGGATCGGACAGCGGGGCGAACAGAGCAGCCGCGGCTTTGGTGTTGAGTTCTCCAACCGCTGCCGCCCGGACACCCTCCTGTTCGGCTGGAGTCGAGTCGATCACGATTCGGCCGGTGGGTCCGTTTCCGGGGTATGACCGCGGATCTCGTGCCCGCACGGTATCGGGCGTTGCCCGGATCCAGCGTTTTCGGCTCGCCGCCGAGGTCTCGACGATGTCCATGTTGAATCTCACGGTCCCGTGGCGGCGCGGACGGAGCTTCACGAACAGCGAATCGGGGATGAGCGGTCGGATGAGCCGTTTGACGGTGTCGACGATCTGCAGCAGCAGCTCTTTGATGACTTCGCCCTTCGGCCGGGTTTTCAGATCCTTGCGCAGATACCAGAGACGGATCCTGGCCGCCCCCACGAACCACCCGAGGCTCTGGGTCATCATCTGAAGGACGTGAGCGACCGGGACGAACAGGTACTTCAGGAACCGACCTTGGACCCACCGATACTTGAAACGGGTTCGGTGGGAGACCAGCCCGGCGAGTACGACAAGCGGAACCAGCGCCGCAAGCGGCTCGAGGATCGCAGTGAGAACTACCAGCCCAACGAGCCCCCAGTAGGTGGCCAGCGTTCGCACGTACACCCTGCTGCGGAGCCGTGCCCGTCCGTCTTCGTGCCCGTATCTCCACGCCTTGCGAACCATTGCTGGGATCGTCGGCGGTGGAAGCCAGTGAACCAGCGCCCTCGGAGCGAACACCGGAGAGAATCCCCGGAGCTTCATGCGCTCACCGAAGAGTGTGTCCTCTGCCGCTTTCAGCCCTTCGGGGAAACCACCGACTTTCACCCACGCCGACTTCAAGAATGCCTGCGAGTTGCCTGCCGGGACATGGTGCGCAGGGTCGACCTCTTCGAGCACCGTCATGATCGAGACGCCTGCGCTCGTGGAGGCAACCGTGGGGCCGACCGGTCGGAAGAACCCCGACACGAACCGTGCTCCCGAGTCGAACGGCTTAACGATCTCCTCGAGCCATACGGGCTGTGGGATACAGCCGGCGTCGGTGCAGGCAATGATGTCCCCGTGTGCAGCGGCGATGGCCGCGTTGCGATTCTCCGAGATACCGCCGGGCCCGTCCACGATGCGGACCAGCGGCTCCGACGCTGCGACTTCGTCGAGATACTCCCGGGTACCGTCGGTAGAACCACCGTCGGCCACGATGATCTCGTCGGGCCGCACCGTCTGGTGGAGGAGCGCGTCGAGCAGGACGGCGATGTGCTCGCGTTCGTTGAGCACCGGAGCGATAACGCTGATGTTCATGACCGTCCGCGGAGCTTCCAGTAGAACCTGGCCGGAGCGAGAGCCTTGCTGTGTAGCAGCGCGTCGTAGGCCGTCCTCGCTTCTTCGAGCTCGTGTTTGATCCTGTCGAGATCCTCGCCGAGCCCCGACACGGTGCGCCAGAGCTTCGCCCGCTGGCAGAGGAGACTGCGGGCCACGGTGCCCAGCGCCGTGCGCGGGCGTGTCGCGCTGAGCACGGTCCTGTTGCCTCCGGCCCGGTCTTGGAACTGAGGCACGATGGTGTTCAAGTGGGTGATGATGCTGTCTCGGTCGCGTTGAGCGCGTTCTGTCAGGGCGGGGAGGTCCGCCGCCTCGTCGAGTTCCATCACGTACTCGCCCAAGCCGGCGTCGGTCATGAGGTTGCGCACCTTCGGACGGTAGGCCATTGCGATCACGGGAACCCTCGCCGCCATGGCGAACACGACCGAATGCAGTCGCATACCGATGACGAGGTCGTATGCAGAGAATCTCCCGGCCATTTCGGCGGCCGTGGGGGCGGCCTGGAGAACTCGGGTGCGCTCCTTGTGCGTCATCTGTCCGGCGACGCCGGCGGCGATCGCAGCGTCGTTCTCGTGGTCGAGTGCCGAACTCTGAAACGGCAGAAACTCGATGTCCGCGTCGAGCTGTTCCGAGAGGGCGTCGAGGCCATGCGCAAGCGATTCCATCCACTCTCCGCGACCCCATGGCCGGACCGAGACTCCAATGGTCCCGCGACGGGGCTCAGCTCGATTCGCCGGCTCGAGTCGGAACGCAGGGTCGGCGGCGAGGGTGACATGACCCTCAGGAACCCCGATGGCGGTGAGGAGGTCGAGTGAGGCGCGGTCCCGCACGGTGGCGAGGGTGGCTGACTCGAACGCAGCGGCTGTGAGGATCCGTCCATCCTCTGTATCCAAAGGTCCGGCCCCGGCACCGTAGATGGCGAGCGGCGTGCCTACCAGCCCTGCGAGGATGCCGAATCCTGCGTAGTAGCCGAGTCCCCAATGACTGGGAAGCAGGAGAGTGTCGCGTGGGGCGCCGGACAGATCCTGAAAGAGGCCGCCGCCGCCGAGCACCATCAGATCGGACTGTGCGGCCGCGCCGATAATGGATTCGGTGTCCCGCAGGTCTATCGCGTCGAGGCCGCGTTCCTTTCGGATCTGATTGGGGCGGCCGCTGACCACGGTCACGTGAGGGTCATCGAACGCGCGGGAGATGTCCTCGAGGAGCACGTCGAGGATGGCCTCGTCGCCAACGTTGCCATGCCCGTAGTAGCCGCAGATCAGGAGGTGTGTGGACACGGCTGGCAGTCTAGGACTGGTAGCCTCCGGACTCGTGGCCGCACCATTCGTCGTCTTGTACTACGGCAACACGGGCAGTTCCTGGCTCATCGAGACGCTCGGGCACGCTCCGGGTGTGCTCGTTCCAGCGTTCGAACCGCTGGAAGCGTGGGCCTGGAAGGCGCCGGATCGGGAGAAGGTCGCGTGGATGCGAAATGCGTTTTCGATTCCGGTCGAACGCAGCGGCCCCTCATTCGATCGGTGGATCGAGGGGCTGGAGGCATCTCCGCAGTTCAAGGGGTTGACGAGCACCGACTTCACGACGATCGCATTCAAAATGACGAACTCTGCGCTGCGTTCGGATGCCGCCATGGTCGATGTGTTCGAGGAGTTTGGAACGCGGCTCGTGTTCCTTCGGCGCGAGAACCGTATCAAGCACGCCCTTTCGCTCTACCGCTACCACGAGGAGAAGAAGAGCCAGTTCGATCATGCCGGCATCCGACCGCCGAGTGATGTCGACCTGAAACTGTTCAAGAAGTGGCTCTCCGAATCGGAGAAGCTGGATTCGAGTTTCGCCGCGTTTCAGGACGCCTGCGAGCGAAGACTTGGAGCCGGGATCCTGATCGACGTGGCCTATGAGGAGTTCGTCAGCGAAGACGGCAAGCAGCAGACCATCGAACGACTTGCCCGATTCCTCGAGCTTCCTGGAGGAGGGTATGAGCCAGGCGGGTTCAAGAAGGCTACCTCGGATGATCTGAAATCCGCCGTCGTCAACTATCGCGCGCTGCGTCGCAAATTCGGCCGCGGCGACATGGCGAAGTTCTTTGGCGAGTCGTAGGTGCGTCGACCGGGAGAGATCCTGCCACTGCTAGCCTTCTGCTCCGTCGAGAACCCCTTGTGAAGACCTTCTACTACGACTCCGCGCAGGCGAGACGCCCCATCCTGACCGAGTTCCAGAACTTCTGGTCCTACCGCGGGTTGCTCCGACTGCTCGTCACGCGGGACCTGACCGTCCGCTACAAACGATCGATCCTCGGCATGTGGTGGACGCTCCTCAATCCGCTGCTCACGACGGCGATCATGTATCTGGTCTTCGGAACGTTCTTCAAGCGTTTTCAGACTCCCGACGACCCGTATGTCCTCTACCTCCTGGCCGGGGTCCTCATGATGTCCTTCTTCGCCCAGGGCGTCATTGCGACCGGGTCGGCGATCACAGGGGCGTCGTCGATCCTGTCCAAGGTGTATGTCCCTGCCGAGGTGTTTTCGTTGTCGACCGCCGTGGCGGCCGGTGTCAACCTTCTGATCGGCTTGGTGCCGCTGTTCGTCGTTCAGCTCGTAGCGGGCAACGGCATCCCGCTGACTGCTCTGCTCATCCCGTTCCCGGTGGTGGCAATGCTGGCCGTGGTGACGGGCCTTGGGCTCCTGGTCGCGTCGGTGGCCGTGTACTTTTTTGACGTCCTCGACATCACCCGGGTGCTGGTCCAGCTCATCTACTACCTCACGCCCGTGTTCTGGCCGATCAAGGGCACGGGGTTCGAGACCTCGCGTTGGCTCCCGTTCATCAAAGCCAATCCTCTGTACTCCTACCTCGACATCTTTCGTGACTTCGCGTATCGGGCGGTGATCCCTCCACTGTGGGAGGTGGCCATGGTGGCCATCACCTCGCTCTTGCTTCTGTGGCTCGGCGTCTGGGTGTTCGCGAAAACCTGGAAGAACATCGTGGGGTCGCTGTGAGCGAAGTACCGGTCGAAGTCTCGGATGTTTCGTTCGCCTATCGGCTCGCGCGCAACCGTGCCGGGACGTTCAAGGAATTCGCCATTCAGATGCTGCGCCGGCAGGTCACGATCGAGAAGCTGTGGGCGGTGAAGAACGCCTCGTTCAAGGTGCGTCGAGGCGAGGTGTTCGCGTTGATCGGCCCCAACGGTGCCGGCAAGACGACACTGATGAAGATCGTTGCCAGGGTGCTGCCGCCATCGAGCGGAAGAGTGATTGTCCGTGGGACGCTCGCACCGATGATCTCCTTGGGTGCCGGCTTCAATCCCGAACTGACCGGCTACGAGAACATCGTGCTCTATGGGACGCTGCTGGGCCGAGATCCGCAGGACATGCGAGAGAGCGCAGACAGGATCGCCGAGTGGGCGGGTCTCACAGAGTTCATGGACGTGCCGGTGCGCAGCTACTCGTCGGGCATGCTGGCCCGCCTCGGATTCTCGATTGCGTCAGACGTCGATCCTGACGTCCTGGTCGTTGACGAAGTGCTGGCCGTGGGGGACGAGGCGTTTCAGCGCAAGTCGTTCGACCGCATGGCCACCATGATGGGCTCAGGGACGGCCGTGCTGCTCGTGACCCACCAGCTGGACAAGGTCATCGACATGGCCGACCGGGTCCTCTGGCTCGACAAGGGGAGGGTCAGGATGATCGGTGAGCCGGAGGAAGTGGTCGGCCTCTACAGAGAGTCGGTCAGGTAGGGCTGTCTTCCCTTCTGGCGTGAGTTGGGTGGACGCTTCCTGTTCTTGCGTGAGTTGGGTGGATACTGTCGACGGTTCTCACGCAAGAACGGTTGGGGTCCGACGGTGCTCACGCAAGAAGCCGGAGAGGGAGGCGTTGAGGGTCGATGGAACCCCTCCACCCCTTGTTCTTGCGTGAGGTGGGTTGACACTGTCGGCGTTTCTCACGCAAGAACGGTTTGGGTGGGGCGTTTCTCACGCCAGAAGGGACAGGGGATCGGGTGATGGTGCCACAC
>CAZBXV010000075.1:0-6542 GCA_964496205.1 uncultured Acidimicrobiia bacterium
ACTACGGCTACGCCGACGATGAGGCAGACACGGTGGAGAAGCTCACCTACGACCTCTACTACCTCAAGCACATGTCGGTGTGGCTCGACCTCGACGTGCTCGGCAAGAGCATCTGGACCGTGCTGTCGGGATTCGGGGCGCAGTAGCCGCATGAGTCGTCTCCTCGGCTGGGCCTCGAAGCTCCCTCGTGGATTCCAGACGGCGCTCAAGTCGTTGCCGGGAGCTTCGTATCTGCGCATGCTGGCCGCCGGCACCCCCGCCCTGGCGGGTCCCGGTCGCGGCGAGCTGCGGGCCGTCGTGTATCTGCCGACCTGGCTTCGCTGGGAGGCCATGCATCAGCGACCCCAGTACCTCCTCGAGTCGTTCGCGAGGGCGGGGCATCCCGTGTACTTCGTCGATCCACGGGAAGAAGAGTCGAGGGTGGTCGACGGCGTGCGAATCGTCGGCAGTCTCAGGGATGTGCCGCAGGATGGCGTGATTCTCTATGTGCACTTCGCGCCGGTGCGAAGGATGTTCCGGCTCTTCGATGACCCTGTCGTGGTGTACGACATTCTCGACGACCTGTCGATCTACGAGCGCAGTGAGGTGGGGATGCCGAAGCGAAGCAGGGTGGCGGCACATCACCCAGGCGTCATGGAGCGGGCCGACGTGGTCATCGTTTCCAATGAAGTGCTGTTGGAGCGCTACGGACGAACCAGGCCTGACGTGATGCTGGTGCCAAACGGGGTCGATGTGGAACGGTTCTCGACGCCCGCTCCGAAACCGGACGATCTCCCGGCCGGTCCGATCGTCGGCTACCACGGCGCCATCGCACCCTGGTTCGATTTCGAGTTGTTCACGCGGGTCGCGACGTCATGTCCGGATGTGCAGTTCGTCCTGGTCGGACCGGTCGATCCGGAGGTGACCCGGGACGCGGATCGTGTCGCAGGACTGCCCAACGCGCATGTGGTGGGGGAGCGCTCGAGCGGTTCGATGCCTGGTTACGTGCAGGCGTTCGATGTGGGAGCGATCTGGTTCAAGGTGAACCAGATGACACGCGGCGTCACACCGCTGAAGATGTACGAGTGCCGTGCTGCGGGGACCCCGTGTGTCGCGACGCCGTTGCCGGCCTGTGTGGCGGAGGATGGAGTCACCACAGCCGACACCGCCGAATCGTTCATCGGGGCGATCCGCAATGCGCTGGCAAGGTCGTCGGGCGGCTCGGCAGACCCGTCCATCGGGTGGGATGCTCGGCTGGCGCCGGTGCTCGAAAGGTTGGCGGCGCTCGGTCTGGGTCGCGTCCGCTGACTATCTGACGGCCCGGTCGGCAGCGTCGGCGAGGGTCAAGACCCTCTGATCCCACGTGTTGTTGCGGGCCGTCCGTCGTAGCTTGGCCGCATAACCGGCGTCGTCTCGAAGGGCGACGGCGTCTCGAAGTCGCTGGACGTACTCGTCGGCGTCGTGGCCGATCAGGACCCCCGGGTAGGAGCCTGCCTCTCGAAGGTCGGGGATGACGATCGGCTTCCCACCCGCCATGTACTCGAACAACTTGAGTGGCGAAACGCTGTGTGTGACGTCACTCACCTGAAACGGGATCGTCGCAACGTCGAAACGTTCGAGGTAGGCGGGAAGCTCGGCGTACGGCTTCGGGCCCAGCCATGTGACGTTCGGAAGGTCGAGAATCCGCGACCTTCCGAGGGTGCCGTCGTAGTCGGGTCCGATGAACACGAATTCGTGGTCCGGGAGTTGCTGCGTCGAGAAGCGGATCAGGTCGTAGTCGAGCCACTCGGCGAGCGCGCCGTAGTAGCCGATGATCGGCCTGCCGAGTTCCATGATCGGCTCCAGGTCCGCGGGCGTGTCCTCGCCGGGGCGGTAGTAGGCGAAATGGCCGTAGTCGACACCATTGGGAAGGAGCATCGCGTCGCTCCTGCGCTCGAGCAGGTGGCTGTGAAGGTCCCGGGCGGAGCCGGTGACCAGATCTGCGTGCAGGACGGCGTCATCGTGCCAGCGCCGGAGATCGGTCAGCGTGTACGCGGCCGTGAACACCTCCAACTCGTCGATGTGGTCGTAGACCGTGACGGCGTCCGAGAGGTTCTCGCTCCAGTCGAAGTTGTAGACGTAGGTGATGACCAACGGATGGGGAACTCGGACCAGGACGTCGACCGCCTGGTCGGGGATCTGCGCCAGGTACATGCGCGGTAGATACTCCCGGAAACCCTTCACCATCTCGGCGTTGTTGGGGCGCAGGTTGTAGATGACGACGTACCCCATGCGGGCGAATGCGAGGGCCATTTGTTGAGGTCGTTGGAAGAGCGTCACGCCCCAACCGATGCCGGGAGGGAAGATCACGAACCCGGGTGCGTCTTCGTGACGGGAGAGGATCGCGTCGAGTGCTTCCTGGAGTTCCTGTCGGGTCTCGGTGAGTGTTGCCGGGTCGAGAGCCTCCGGTTCCGGCGCTTCCGTTCTGCTGCGTCCCGCTTTGCGGATGGCGGATTCCGCGTATCCCCGCACCGTCCAATAACTGCGTGCAACCCGTAGAGCCTTGCTGTCCCACAGTTCGTTGACTCGATCCTGAGTGATCTCGACCAGCCGTTGTTCATGTTGGAGGTGAGCCAGGGACTCTGACAGTCGATCGTGCAGGGTACGTGCCTCGTGCTCCAGCTTCGAGTTTTCGACGACGCGATCCAGCGCGACCATGCGGATGGCGTCGATGGTCTCTTCCCCCAGTGGCGGGGACGCCAGGTTCCCGTCGAGGAAGTCTGTCAGCAGGCGTGTGGTCTCTCGTGCGCTCTGCCGGATGGTCGGCAGCCGTTCTCTCAGCTGTGATATCGGTTCGTTGCGTCGTTCGAAGGTCGAGACGATTGCGTCGGCCAGGGTCTGCCGGTGGAGGTTGGCGAGTTCGATGGTGAGATCATCGAGCCCAAGGTCGTGCATGGCCCGACGGACCTTGGGGTCGTAGGAGATGGCGACGGGCGGCGTGGATGCGACCGCCGCGAGTTCGATGCTGTGGAGTCGCATCCCGACCACGAGTTCGGCTTGTGCGAAGAGTCCCGCGATCTCGGAGGGCCCGTAGTCAGCCCGGGCGATCGTGGTTCTGTCGATGTGCCGCATGTGTTCGCAGACGGCGGCGGCGAGGGCTCCGTCGTTCTCGATCGGCGCAACCGACTGCTGGAAGGGGATGAACGTCAGATCGATGTCGAGCCGTTCCACCACGGCGTCGAGACCGCCGGCGACCTCCGTAGTCCACGCAGCCCGTGTCGGGTGCTCGCCCCAGGGGCGAAGCGCGACCGCGATCGTCGGCCCGGACGTCGGCGGTTCGACAGGCACCGGCTCGAGCAGGTACGCGGGGTCTGCTGCGACGACGATGCGGGCGGCGTCCACGCCCGCCTCGGCCAGCAGCCCCGCCGATGCTTCGTCCCTGACGCTGATGGCGGCCGCCTGGGAGCAGGCGAGCCGCGCGTAGTCGCGACCTGCCTGGGTTGTGAGCGGTCCGACTCCGACCCCGGAGATCATCAGTGGAGTATCGGTGAGATGGGCCAGAAGCGCGAACCCCGCCCAGTTGTCGATGTTGGCGTGTCGAGGAGTCAGGAGGTTCTCAGGCCGAGGTGGCCAGTGGTCTTGGAACAGGCCCCCACCGCCGAGAATCATGAAGTCGGCATCTTGGGCGGCCCGGGCGATCTCGCTCACGTCCTGCCAGTGCACGGCGTCGACCGCATACTCCAGTTCGGTGTCCGGAGGGTTTCCCGACACCACGGTGATCTTCGCCCTGGGGCGTACGTCGCGGATATCGGCAAGCAGTGATGAGAGGATCGCCTCGTCTCCTGCGTTGCCGAAGCCGTAGTAGCCCGAGACGAGGATCTGTGGATTCATGTCGGCGGCGAGTGTACAGAGGTACTGCCATCGAACCCCGCCGGATGTACGCGCGCAGGGGTACGCAGATGATTCCGGCTCACCTACACTGCCGTAGCCATGGCCTCGTTCATCGTCTTCTACTACGGAAACACCGGCTCCTCCTGGCTGGTCGAAACACTTGGCAGCGCGCCCGGCGTGCTCGTTCCCGCCTTCGAGCCGGTCGAAGGATGGGCGTGGAAGGCGTCCGACGGCGAGAAACTCGACTGGATTCGCAACGCGCTCGTCCCACCGGCCAAGCGCGAAGGTGCTGCGTTCGAGGCATGGGTGGCAGGCCTGGCACGGTCTCCACAGTTCAAGGGGCTGCCCGAGAAGGAGTTCGAATCTGTCGGGTTCAAGATGAACGGGCAGACCCTCGACGACCTGGAAGGGCTGATCAGGGTCGTGTCGGAGGTCGGCGCCAAGGCGATCTTCCTCGAGCGGGACAACCGTTTGAAGCACGCGCTGTCGCTGTACCGGTACCACGAAGAGTCGAAGAGTCAGTTCGAGCTGGCGGGGGTGCGACCGCCGACCAAGGTGGACTTCAAGAAGTTCGAACGCTGGCTCATCGATTCTCACCGACTGCATGTGAACCAGCGCGAGTTCCGACGACTCGCGGTTTCGATGCTCGGCTGGGACCGAATGATCGATGTCACCTACGAAGACTTCGTCACTCCCGACGAAAAGACAGCGGTGGTCGACCGACTGGCAGGCTTCCTGGATCTCGACCGAAGTGCGATGGGGGAGTCAGGGTTTGCCAAGGCGACGCCCGACGGGCTTCAGGAGGCAGTCGTCAACTATGTGCGATTCAGGAAGCGCTTCATCGGGACACCACTCGAGGTGTACCTCGACGACTGGTCCGCCGGTTGAGGTCGTGAGTCTCGACGTTGTTCCCAGATGGTGTGGTGCGTCCGGGAAAGCCGCACCCCACTGCTAGCCTTCCGCTCCGTCGACGATTCCCTGTGAAAGCCACCACCTACTACGACTCTGCGCAGATCAGGCGCCCCCTGCTGACCGAGTTCACCAACTTCTGGTCGTACCGCGGGCTGCTCAGATTGCTCGTGACCCGTGACCTCACGGTTCGCTACAAGCGGTCGATCCTCGGGGTGTGGTGGACGCTGCTCAACCCTTTGCTGACCACAGGGATCATGTGGCTGGTGTTCGGGCAGTTGTTCAAGGGGCGGTTCCCCACCGATGAGCCCTACGTGCTGTACCTGCTTGCCGGCGTGTTGATGATGACGTTTTTCTCGCAGGGAATGCTCTCGACGGGCGCGGCGATTACCAACGCGTCGGGGATCCTGTCCAAGGTCTACGTCCCCGCCGAGGTGTTCTCCTTGTCGACGGCGGTCGCGGCCGGGGTCAATTTCGTGATCGGTCTCGTGCCGCTGCTCATCATCCAGCTCACTTCGGGGGTCGGTATCCCGTTGACGGTGTTGCTGGTGCCCGTTCCGGCGCTTGCCATGCTTGCGCTCGTGACCGGGTTGGGGTTGATCGTGGCGTCGGCCGCCGTGTACTTCTACGACGTGCTCGATATCACTCGGGTGCTCGTGCAGCTCGTCTACTACCTGACACCCGTGTTCTGGCCGATATCGATCGCTGGTCGTTTCGAGCCTTGGGTGAAGGCCAGCCCGTTGTTCTCCTATGTCGACGTGTTTCGCGATGTCGCCTATCGAGGGGTCATCCCGCCACTGTGGGAACTCGCCATGTCGGTGGGAACGGCTCTGCTGTTTCTGACACTCGGCGTGTGGGTGTTCTCGAAGGGCTGGAAGAACCTCGTGGGGTCGCTATGAACGAGGTCCCGGTCCAGGTGACCGACGTGTCGCTGGCGTACCGGCTCGCTCGGAACCGGGCGGGGACGTTCAAGGAGTTCGCCATCCAGATGCTGCGCCGACAGGTGACCATCGAGAAGCTATGGGCGGTGCAGCACGCCTCGTTCGAGGTGAAGCGAGGCGAGGTGTTCGCGTTGATCGGTCCCAATGGTGCCGGCAAGACCACGTTGATGAAGGTGGTCGCCCGGGTCCTGCCGCCGACCGACGGGCGGGTCGTGGTGCGGGGGATGCTGGCGCCGATGATCTCCCTGGGTGCAGGGTTCAACCCCGAGTTGACCGGCTACGAGAACATCGTGCTGTACGGGACGCTGCTCGGGAGGGATCCTCGCGACATGCGGGAGAGCGCTGGCCGTATCGCCGAATGGGCAGGGCTCACCGAGTTCATGGACGTGCCGGTGCGCAGCTACTCGTCGGGGATGCTCGCCCGGCTCGGGTTCGCGATCGCCTCGGACATCGATCCGGACGTGCTGGTCGTGGATGAGGTGCTGGCGGTGGGGGACGAGGCGTTCCAGCGCAAGTCGTTCGACCGGATGATGGCGATGATGAACTCGGGGACAGCCGTGCTGCTGGTCACTCACCAGCTCGACAAGGTGATCGAGATGGCCGACCGGGTCCTGTGGCTCGACAAGGGCCGGGTCAGGATGATCGGTGAGCCCGAGGAAGTGGTGGAGCTCTATCGGGAGTCGGTCGGGTAGGGGTCTCTCTCGTTCTTGCGTGAGTTGGGCGGCCAGCTTCTCGTTCTTGCGTGAGTTGGGTTGACACTGTCGGCGTTTCTCACGCCAGAACGGTTGGGGTGGGGCGTTTCTCACGCCAGAAGGGACAGGGGATCGGGTGATGGTGCCACAC
>CAZBXV010000076.1:0-6403 GCA_964496205.1 uncultured Acidimicrobiia bacterium
TGAGCAGGGGCAGCGCCGACTGGGGCTGGCCGAGCAGCTGCGGCACGATCTTGAATGCACCCAATGCGGTCAGTAGGAGTGGTGCCGTCTCACCTGCGGCCCTGGCGACGGCGAGCATCGAACCCGTGACGAGACCGTTCGAGGCCGCAGGCAGCACGACGCGCATTACAACCTGCCAGCGTCTCGCCCCCAGTCCGTACGCGGCGTTGCGAAGATCGTCCGGTACGAGCCTGATGATCTCCTCAGCGGATCTCGCGACGATCGGCAGCATCAGCAGTGACAGCGCCAGGGCTCCCGCGAGTGTCGAGAAACCGATCGTTCCCTGGACAAGCACGACGTAGATGAACAAGCCCACGAAGATCGATGGGACGCCGGTCATCACATCGGTGAAGAATCGAATCAACGGACTCAGCCTGCTGCTCTGGTACTCGACAACAAACGTCGCCGCACCGATGCCGAGCGGCACGGCGAGGATGCTCGCGATCCCGACCATATAGAGGGTGCCCACGAGACCCTGGAGATACCCGCCTCCGGTGCGGCGTTGGGAAAACGGCTGCACGGACGTCAGGAACTCCCACGACATCGCCCCCGCTCCTCTTCTGATTACTTCGAACAGGATCAGCACCAACGGGATGACGGCGACAACGACCGCAGCGATGAGGACGCCAAGCACGAACCGGTCCTTTCGCTTCCGCCGTTTCGAGTTGCGGCTGGTGTCCCGGAGAGGGTTGCCCAAGGCGATGCTCACAGGTTCTGCTCCTTGGCCACGTGCCCACCGGTCATCCACACGATCATTCGGGCCGCCATGTTCACGGTCACGGTGATCACGAACAGCAGAACACCTATGCCCATGAGCGCCTTGACCTGTTCAGGTGCCGCCTCTTGGAAACTGATCGCGATGATCCCGGCCATCGACTGGCCACCCCGGAATACCGACGAAGGAATCTTCTCTACGCCCCCAACCAGCATGGCGACCGCGATCGTCTCACCCAGTGCTCGACCCAGTCCGAGCATCGTCGCTCCGATGATGCCGGGCCTCGCCCGAGTGAGGACGACATGCCGCATCATCTCCCACCGAGTCGCCCCAAGTCCATATGCGGCCGAGATCTCCGACTCCGGGGTGTTCGCCATGACCTCTCTGGTGACCGCCATGATGATCGGCATCACCATGATCCCGAGGATCACGCCCGCCGCGAAGTAGTTGTAGGTGAGCACAGGCCCGGACAGGAACGGGATGAACGCGCCAAGCGTGCTCGACACGAGATCCATGATCGGCCGCAGGACCGTCGGCACGAAGAACAGCAGTCCCCACAGGCCGAACACGACACTTGGAACCGCCGCCAGCAGCTCAACCGTGTAGGTGAGCGGGCGGGCGATCCTCGCCGGCGCCGCCTGTGTGATATACAACGCGACGGCAACGGCAAGCGGAACGGCGATGATCAGTGCGATCGCCGATGTGGCCAAGGTACCCGCGATGAACGCAAGGGCTCCGTACTCTCCGGTGACCTCTGTCCTCGAGATGCCTGGATCCCACGTCGAACTGGTAATGAACGACCAGCCTTCGTGCTGGAATACAGGCCACGCCTGGATGCTGGTTGAGATCAGCATCGCTGCCAGAATCACCAGCACACTCAGGCCGGCCGCGCCCAGCAGCACCCGGAACGTCGTATCGGCACCGAGTCGACCTCGTCGCCTTCCGCTCAGACTTCCACTGTCGACTGTGGCCACTGCCCGCCTTTCAGGAAGGGGCCCCGTGGGGAAGCCGGGACTCCCGTGTCACTCCTCGATCACTTGGAGTTGATCAGACCCACCTTCGCCAAAGCCTTCGCCTGCAGCGAGTCCGGCAGTGGCGAGTAAAGCAGGTCCTCAGCGATGCTGTCGCCGCTCTCCAGGTCCCACGTGATCCAATCCTTCAAGGCTTCGGCCCTGTTGGCGTCGTAGCCACATTCCCAAGCGAGCAGCCACGTCGCGCCGGCGATCGGGTATCCCTGGCCGCCGACGTTCAGGATGTTGAAGCGAAGGTCGTCGGGAATGGTGATCCCATCGGCGGCGGCGGCCGTCGACTCGAGCGTCGGCGCGATGGCGTTGCCGCCGTCATTGACCATCTTTGCGACGGGAACGTTGTTTTCCATCGCGTAGGACAGCTCGATGTAGCCGACAGCGCCGGGGTTCTGCTGGATCGCGGCCGTCACACCGTCATTCTTCTCGCCACCAACCGAGTTCTCTGCCGGCCACTCAACCGTCTTGCCGTGGCCCGGACCCTTGGCCCACGCGTCCGATACGCTGCTCAGATACGTCGTGAAGATGCTTGTCGTTCCCGACCCGTCTGAACGGTGCGCAATGATGATGTCCTCGTCGGGCATCGACATTCCCGGGTTCAGGTCGGCAATCGCAGGATCGTTCCACTTCGTGATATTGCCGAGGAACATGTCCGCGAGAACCGGGCCCGACAGCGTGAGCGAGTCGAGACCCTCGACGTTGTAGGCAACGGCCACTGCACCGAAGACCGTCGGAATGTGGATCGGATCACACCCGCGGACGTCTGTTGCGGCCGCCATCTCCTCGTCGGTCAGGAATGCATCCGAGGCTCCGAAATCGGTCTGCTGTCCGATGAACTGCTCGACACCGCCGCCCGAACCGATTGACTGGTAGTTGATCGATACGCCTGTCTGTACGTTGGACGTGTACTCGCCGATCCACTCCTGGTAGAGCGGGGCGGGGAACGAGGCGCCGGCACCCAGCAGGTCGGCTGTGAGGTTGCCGCCCGAGCTGGCGGTCGCGTTCGAAGAACCGCTGGTCGTCCTGGACCTCGAACTGCTGCATGCGGCGGCGATCAACGCGAACGCCACAGCAAGGATGATGAGAGGCTTCAGCCTCAATGACTTCATGTCGTCCCTTCCTCAACTCATGTAGCCCACTGGTCGGGCATCGCGTGGAATCGTAGGAACCGCACGTGACCCCAAACTTGCTGTCACGTGAACGAAAGGTGAACGAAGGCGACGAGTGGTTCCCTCCCCCAGGAGAATGAAGCCCGATTGGGGAGGTCCGGCGAAGCCGGGGAGGGGATCCTGGGCGTGGCCTGAGGAGAGGTCGACCGAAGGTCAAGGAGGGCGGAGGCTGCTCCCACCAACGTAGACAGCGAACAGCTATTCAGCTACCAGTCGCCAGTTTCCAGCCAGAACGCAACCACATCTGTCGCGAGACCGTAGCGTGACAGTCCTACCGAGAACCGAGAACCTGCGTGGGGCGAACCTCGTTCGCCTCACGCCTTTGGAATCCAGAACCTGAACGTGGAGCCGACGCCCAGCTCGCTCTCGACCTCGACTCCGCCTCCGTGACGATCGACGATGTGTTTCACGATCGCGAGACCCAATCCGGTGCCTCCTGATCTGCGAGAACGCGCCGTGTCGACTCGATAGAACCGGTCGAAGATGCGAGCGATATCCCTGGCAGGGATGCCGGAGCCCTCGTCTGCGACTGTCACGAGGGCCCTGCCCTCCTCAAGGGTGACCGATACTCGCACGGTCGAACCGGACTCGGAGTACAGGCGGGCGTTCTCCAAGAGATTGCCTACAGCAAGTGCGATCTCCCGTGCGTTGGCCTTCACCTTCACATCAGCGATGTCTGTGGCGAGCGCGATGCCGGAACCATCGAACGAGTCCCTGCGGTTCTCGACTTCGGCTTCAACGATCGGTGCCAGCCCGACAGTCTCCATGGCTGGTCGAGCGGCTTCCAATCTCGAGAGATCGAGAAGGTCGCTGACCAGCGCCGCAAGCCGCAGTGCCTCGGCATTGAGACGTTCCGCAAAAGCTGCCGCGGCGTCAGGCTCATCAGGCAGGGCGCTCACAATCGTTTCGCTCGCCGCGATCAGAGCGGCAACGGGAGTCTTGAGCTCGTGCGAGGCGTCGGCAACAAAATCACGCATCATCGTGGATGCCTGCTTGTTGGCCGTTACATCGTCGAGGATGATGAGTGCGCGCCCATTGTCGATCGGCTTCACGACTGCGTAGAGCCATCTGGTCGGACGTCCGTGTTCGAAGACCTCGGTGATCAGCGCCGGACCAGATGCCGCGTCCCTCGCCAGCCTCCGCAGGGTGCCGGGGGCCTTCGTCGGACTCTCGCGCACACCCAGCATCCGAGATGCCGCGTGGTTGATGAGATAGAGCGTGCCGGATGCGTCGAGAATCACCACGCCCTCATTGACCGTCGACAGGACCACGTCCCGATCACTGCTCAGAGACACCATGTCCTCGTTGGTCTTCTCCGCCGCCTTGATCACTCCACTGACGGCAGCGGACAGACCATCGATCTCGTCCCCTGCCCGACGAACGATCGTCCCGCCCAACGTGTCGGCAGTCCGTTCCGCCCGATCGCGTATTGCCCGAAGACGCCTGGCATCACGAATCTCCGGAACGATGGCCACGATCGCAGCGACCGTTGCCACCGTGACGATTCCGATCCACGGACGGACCAGATCTCCGAGGACGAGTGAGCCCGCGGCGGCCACAAGCAGAATCGCCACCTGCCAGATGACCCGAACGAGGTTCCTAGACATCGGCGAGCTTGTAGCCGAACCCCCGTACGGTGAGGATCAACTTGGGGCGGTGGGGGTCTTCTTCGATCTTCGCTCTGAGTCGGCGAACATGCACATCCAGCGTTTTCGGGTCACCGTAGAAGCCGGGCCCCCACACCGATTCGAGCAGTGCGTCTCGGGCTACGAGATGTCCCCTCTCAACGAGGAGCACCTCGAGGAGCGCGAACTCTTTGGGCCGAAGCGATACCTCTCTCTCTCCGACCCTGACCTCGTGCCGAACCGGATCGAGGCTCAAGGGTCCAGCCGACAACACTTCCTCTTGTCTGGTTGGCAGAGGTCGACGCAGGTTGGCCCTGACTCTCGCAACGAGCTCACGCATCGAGAACGGCTTGGTCACATAGTCGTCTGCGCCAAGCTCGAGACCGGCCACGACATCTGCCTCCGAATCCTTCGCGGTGACCATGATGATCGGCACGTCCGACGTCGCTCTGATATGCCGGCACACGTCCATACCGGGCATGCCCGGCAGCATGAGGTCGAGGAGAACGACGTCGGGGTGACGCGCCCTGAAGATCTCCAGCCCCTGAATACCGTCGAGCGCCACGTCGACGTCGAATCCCTCCCGTTCGAGATGAAAACGCACAGACGCGGCGAGCGTTGATTCGTCTTCGACTACGAGGACCCTGTCAGTCGCCATCGAACTGCGAGAACTCGACGAGTTCACCTGTGAGAAGGAACGCGACCTGCTCGGCGATGTCGACGGCCTGGTCTCCGACTCGTTCGAGAGCACGAGCCACCATGATCATTCGAACTCCCCACTCGAGCCCCTGATCCCCGAAGTCGCAGGCGAGGACCCTTCCGTAGATCTCTCCGTTCAACCGGTCGACGGGATCGTCGAGCTTGGGAAGCTGCTGGGCGAGTTCGACGTCGCGTTGCAGGAACGCGTCCAGTGCAGATCGGATCATCGGACGCACCAGATCGCCCATCTCTTGAATGACTTCGAGCACCCCTTCGCTCTGGGGAAGGTGAATCACCGAACGCGTCACCTTGGCGATGTTGGAAGCCTGATCGCCCATCCGTTCGAGCGTGACGACCATGTGCAGGAGTGCCACAAGGAGACGAAGGTCACTCGCGACAGGCTGCTGTTCGGCCGAGACGACGAGCCAGCGCTGGTGCGCATCGAGGTACATCTGGTCCAACTCGAGATCGCCGGCGATCACAGCCTCGGCTTCGTCGGGGTCGGCGTTGACCAGCGCATGGACGGCGCGACCGACCTGAACCTGCGCAGTATGACCCATCTCGATGACGAGATGCTCGAGGTCGTCGAGTTGTTCATGGAATCGGCGTCTCGGCTGTGTCATCCGAATCGTCCCGTGATGTAGTCCTCGGTCTCTTTGCGGCTCGGATTCGTGAAGATCCTGTCGGTCAGGTCGAACTCTACGAGCACGCCGGTTCTCGCGCCATCCTCGCGCACGTCCACATTGAAGAACGCCGCCTTGTCACTCACCCTGGCGGCCTGCTGCATGTTGTGCGTGACGATCACGATCGAGTAGTGGCTCTTGAGATCGAACATGAGCTCTTCGATTCGCTGCGTTGCAATCGGATCGAGCGCGGAAGCCGGCTCGTCCATCAGGATGACATCCGGTTTGGTGGCGATGGCACGGGCGATGCACAGACGCTGCTGCTGACCGCCCGACAGCGCCATAGCCGACTCGTCGAGCTTGTCACGAACCTCGTCCCACAACGCCGCCTTCCGTAGTGAGTCCTCAACGATGTCGTCGAGATCCGACCGGATCCCGGACAGACGCGGCCCAAACGTGATGTTGTCGTAAATGGACTTGGGAAACGGATTCGGTTTCTGGAACACCA
>CAZBXV010000077.1:0-6329 GCA_964496205.1 uncultured Acidimicrobiia bacterium
GGCGCCCGCGGCAGGATTCGAACCTGCGACCTACTGCTTAGGAGGCAGTTGCTCTATCCCCTGAGCTACGCGGGCACGTGGGTGAGGTGCGAGGAAAGAGTAGAGAAAAGGCGTGGATGGTGTGACATCGCGGGACCAACATTGGCTGGGCGGCCACACGTCGAAGAGGGCTCGCGTCAGCGAGTGGCGCCGTCAGCGGTGTCATAGGGGTGTGATCAGACCGATGGCCATGCTCGTCTTGGCGCTGGCGATTGCTGGATGCTCGCGAGGTTTCGGGGCGACAGCCGATGCCGTGAGCGCCCCGGCCAGGTCTGTTGACGAGTCCACCACGGCCTCGACGCGGATAGCGACGCGGGCTTCGGGTGATCCGTCGTTGGCGGGTGTACAGGGGGTGACGAGAGTCGTTGACGAGTTGGATGTCCTCGAAGCGCGGTGGGGGTTGCTGAGTCCAACTGGCGAGTACATCGGCCCGATCGATCTCACCGGTGATCCGCTGCTTTTCCAGCCGATCGGCGGATACGGAGACTTCTCCTGGATGGCACCGCAGGATCGCTTCGATATGGATCCAGCTCTGAGACAGGAGCTGGTGCTCGGTTGCGTCGCGGATACGGATCCTCGCTTCGCCCAGCTGATCGAGGACACCGGGCAGTTCCTGTGGGGTGACTTGGCCGGACAGCTATCGGAGGCGGGCATGGCGACCTACATCGCGTGCGACGCAGGATTGCACGTGCCTCGCTTGTCTCAGCAGGACTGGACGCCGGCCATGTGGCAGAAGGCGTACGACTACGCGATGGCAACCAAAGCCTGTGTTGACGCGGAGACGGGAATCGTGACCCAACAAGACCGCTTCAACATGGATAGCCGGATCGTTGAGGATCTCGTCTTGCAGTGTGTGTCGGATACGGATCCTCGGTTTGCCGACCTGATCGCAAGGACGGGCGCTCTGAACCCGTATGACTTGCCGGGTCAGCTTGGTCAGGTGGCATTCGCGGTGTTCTACGCGTGCAAGAAAGGCTTGCAGCTTCCGCCATTCATCGAGTCGGATCGTACGCCTGCGATGTTGGCGGAGATGTACGCGTACTTCGTTGCGTGGTGGACCTGCATGGAGGAAGACACGGGGATGGATTTCGGTCCGGTCGGCAGTCTTGAGGAGTACACGGCTACGAACGGTGACGTCGTGCCTCGGAACAGTCCGTACTGGTTCTTGGATGACGCGACGCTCCAGCATCTCCATCAGGTGCGGGATCCCCGGTTGGTGGGTTCGGGGCGTGGGATCCTGGCGACCCGATCCTCCCTGAGCCGTAGCGCTGCCGGAACAGGAAGAGAGGGTGTGTCTTGAGACTGGGAACCCGGAAGGCGCCCATCGCGAAATAGAGAATGAGAGGAGGAGGAGGTTCTCGATGGAGAAGGGAGCGGGTCCCCCAAACCTACCCGGTCGAGTTGACGAACCGAGGACACGAATGAGGTGGCGATCGGGACTCCTTGCCGAGAGGTCTCGCTCTGCCCGCGAGGTCGATGAGCTGAATCGTGCGCTCGGTTCCCTCAGAACAACACGGCGAGGGGTAATGCACGTTGATGCCCACTCGGGAATCGACACATAGCGACTGGCATGCTCCTGGTGTCGGTGGGCGTCGTGTCGCCATGTCTCGGTGTGCAAGCATGAAGACAGTGGATGGCAGCGACGCCGAGGTGATCGAAGCATCGTGGGATGTCATCTACAGCGTGCCGGTGGTCGTTGACAACCTGGACGTCCCTTCGTCGTGAACCATGCGGCGTTTCGTGTCGAGTGGTCTTGAGGATGTTCTGAGCCACCCATCGGCGGTCGGTCTCATCGTTCTCACGCGTGAATCTCAGCCTTTTCTCACCGAAGCCGCCTAGAACGGGGAGGCAATAATCAAGGAGGCTGAAGTATGCGTCACGTGGACGGTTTCGTCATCGAGAGAGGTTTCAACGGGGGAGTCGTACTGTGGGGACTCCTCATTGCAGTGCTCGTCGTGCTGGTCATCTGGCTGATCGTGTCGCTCGTTGGTCGTCGCAAGGGCGATTCGGCGGAGTCGACGGCTTCGCCTCAGCCGTCTTCATCGTCGGCGCTGTCGATTCTCGAAGAACGCTACGCGAAGGGCGATATCGATCGGGACGACTACCTCCAGCGCAAGAGCGACCTCGGCGGTTGACGCGACACTTCCTAGGCTGTCCATGACTGACAGAGAAGGAGACGGAGATGTATCCATACCATATGGACAGATTCGGGTACTTCGGCGGTGCCCTCGTGGTGGGCCTGTTGATAGCGCTCGCCGTTGCGCTCATTGTGTGGTTCGTCGTATGGGTCACCGGGCGCGGTACCGGCAGCTCGAGCCCCTCGGTGCGTCCTCGCACGTCGTCGGCGCTGTCGATTCTCGAAGAACGCTACGCCAAGGGTGAGATCGACCGGGACGACTATCTTCAACGCAAGGCCGATCTGACCCACGACTAGAACACGACCTCTTCAGCCGGCGGTGGGGTAGTGTCACTAGTGAGAGAACCTGCCGACCCGCAGAGATCTGGCCCTCGAATCCGGTGAGCCCTCCGCTCACCTTCCCTGGGGATTCGAGGGCCACTCCATTTCGGGGGGCCCGAGTTGCCTGGCCCGCGTACGGAGCGTCCGGTCGGTGGTAGTACGCTCTCTAGCTCCAGGGAAACAGGAGGCTGGAAATGCCGGTCGATATCGTCGGCCTCTCGTTTGGGATCGCTGAGTGGGGAATCGCTGCGGTCATGTCGATTGTCTTCTTCGTTGTCATCACGGTGTGGCTGATCGTGTGGTTCACCACCCGCCGCCACGCCGGTATGTCCACGGCGGCACTCAGCCGATCGGCACTCTCGATCCTCGAAGAGCACTACGCCAGAGGTGAGATCGACCAGAACGAGTACCTCCAGCGGAAAGCAAACATCGAGGGCTGGGGATCGTGATCTCGCTTCGCGTCGGTCTCGCACTAGCTTGTGCGAGATGACCGATCTCATACGGACGTCCGATCTCACACACCGCTACGGCGACGTGGTCGCGCTCGACCGGCTGGACCTCAGCATCCCGGCGGGCACCATCGGGCTCGTGGGCGCCAACGGCGCCGGCAAGACGACACTGATTCGCGTTCTCATGGGCATGCTGACCCCGACGACCGGCGCTGCGAGCGTGCTGGGCCACGATGTCGCATCGCACTTGGTCGAGGTTCGTTCGAGGGTCGGCTATATGCCGGAAGGTGCGTGTCTGCCCGCTGCGCAAACAGCAGCGGACTTCGTCGCTTTCGCTGCGGAACTCGCCGGCATTCCGGCAGGTGACGCCAGGAAGCGGTCGTCCGAGATCCTGTATCTCGTCGGGCTGCACGAGGAGCGATTCCGCTACCTCGGTGATTTCTCGACAGGGATGCTCCAGCGGGTGAAGCTCGCGCAGTCGATCGTGCATGACCCCGAACTTGCGTTCCTCGACGAGCCCGCATCTGGTCTCGACCCTGAGGGAAGAGAGCAGATGCTCCACCTCATCACGAGGTTGAAGGACTTCGGCATCAGTGTCGTGTTCTCCTCCCACATCCTCGAAGACATCGAGCGAACCTGCGAGTGGGTTGTGATGCTTGACGGCGGCAGACTCGTCCGATCCGCTCCGATCGGCAGCATCGGGCACGAGGACGCGCTGACGGTGGAGATCACGGGCGATCCTGCCGGTCTCGCCGCGTGGCTGACCGGGCACGGAGCCCAAGTCGAGACAGCAGGAAGCGTGCTGCACGTCACCGGTGGTGACGACCCCTTCATCCTCGTTCGAGATGGTCTCGCCCAGACCGGTGTCGGACTCCGACGCATGGGCCAGCGGGCGCGCACGCTCGAAGAAGCGTTCATCGAAGACGCCAAGAGACGGGGTGAGGCATGAGCGATGCCGTCATCTTCGATCGCGGCTACCGGGGCTACGAGGGTCCTCGGAAGGGCCGAGCAGGCGCGTTCTGGGCCGTTGTGCGTGAGGGCATCCGTCGAGAATTGGGGCTGCGGCGCAAGGCCAAGAGCAAGGTGCTGCCTTGGCTCTTGATCACCATCTCCTTGATCTCGATGGCGGTCGTCGTCGGTCTGCACTGGGCCGTGCAACGGTTTGGGGTCGAGCAGCTCCTCGCGGACCAGCTCCCGAGCTACGGCCAGTACTTCGATACCGCCTCGACCATCTCATTGCTGTTCATCGCGCTCGCCGCACCTCAGCTGCTGATTCCCGATCGGCGGGAGGGTGTGCTGTCCATCTACTTCTCTCGACCATTGCGGCCGATCGACTATCTCGGCGCCAAGTACACGGCACTCGGGTTTCTGATCTTCGGGTTCTTCCTTGTCCCGGAGGTGGCGCTCCACATCTCGTTCGCGGCTCTGTCGCCTGACGGGTTCTTCTCCTACCTCGGAGCCAATCTGGACATCCTGTGGAAGATCGTGCTCGTCTCGTTCGTGTTCTTCGTCGGGTACGCGTCGGTTGCGTTTGGGATTTCGGCGCTCATGAATAGAAACGGACTCGCGTCCGCCGTGTTTCTAGGCGTCATGATCATGCTGACCCCGATCGTCGACGCGGTCGTGCGGCTCGCGTCGTTCTCCGGAGCGAAGTACGTGTCGCTGCTCGCCCTTCAAGACCAGCCCAGGATCGTTCGGGACTGGGTGTTCGGGATTTCGACCGGTGACTACGTGGCGACGAGGTCCGGGCTGGAGCCATGGATGTCGCTTGCCACCATCGGCGTGATCTTTCTCGTGGTGAGCGCGGCCGTGTGGCAGCGATACCGGAGAGCATCGTGAGTGATGTGGTGACACCAACCGATGTGACGGTCGAGGTCCGAGAGGCGTCCAGATGGTTCGGCCAGAAGGTTGCCGTCTCCGAGGTCAGCTGCGGATTCGGACCGGGGGTCACCGGACTACTCGGGCCAAACGGAGCCGGCAAGACCACGCTGCTTCGTATGCTCACCGGTCTTGTGCGGCCGTCGGCGGGGAGTGTTCGAATCCTCGGTGTCGATCCGCGTTCCAGCCCTGATGTGTACCGCAGGGTGGCACTCGTACCTGAAGACGAACACGTGCCGGGCTTTCTCACCGCGATGGAGTTCGTGAAGTTCAATGGGACCCTTCAGCAACTCGCCGACCCTGTGAGTGCCGCCCGCCGGGCTCTCGAGATCGTTGGTCTCATGGATGTCGCCGACAGAGAACTCTCGACATACTCGAAAGGTATGCGTCAGCGGGCGAAAGTCGCCAGCGCCCTGGTGCATGATCCCGAGGTGTTGTTCCTCGATGAGCCGCTCAACGGGACCGACCCGGTGCAGCGTGTTCACCTCATCAGGCTGTTCGGCGAGCTTGGCGAGCAAGGGAGAACCGTCATCGTTTCCTCCCACGTGCTTGGCGAGGTCGAGCGGATGGCCGACAGGGTCGTGGCGATGGTCGATGGACGTCTTGCCGGCGTCGGAACGATCGCCGCGCTGCGCGACGCGATGTCCGACATTCCCCGCAAGCTGCGTATCGATTGCGATCGTCCCCGGATCCTTGCGGGTGCACTCATCAGCCGTGGCTATGTAGAGGGGGTAGACGTGTGGGAGGGCGGTGTCGATATCGACGTGGTCGACACCGACAGCTTTGGCAGGGAGATCGCAACGCTCGCCGTCCAAGCCGATGTGCGACTCGTATCGGTGGAGCCCCGGGACGAATCCCTCGAAAGCACCTTCCGGTACCTGGTGGGTGGCCGATGAGGTCGTTCATCACCATCGCCAACTACACGTTTCGCAAGCTGATGAACCGGAAGCGGGCAATGGGCATGATGCTACTGTCGGCCGTCCCTGCAGCGATCGTTGCACTTGTCGGTCGCCGGTCCGGTTCGGATGAAGTGTTCCACTCCATGGCCATCGCCGTATCACTGGCGATCATCCTGCCGCTCATCGGCATTGTGAACGCATCCAGTGCACTCGGCGACGAACGGCGTGATCACACCCTTCCCTACCTCAGTCTCAAGCCTGTGGCCCGGTCTGTGCTCGCGGCGGGTGTCCTCGCGGGGGCTGTCGCTGCGACGCTCGTCATCGGCGCAGTAGGCGCCGGAACCCTGTGGATCGCCGGCGGCGCCGTGAGTGGGGATTGGGGTGTCGGCGTTGGACCCGCCCTAGGACTTCTCCTGGTTTCACTTGGCTATGGGGCCGTGTTCCTACCCGTCGGGTTCATGTTCAAGCGGTCGACGCTGATCGGCCTCCTGTACGTGTTCTTCTGGGAGGCGATTCTCGCCTCTGCCGTCACGAGCCTTGCCGCGTCGTCGTTGTGGAGGATCGGCCTTCAGGCGTACGCTGCCACGCTCGACACCCTTCCTCGCG
>CAZBXV010000078.1:0-6271 GCA_964496205.1 uncultured Acidimicrobiia bacterium
TGGTGTTCCAGAAACCGAATCCGTTTCCCAAGTCCATTTACGACAACATCACGTTCGGCCCGCGACTCTCCGGAATCAGGAGGGACCTGGACGATATTGTCGAGGACTCACTGCGAAAGGCCGCGTTGTGGGATGAAGTCCGCGACAAGCTCGACCAGTCGGCGATGGCTCTATCCGGGGGACAGCAGCAGCGGCTCTGCATCGCCAGGGCCATCGCAACCAAGCCAGACGTCATCTTGATGGACGAGCCTGCCTCGGCGCTCGATCCGATTGCCACGCAGCGAATCGAAGAGCTCATGTTCGATCTGAAACACGACTACTCGATCGTGATCGTCACACACAACATGCAGCAGGCGGCACGGGTGAGCGACAAGGCGGCGTTCTTCAACGTCGACGTCCGGGAGGATGGCGCGAGAACCGGCGTGCTCGTAGAGTTCGACTTGACCGACAGGATCTTCACGAACCCGAGCCGCAAAGAGACCGAGGACTACATCACGGGACGATTCGGATGACACAACCTCGCCGCAGATTCCATGAACAACTCGACGATCTCGAGCATCTCGTCATCGAGATGGGGCGCACCGCTCAGGCCCAGGTGGGCCAAGCCGTCCATGCGTTGGTGAACGCGGATCTCGACGAGGCCGAATCCGTCATCGCCGGCGACCTGGAACTCGACCAGATGTATCTCGATGCCCATCGGCGATGGCTCATCGTTTCTGCCGAGCAGCAACCGGTCGCGAGCGACCTTCGCCTTCTTGTCGCGCTCCTTCACATGGTTGTCACGCTCGAGCGAATGGGTGATCAGGCTTCCAACATCGCGAAGGTGACCCGTTCGGTGATCCACCTCCCCCAGAGCGAGGGTGTGCTCGAGGTCATCCAGGAGATGGGCGACCTGGTTCGACCGATGATCAGGACTGCGCTGGACGCGTTCCTTCAGCGCGATGTGAAACTCGCCCAGGAGCTTCCCAAGCTCGACGATCCGGTCGACCGACTGAACGGGGAGATCTATGAGCGTGTACTCGCCTGCGATTTCGGAGATCAAGGCCTCCAGTGGGGGGTCCGGATGATCATGGTGGCGAGGGCACTGGAGCGTGTCGGCGACCAGGCTGTCGACATCGCCGAGCAAGTCGCCTTTCTCCTCACCGGAGAGCTCGTCGAGTTCTCGCAGTTCGATGTCGACTGACAGGGTTCTGGTCGTCGAAGACGAATCGACGCTCGCGGCGTCGGTACGATTCCATCTCGAACGGGAAGGGTTCGACGTCGACGTTGCATTGGATGGCGCCCAGGGGTTGGAGCTGTTCAGAGTGAAGGAACCCGACATCGTGCTCCTCGACCTCATGCTGCCGGGCATGCCGGGCATGGACGTATGCCGTCACATCAGGGCGACATCGGACGTGCCGATCATCATGGTCACCGCCAAGGATTCGGAGGCCGATGTCGTTTCCGGTCTCGAACTAGGTGCCGACGACTACGTGACCAAACCGTTCTCGATGCGTGAGCTGATAGCCAGGGTTCGCGCGAACGTCCGGCGTCCCTTGCCGGGCAAGCAGGAGGAGGTGCTGTCGGCCGGACCGCTGACACTCGACCCGCACCGGCACGAAGTAAGGGTCGGATCCAAGGAGGTATCGTTGCGTCCCAAGGAATTCGCGTTGCTCGAAGTTCTGCTTCTCGAGCGAGGCAGACTCGTCACCCGCGATGCCCTGCTCGAGGCCGTGTGGGGTCCCGGCTTCTACGGTGATCCCAAAACACTCGACGTTCATATACGCCGGCTGAGAGCGAAGATCGAGAAGGACCCGCACCGACCGAGGCTGATCCTGACGGTTCGAGGATTCGGCTACAAACTCGCCGATGTCTAGGGATCTCCCAAGGGTCGTCTGGCAGGTCACGATCCTTCTCGCCACCGCCGGCTGCGCAATAGTGCTCTCCGAGCTGCTCCGCCCTTGGGTCGGAGTGGTCGTCTTCACTGTCGTCGCTGTGGTGATCATTCTGATTCCGGCAGTTGGCGATGCCCAGCGAATTCGGGCCATACGATTCCGGGCCGAGCAAACGGCAGAATCGCTAGGAGGGAGCATCGTCCGCCGAGCCGGCGACGGAATCGACGGCCTGTCTGCCGCCGTCAGTGGGGTGATCAAGGCGGCCGAGATGACGAGTGAAGAGATGGGAGCCTTGACGGCCGACCGAGATGCCGTGCTCGACACCGTCAACGAGGGGATCGTGATTCTCGATGTGGCAGGCGACCTGTTACTGATCAACGATGCTGCCACTCGAATGCTCGAGGTGAGTTCGGATGTAGCCCGGGCTCCCGGCTCCCTGCGGCGGCTTGCACGAGATGCTGCCTCGGGAGCGTCCGTCATCACCGAGCTCTTCGAGCATGGGCGACCGACGAGGTGGCTCTTCGCGACGGTCAAGCCGATCGGTCGTGGACTCGTTCTCGTCATTCTGGATGATGTGACAGCCAACAAGCAGGCCTACGCGGTGATGCGCGACTTCGTCACCGACGCCTCACACGAACTCAAGACGCCCGTCGCCGCTCTGATCGCCGCAAGTGAGACGATCGTGGCCGCTCTGCCCGACGAACCCGAGGTTGCGGTGTCTTTCGCCGAGCGCCTGAATGTCGAAGCGCTGCGGCTCGCAGCGCTGGTCAGTGACCTTCTTGATCTCTCTCGATTGGAGGCCACACGTCCCGTGATGGAGACGATTGGGCTGGCTCCCGTCATCGAAGCGGAAATCGGAAATCGGAGCAGCGCCTTCGACGCTGGAGGTATCAAGGTCGGCGCGTCGCTCACCGACGTGAGGGTGAAGGCGAATGCTCGGGAAGTCGCTCTGGCGGTTGGCAATCTTCTCGAGAATGCTCGCGTCTACTCGGACCCAGGGTCAACAGTTCAGGTCACGCTCGCCGCGGAGGGCGACAAAGCGGTGGTGACGGTTGCAGATCGAGGGTCCGGCATCCCTGCAAGGGACCTCTCCCGCATCTTCGACCGTTTCTACAGGGTCGATACGGCACGATCGCGGAGATCCGGAGGTACCGGGTTGGGTCTCGCCATCGTCAAACACATCGCAGAACGGCACGGTGGGGGGGTCGATGTCGAAAGCGAGTTCGGCGTCGGTTCGACCTTCCGGTTCTGGATTCCGAAGGCGTAGGTCGGTAGCCGGCCGTCTGTTGACCGCTGTTGGCTGTCTACGTTGGTGGGAACCGCCCCCTCCATCCTCGGCTCCGTCGAGTCCACCTTCCCCGACGTTCGGCCCTTCGGTCTCACTGGGGGAGGACACGAGGCTCTCCTTCGTTCACCTTCCGTTCACGTATCAGCAAGTTTGGGGTCACGTGGTCCTCATACGATCGCATCGATGCCCTGTAGTGGGCTACCTGAGTAAGGAAGGGACGACATGAAGTCATCGAGGCTGAAGCCTCTCATCATTCTCGTTGTGGCGTTCGCGCTGATCGCGTCGGCATGCGGTGGTACGAGCACCACGACGACGGCAGGATCGGGATCGACGACCACGGCAGGTTCCGGGGGTGAGCTCACCGCCGACCTGCTTGGTGCGGGAGCTTCGTTCCCCGCCCCGATCTACCAGGAGTGGATCGGCGCCTATCAGAGCGTCCAGCCGGGCGTGTCGATCAACTACCAGTCGATCGGTTCTGGCGGCGGTGTCGAGCAGTTCATCGGACAGCAAACCACCTTCGGTGCCTCCGACGCGTTCCTGACCGACGAAGAGATGGCGGCAGCCACCGATGCCCGGGGATGCGATCCAATTCACATTCCGACGGTGTTCGGTGCCGTTGCGATCGCCTACAACGTCGAGGGTCTCGACTCGTTGACGCTGTCCGGTCCGGTACTGGCGGACATGTTCCTCGGCAAGATCACCAAGTGGAACGACTCGGCGATCGCCGATCTGAACCCCGGAGTGACGATGCCCGACGAGGACATCGTCATTGCGCACCGTTCCGACGGTTCGGGAACCACGAGCATCTTCACCACCTATCTGAGCAGTGTCTCGGACACGTGGGCCAGTGAGGTCGGGGCAGGCAAGGATGTCGAGTGGCCCGCTCCCAACTCGGTCGGTGGTGAGAAGAACGACGGCGTGACGGCTGCGATTCAGCAGAACCCTGGAGCCGTCGGATACATCGAGCTGTCCTACGCCATGGAGAACAACATCCCGGTCGTCGAGATGGTCAACGACAGCGGCAACGCAATCGAGCCAACGCTCGCGTCGACGGCCGCCGCCGCCGATGGGATCACGATCCCAGACGATCTTCGTTTCAACATCCTGAACGTCGGCGGTGACGGGTATCCGATTGCGGGTGCCACATGGCTGCTTGCCTGGGAGTGCGGTTACGACGCCAACACGGCCGCCGCGTTGAAGGACTGGATCACGTGGGATCTCCAGAGCGGTGACGATCTCGCAGAGCAGCTGCTGTACTCGCCACTGCCTGACTCCTTGCAGGAGAAGGCGTTGGCCAAAGTTGCATTGATCAACTCCAAGTAGCGATCTCTCGGGGTCCCGACCATGTCGGGGCCCCTCTATTCTCTCTCCACGGAAGGGCAGGCAGGTGGCCGTAGCTGGTGACTTGACAGGACGGCGTCGAGGCAGACTCGGTGCCGACACGACATTCCGGTGGTTGCTTGGGGCCGCGGGCGCAAGCGTGTTGGTGATCCTCGCGGCAATGCTGATCTCGACGACGGTCCAGGCCTGGCCCGTGTTCCAGCACGAAGGCTGGTCGTTCCTCACCAGCTCTACATGGGATCCGGGGATCTCCCGGACAGAGATCACGGGCGAATACGGGGCGCTGGCGTACGTCGTCGGCACGCTCGCTACCTCGTTGATCGCCCTGGTCATCGCCGTGCCGCTGGCCGTTGCGGTGGCGCTGTACATCACGCAAGCGGCACCGGCGAGGATCGCGCGTCCCCTGACCTACACCGTCGAGCTGTTGGCGGCGGTCCCAAGCGTCGTGTTCGGCCTGTGGGGGCTGCTGTTCTTCGTACCGACGGTCCTGCGACCGATCATGGAGCTGATTTCGAACACGCTGGGATCATTCATCCCGTTCCTGTCAGGACCCGTGCTCACCTACAACTACTTCGCCGCCGGCGTGATCCTCGGCATCATGGTCATGCCGATCATCATGGCGGTTACCAGAGAGGTCATGGCGAACACCCCGGAGTCGGAGATATCGGCGGCGTACGGCTTGGGGGCCACCCGGTGGGAAATGATGCGCCACGTCGTGCTTCCAAGAGCGCGGCCGGGCATCATCGGAGCCACGATGCTCGGCCTGGGCCGGGCGCTCGGTGAGACGATCGCCGTGGCCATGCTGATCGGCGGCTCGGAGAAGATTCCCTCGTCGATCTTCCGAGGTGGACAGTCGATGGCCGGCATCATCGCGATCACGTTCCAGGAGGCGGCTCCTGAGAACGTCAAGGCGTTGATCGGGGTCGGCGTGCTGCTCTTCGTGATCACCGTGATCGTGAACATGGCCGCTCGGATGGTTGTGTGGATGACCGGCGGGCAGGTGGCGAAGGAGCAGAACCTGTGAGCATCGCAGTCGACAACCCCCTTCGCGATACCGGTCGCATCGCCGCCAGGCGGAAGCGGAAGGATCGCATCGTGCTCGGTACGCTGATTGGAGCGGTCGTGATTGCCGTCATTCCGCTCGTTCTCATCCTCTTCGAGGTGATCCGACGAGGTGCCGGGGCGATGTCATGGGACTTCCTGACGTCCGTGCAACCGTTTTCTCAGCGTCAGCCGGGCGGAGGCTATCTGCAGGGTCTCGTCGGCACGCTCTATATGGTGGGGATAGCGAGCATCCTGGCCGTGCCACTTGGCATTGGCGCAGCGACGTTCGTCGTCGAGTACAAGCAGAGCAAGTTGAGCCCGTTCATCCGTTTCTTTACCGATGTGATGACCGGCGTCCCATCGATCTTCGTGGGCTTGTTCATCTACGCCGTCTTGGTGAGAGGGACGATCGGATTCTCGACGCTCGCCGGGGCGCTCGCTCTGTCGCTGCTCATGTTGCCGATCGTCGCGAGATCCGCCGAGGAGATCGTCAGGCTGGTGCCAGACGATCTTCGCAACGCCGCCTATGGTCTCGGAGCGCGACGCTGGCAGGTTGTCATGAAGGTCGTCTTGCCGTCGGCGTCGAATGGTCTCGTGACCGGATCGATGCTCGCCGTCGCAAGGGCGGCAGGTGAGACGGCACCGCTGCTGCTCACGGCGCTCGGCGCGTTCAAGATCGTGCCGCAGCTGCTCGGCCAGCCCCAGTCGGCGCTGCCCCTGCTCA
>CAZBXV010000079.1:0-5994 GCA_964496205.1 uncultured Acidimicrobiia bacterium
ACGACCTTCTGAGGTAGACGGTGGAGTTCTCCCTCCTCGCCGCCGCCCTCCTCGGCGTCGCGCTGGCCCTCCTCACCTTGCGAGTCGAGCGAATCCGCAAGATCACAGACCGCACCGATCTCATCGACCTCGTCCTCGGGTCTGCTGTCGTTGGTCTCGTCATCGGCCGGGTTGCGGCGATGGTGTTGCAGGGAACGAACCCGTTCACCCATCCGCTCGATCTCTTCCTCGTCAGGGGCGGTGTCGACACCGGTTTCGCCTCGCTCGGTGCACTCGGGTACCTCTCGTGGGCAGCTCGAAAGGACCTGTGGCAAACGGTCGACCTGATCGCGCCGGCTGCCTTGGCCGGGCTCGGAGGCTGGCATGCCGGCTGCCTCATGCGCGGTACATGCGCGGGTGTCGCGACCACGCTCCCGTGGGCCATCCACGATGGCACGGTCGGTCGGCATCCTGTCGAGCTGTATGCCGCTGCGGCGTTGCTCCTTGGTGCGATCACTCTGGTCATGGTGCGAAAGCGGCTTCCGTCGGGCGTTCCTGCCTTGTTGGCCCTCGGACTTGCCGGTGGAGTGCGGCTCGCGACCGAGCCACTCAGGGTGGGATTCGGTTCCAACCCGGCACCCTGGTATCTCGCAGCTGTCGTCGTCGGGGTCCTGGGCACGATGATTCGCGTGAAGGCACATCGTTCCCGTAACATCTCGGGTTCGTGACCACTCCTCTCATCGACCTCGCTGACGTCGGCGTGCGGTTCGGCAGACTGACCGTTCTGCACGGTGTCAACCTGCACGTCGAGCCCGGAGAAGGAGTCGGCATCATCGGTCCGAACGGCTCCGGCAAGTCCACCTTGCTTCGGGTTCTCGCAACGCTCCTGAAACCGACCACCGGCACGGGCACGGTACTGGGCGTCCCACTCTTGAATGAACCGACCCCCACCGTCCGCCGCAAGATTGCCCTCCTCGGCCACCACCCGGCTCTCTACGGGGAACTCACACTCAAGGAGAACCTCGAGTTCGTCGCCCGACTTTCGGGCATCAGCAACAGCGCCGTTGCTTCGTCGCTGCAGATGGTCGGACTCGGCGGAGCGATGGATCGACGAGCAGACCATTCGTCCCATGGAATGCAACGACGTGTGGAGTTCGCTCGTGTGCTGATGACAACCCCCAGCCTGCTGCTGTTGGACGAGGCGCACGCGGGTCTCGACAAGACAGCCACGTCCCTTGTGGAGGGTACGGTCCGGCAGGTCAAGGCCCGGGGTGGTTCGGTCGTACTCGTCTCCCACGAACCCGATCGGATGCTGCCGCTCGTGGAGCGAACCTATGAGTTGGTCCGCGGCACGGTGGTGGAGGGCACGGCATGAGTGCCCGGGAGTTCTGGCGGCAGGCGTTCGAGATCATGCGGAAGGATCTCAAGATCGAAGGGCGAGCGGGCGAGGTCTTGGCGATCACGGTTCCGTTTGGCGCGGTCGCGCTGCTTCTCCTGCCCTTGGCGATCGGAACGGAGAAGTCCATGTTGTCACGCATCGGCCCCGGGATGTTCTTCGCCGTGACGCTGCTGTTCGGGATGCTGGTTGCGTTCCGGCAGTCGGCCACCGAGGAACCTGCCCAGCGTGAACTGCTCACACTCCTGGGAATCGATCCGGCTGCGACATTCGTCGGCAGGGTGATCGCCAGCTCGCTGCTGCTCCTCGGATTCGAACTCGTGCTCACTCCGCTCGACATCGTCTTGTACAACCCCGATCCTGTGCGAGGCTGGGGATGGCTCATCGTGATTCTGGTGCTCGTCGCCTTCGGGCTCTCACTGGTCGGAACGCTTGCCGGCGGAGTCACAGCTGGTCTGCGAACCAAGTCGACACTCGCCCCGCTCATCGTCGCTCCCCTTGCGGTGCCTTTGCTCATCGCTTCATCGCAGGTGATTGAAGCACTTCGATTAGACCGCAGTATCCTGAACTGGATTGTGTTGCTTATAGCGATGAACCTGGCCTTGACCGTCGCAGGTGTGCTGACTGCCCGCCCATTGGAGGAAACAAGCCGTTGAAACGCTCCCTCACCACCCTGTCCGTCCTTGCGCTCCTCGGCGTCGGCGCCGGTCTCTACTTCGGCATCACCGCGCCGCTCGACGAGTTCCAAGGCGTGTTCCAGAAGATCATGTACGTTCACGTCCCATCAGCATGGCTCGCCTACCTGTCGTTCGGCGTGGTACTCGTTGCCGGAATCGGGTATCTGGCGACCAAGAAGCATTCGTGGGACCGCGTGGCGGCCTCTTCTGCCGAGATGGGCGTCTTCTTCACGGGTGTCGCGCTGATCACCGGCATGCTGTGGGGACGACCCGTGTGGGGAGCGTTCTGGGACTGGGGCGATGCCCGTCTCGTGCTCACCGCGCTCATGTTCATCGTGTACCTGGGGTACCTGGCCCTTCGGCGGAGCATCTCCGACCCTGACACGAGGGCTCGGCGAGCAGCCGTCCTGGGAATCATTGCGTTCGTACAGATACCCTTGGTCCACTTCTCCGTGACGTGGTGGCGTACACTCCACCAGGCACCCACGTTGCTACGCCCCGAGACGTTCGAAGGGATGTCGTCCAACACGATCGATCCGGCGATGCTGCGCGCGTTGATGATCAACCTCGGCGCGTTCACGCTGATCTACCTGTCGTTCATGGTCACTCGAGTGTGGATTGCCCAGATGACCGACGAGATCGAGCAACGCGAGGCGCGAGAGAATCTGGAGATTGCCGGCGCGGGGATCACTGCACCGAATCTGGAGGGGCATGCTCATGCGTGAATTCACCGCAAGCTGGGTAGTCTTTGGCTACTCCCTGGTGTACGGGTTCCTGATCCTCTACGGCATCAGCCTGTTCATCCGGTTCAGATCGGTTTCGAAGCGACACAAGAGGAAGAACTGACAATGGCTCACCGATGGTTCATCATCCCGGCGATCATCATCATCCTGATCGCTGTCGGATTCTTTGCCTTCGGCAACCTGAACAAGAATCTCGTTTACTACTTGACCCCGACCGAAGCCGTTCAACAACGCGTCGATTTCCCGGACGGGCAGCGATTCCGGCTCGGTGGGCAGGTCGTCGATGGTTCGATCGTCAAGACCGCCACGGGTGTCACCTTCGAGGTGACAGACGGCCAGACAGTTGTCGAAGTGGACAATGAAGGGTCACCCCCTCAGCTGTTCCAGGCCGGTGCCGGCGCGGTCGTCGAGGGTGCATGGAGCGGTGACCATTTCGTGTCGGATGTGTTGATCGTCAAGCACGACGAGAACTACAACGCCCAGGAACCCCACGAGTCCTTCCAGCCCGGGGACAAGTGATGACGGCAATCCTGGGATTCTTCGCAGTTCTCACCGCGTTCGTTTCCTCGGTCGTACTTGCGATCCAGGGGTTCCGGAAACAGTTCGGCCGTGAGGCATCGCTCACCGGTCCGGTCTATGGGGTGCTCGGCGGCGGACTCGTTGCGATGCTCGCCCTCCAGATCGGTCTTCTCTCCAACGACTTCTCGATCGCCTACATCGCGAACAACTCGACCACGAGTACGCCGCTTCTCTACAAGATCGCGACGGCGTGGGCGGCCCTGCAAGGCAGCATCGTGCTGTGGGGCCTCGTGCTCGCCGTCTACGTGTTCACCGTGTATCGCGCGTCGGCGAAGCTCGGCGCCTCGGATCCCCTCGGGTCAGGTGCACTCGGATTCATGGGAATCGTCTCAGCGTTCTTCTTCGGGTTGATGCTCACGGTCTCCAATCCATTCTCGGTGTGTACCGCCGCCGCTTCGGTGGGTTGCAGCCTGTCCAGTCCTTTCCCATGGGTCGGTGCCCAAGCGGCACTCCAAGGGTTCGGTCCGAACCCGCTGCTTCAGAACGATCCACTCATGGCGATCCATCCCCCACTGCTCTACATCGGCTACGTGGGTTTGACCGTGCCATTCACATTCGCGATGTCTGCCTTGATCCAGGGGCCGGGCGGTACCGACTGGCTGCGTCGCACCCGATCATGGACCCTCGTGGCGTGGGTCTTCCTCACAGCCGGCATCGTGGTTGGCGGCCTGTGGTCCTACGAGGTTCTCGGGTGGGGCGGCTACTGGGCATGGGACCCGGTCGAGAACGCTTCATTCATGCCATGGCTCGCCGCAACAGCGTTCTTGCATTCCGCCGCAGTTCAGATGCGGCGCGGAATGCTCCAGAGCTGGAACTTCGTGCTGGTGATCTCGGCATTCGCCATGACGATTCTCGGCACGTTCATCACCCGTTCAGGCGTCATCAACTCGGTTCACGCCTTCACACAATCGGCCATAGGACCGACGCTGTTGTGGTTCCTCGCGGTCGTGCTCATCTTCTCGTTCGGGCTGTTCGTCGCCAGGGCAAACACGGTCGCTTCGGCCCCGAGGCTCGACTCCTTGGTGAGCCGGGAAGGCGGGATTCTCGTCAACAACCTGCTGCTCAGCGTCTTCACGTTTGTCGTCCTGATCGGCACCATGTATCCGTTCATCGTCGATGCACTCACAGGCGCCCAGGTTGGCGTCGGACCGCCGTTCTTCAACAAACTCGCCACCCCTATCGCGCTCCTGTTGCTCCTCGCGATGGCGTTCGGTTCGATCGCTCCGTGGAGAAAAGCGAAGCTGTCGATCCTGTGGGCCCGCACCCGCAACCCGCTGCGGGTTGCATTGGCCGTCACGGCGATCGGTGTACTCCTCAAGCTGCGCAGCCTGACGGTCGTAGCAGCGATTCTGCTCGGCTCCCTTGTCGCCTCGGTCGCCGTACGAATGCTCTGGGACACGGTGAAGAGGCGCAACGCCAAGGTGCAAGACGGGTACCTGAAGTCGGCCCTATACACGGTGAGATCGGATCCGGGCTACTGGGGAGGCCAGATCGCCCACATAGGAGTAGCGATTCTCGCTGTGGGTATCGCGCTGTCGACCAATCTTGCGGCCACCAGACAGGTGCAGATGGTTCCTGGTGACACGGTCCAGTTCGAGGGCTACACGCTCGCCTACGTCAATACCTTCAGCCGGATCGAGTCGAATCGCACCATCACGGGCTCGCTCATTCAGGTCGTCGAGGGGAATCGCGTCGTCGACGAGCTCCAGCCTCGATTGAACCAGTATTCCAACGGACGAGAAGCCGTGGCATCTCCCGACATCCACCCGTCCATCAGAGGCGACCTGTACTTGTCCCTTCGCTCCCTCGACAGTTCCCGGGTAACGCTCGACCTGTTCTGGCGTCCGTTCATCTGGATGGTCTGGATCGGCGGATTCATCGCTGCTCTTGGCGGACTCTGGGCATGGCTCGCGCGCAAGCCGGCTCGGGCGAAGATCGAGGCTTCGGCATGACCGAGAGGCGCCCGAAGCTGGGAACATGGCTTGGGGTCGCCGCCGTCGTCCTCATCGGCATCTCCATGGTCGTCGTGTTTTCCCGCGGGTTCGGCAAGGACCCGAGCCTGGTCGCCTCCCCACTCATCGGAAAGCCCGTTCCCGCCGACACGCTCAGCCTCCTCGATGGAGACGGCCAAGTCGATCTCGCGCAGACCGATGGAGACGTGCTGGTCATCAACTTCTTCGCATCGTGGTGTTTCCCCTGTCGACAGGAACATCCGGTGTTCGAAGCGGCTGCCGAGGATTACGCCGGCGCTTCTGTGAAGTTCATCGGCGTCGTCTATCAGGACGAACCCGACAACGCCACCTCCTTTCTCGACGCCTTTGGCCGTGCGCAGGGTGAAACGTACGTCGTGGACCCCGAGTCGAGGACGGCGGTGAACTTCGGTGTCTACGGGGTCCCGGAAACGTTCTTCGTGTCCCCGGACGGAATCATCATGGCCAAGAAGACGGGCCCGATCTCGATGACCGAGATGATGTCCACGATCAACACGATCCTTGCAGGTGGCACCCCGGCCGACCTGAACGAAGGCGCCACGCAGAGCCAGTAGGCGTTCGGCCCTGCGGCCTCACTGGGGGAGGAAACGATCGCCCCACGGTCTCGCAGCAATGGCGACCTCTTTCAT
>CAZBXV010000080.1:0-5756 GCA_964496205.1 uncultured Acidimicrobiia bacterium
CCGAACTGCCAGGTGCCGAGCCCGATCACCGACAGGCGTTCGCCGGACACGTCGAGGTATCGCACCTTCAGATCCTCGCCAGCCGGTCGGCCAGCTCCGGGGGCAGTCTCGTTGGCTTGCCGTCGAGGTCGGTCATCGCTCCAAGAATCTCGAGGGTCGCCAGCAGCGTTTCGCCCCGGCACATCTCCTGGTGCCACACGGATGATGCCCTTCGCCGTTCGACGACCTCGGTCTCGATCCGAACCGTGTCGCCACCGACTGCTGGGACGATGAACCGAGCCTTCGCTTCCACGACGACGATGTGGAACCCTTCCGCGGTCATCGTGTCCATGGCGAGCCCAACCGATTCGAGCGCCTCGATGCGGGCCGTCTCGAAGTACCCGAAGTACGCGGTGTGGTTGACGTGGTTGTATGGGTCAAGCTCGTAGAACCGTACCTTGAGCGTCGTCGTGTGTCGCATGGCGTTCCGAGGCTACCTGCCGTAGCCGTGCTGGGCGTAGGATCGAGGCGGAAGGAGGCAGCGGTGGTGCCGTGGCTGAACGCAGGGCTGCTCGTCGTCTCGACCGCGCTCACCTTCGGCTTCTACGTGGCCAGTGCCGGGCCGGCGGCCCTTGCCAAGCGGATCGGAACGGAAGCGGCCTACCGGAGATGCACGGTCTATCGGATGCTGTCCGGTGTGTTCATGACCGTCGCAGGCGTCAACTACGTGGTCTATGCCTTCCACCCGTTGCCGTGGTCGTTTCCCGCTGGTTTTCCGTGGCCCTACTGGGTGTCGGCGCTGATTGCGGTAGTGATCGCTGTCCCGTCGGGGATCGTATGGGTGCGCGGGATGAAAGACGCCGGCGAGGAGACGATGGTCCTGAAGGAGAGCCACTCCATGTACGGCGGCATCTATACGCGGATCCGGCATCCTCAGGCAGCCGGCGAGGTGTGGTACTGGTGGGTCTTCGCGTTTCTCTGCCACTCGCCGTTCCTTGCCGTCTACTCGCTCGTGTGGCTGCCGCTCTTCCATCTCATGTCGAGGGCCGAGGAACGCGACCTGCTGATTCGCTACGGCGACGCGTACCGTGCCTACATGGACCGAACCGGCATGTACGTGCCCAAACGTCGGGTCGGCGGATAGCCGGTCAGAGCCCGACGACGCCATCAGGGTCGATTCCAAACGAGAAGTCCGAGCCGATCTCGGGTTCATCGTCCAGTTCCGCCTCGAGTGTCGACCCGTCGTTCAGCCCGATCGTCACGCGGTAGTGCCCGCCCCGAAAGCTTCGCTGTGTGACGACGCCTCGCATCGAGCCGCCGAGAGTGACGGCACCCTCTCTCACAACAACCTCGTGATCGCCATCAGCCAGATCAGAAACCTCGAACGATCCCCACGACGCCGTCGCAACTCCGCCAGATACCTGAACGTCGACCACGTTCGAAAACCCGAGGAAGCGTGCGGCCCAGGCGTTGGCGGGCTTGCGCCACACTTGTTCAGGGGTGCCGGTCTGAACAACGGTTCCGTCACGCAGAATGACCATCTGATCGGCGATGGCGAACGCCTCCTCCTGATCGTGGGTGACGTAGATCGCCGTGATCCGATGCCGAACGAGCAAGTCGCGCAGCTGGGGCACGAGACGCTCTCTGAGTGCTCGATCGAGCGATCCGACCGGCTCGTCGAACATCAGCATCTTCGGCTCCGGAGCAAGGGAACGGGCGAGCGCAACCCGTTGTTGTTCCCCTCCTGATAGACGGCCGACCCCCCGGTCCTGGTACCCCTGGAGCCCCACCCACTCGAGAACCTGCGAGACACGTCGGCGGACATCGGGCCGGCCCTCGATGCCGAACGCCACATTGCCCCCCACGGTCATGTGGGGGAACAGGGCATAGTCCTGAAACATCAGGCCGAACCCTCGCGCGTGGGGTGGCACGCCGTTGAGGCGTTCTCCGTTCCACGAGATCGAGCCCGCGTCTGGCGACTCCAGGCCCGCAACCGCCCGGAGCAGTGTCGACTTGCCGCTGCCACTCGGACCGAGGATCGCCACGACGGTTCCATCGGGAACGGTCAGATTCACGCCGTGCATGAACGGCTCACCTTCGAAAGACACTGCGAGACCGCGGACCTCCAGCATCAGAACTCCCCGAGGTTGCCGAAGCGGAACCGCTCGATGGCGAACATCGACGCGGCGGTGAGGACCATCAGGATGGTGGCCAGGGCCAGCGCCTCCGGGAACGTGCCGGGCCGTCCGAGCAGACGAAAGATGGCGATCGGAAGGGTTGGTGTCGACGGCCGGGCCAGGAAGCTGGTGGCGCCGAACTCACCCAGCGACACAGCGAACGCGAAGCCTGCGCCGACGAGGCCGGCCCGGAAGATCATCGGCAGGTCGATCCTGCGCCAGACCCGGGATGGTGACGCCCCGAGCATCGCAGCGGCGTCGCGAAGCCGCTGCCGGACCGACCGCATGACCGGTACCGCCGTGCGCACCACGAACGGTACGGCGACAAGCGCATGGGCGATCGGCAGCAGCACAGGCGAGGTGCGCAGGTCGATCGGCTTGCCGAGGGCGACGAGAAACCCGAACCCGATCGTGACGGCCGACGTGCCGAGCGGCAGCATCAGGACGACGTCGAACACCCGGGAGAACCAGCCGGTCCGGTAGGCGACGATCGACGCCGCCATCATTCCCACGGCGAGTGCGATGACGGCGGCCGCCGTTGCGATCAGCAGGGAGTTGCGTATCGCCTCGGCCGGCGGAACGAACAACGCCGACGTGTGAGTGAACAACGATCGGTATGCGGAGAGGCCCAATCCAGAGGACGTACGGAACGATCTCGCCACCAGCAGCGCGAGAGGCGTGCCGAGGAACACGGCGGTGAATCCGAGGACCCCGCCCACGACGAGACGGTCCCGCAGCATGCGCGGGGCTCTGGCGATCTCACCGGAAGGTCGCAAAGGCAGTTCGATCGCCCGTCGCCGCTGGAACGACGAGTAGACGAAGAGGATCGATGTCACTCCCACGAGTTGTACCACCGCGAGTGCGGCGGCGATTGGCAGTTGCAGATAGGTGACGGTCTGGCGGTAGATCTCCACCTCGATCGTCGAGAAGCGCAGCCCTCCGAGGATCAGAATCACTCCGAACGACGTGAATGTGAACAGAAACACAATCGACCCGGCCGCCGCAAGCGCCGGTCGCAGGAGCGGAAGGGTGACACGACGGAACGTGCGCCACCGTCCAGCTCCGAGCATGCGGGAAGCCTCTTCGAAGCGAGGGTCGAGGTTCGCCCAGAATCCACCGACCGTTCGCACGACCACGGCGTAGTTGAAGAACACATGGGCGATCAGGATCAACCACACAGTTCCGCTCAGGTCTACGACGCCCGTGGGCCCCAAGAGGGCGAGAAAGGCCGTTCCCACGACGACTGTCGGCAGCACGAACGGAACGGTGATCGCCGCCCGGATCGCGCTCTTGCCGGGAAACCGAAATCGGGCGAACACGAAGGCGGCAGGCATCGCGACGGCAACCGTCAGCAACATCGACACAGTCGCCTGCCACACGGTGAACCAGATGGCGCCCCGAAGCGTGCCGCGATCGAACACCTCGACAAACGGCCCGAGATTGCCCGCCAGGCTCTTCGCCAGGATCGCCGCGAGCGGGTAGGCGAAGAAGTAGGCGAGGAACGCCAGCGGCACCCCGATGAGCAGGATGTTCCCGAGGCGGGAGCGGGCTGTCATCCTCGAACGATGTCGGTCCACTGCTGGATCCACTCCTCACGGTTCTGTTCGATACGTGCAGGGTCCATGGTTTCGGGGTTCTCTGGCATCACGGCGAACTGCTCAAACTCGGCCGGGAGGCCCACGGTGTCGTTGGCAGGGAACACGAACATGCTGAGCGGCATGTCCTCCTGGAACGTGGACGACAGCATGAAGTCGATGAGCTTGCCGGCCGCCTCGGCGTGGGTCGTTCCGGAGAGGATGCCCGCGTATTCGACCTGTCGGAAGCAGCCGCTCGTCATCACTCCGGTCGGAGCCTCCTCGAGTGGCACCTCCGAGTAGTAGACCTCCGCAGCCGGGGAACTGGCGTAGGAGACCACCAGCGGCCAGGCCCCATCCGATGCCGCCGAGAAGTCCGAGTAGTACGCCTCTGTCCACCCGGCGTCGACCTTGACACCGTTGGTGACGAGGTCCTTCCAGTAGTCCTGCCAGGTGTAGTTGCCGCTGTCACCGAATGTGGAGATCGTCGCGAGAAGGAACGCGAGCCCCGGTGAAGAGGTAGCAGGATCTTCCACGACGAGCATGTCTTTGTAGGTGGGGTTCGCCAGGTCCTCGAGTGATGTGGGCGCTGGCATGTCGCTGCTGAACGCAGCCTTGTCGTAGTTGACGCACACGTCGCCGTAGTCGATAGGGGTCACCCGGTCGCCTGCCTGGAGGCTCTCGGGCACTGTGTCCAGCATGTTCGACGTATAGGGCTCGAAGATGTCTTCGGAGAGGGCTCGAGAGAGGAATGTGTTGTCGATGCCGTACATGACGTCGGCGATTGGGTTGTCCTTGGTGAGGATCGCCTGGTTCAGCATGGTCCCGGCGTCATCCGACCTGAGGACGTCGACGGTGATTCCGGTCTCGGCGGTGAATCTTTCGAGGATCCCTTCTGAAACGGCGAACGAGTCGTGGGTCAGCAGAGTGATCGTTTCGCCGTCGGCCGCCGCTGATCCCGATGTGGCCGATGTGCAGGCGGTCAGGACGAGCGCTGCCCCCAAGACAAGCCCGCCAACGCGGCGGGCTCCCGATGTGTTTCGCATGGTGCCTCCTTCGTCGTCGGAGGCCAGGCTGAGGCTGCTTCCTACGCCGGCATTATCCGGTCAGGTTCCAACGGTCGGAGGGATTCTCCTTCTCAGCCCGGACAAACCGAGCTCCCGTGCAGAAAAGATCCTACCCGCCCATGTGAGGGAACGACCGGACGAATCGCGCTGAAGGTCGCGCGGTACTGACTCAGCTCTCGTTGCCGGGGTCGTTCGGGGTGGCAGGCTCGTCTGATCGCTCTCTGGTGCCGCCCATCAGGATGGCAACACCCAGGGCAATGACGAGCGCAGGTACGAGGTAGCCGGACGGTACCGCCCACACATCGGCGGCATCCAGGAGGAAGACTATGCCGATGATGATGAAGAAGACTCCTGCGGTGATCGATCCTCTCATCGTGACACTCCGATCTGTCCGGCGAACGAGGATGTCTTCAGAACGAGGGTTCCTCCGCTCCCCGACGAGGTCGTGTTCAGGTTTGCACCAACGCCTGAGCGAGTCTCACCGAACGCGCTGATCTCACCGACGAAAGAACTGGCCTTGACCTCGACGATGCCGGTTGTTGGGGCATATACCTTGACGTCGCCGGCGAATATGCTGATGTTCAGGGTCGTTGTCCCCTCAGGCAAGTCGAGATTGCGCAGATCGACGACGAGGTTCCCGGCGAACATCGAAATGTCCTCGAGGTCCGCAACATCCGTGACGGTTACGGTGCGATCACCGACACCCGTCGGAATGACCGTTGACCGGCCAACGGATCCTGACATCAGGACGATCGTGATGATGATCCCCAACGCAATCAGGCCGCCACGGCTTTGGCTCCTTGGTTCGACGATGAGAGCCAGCCCGATGACGATGAGGATGCTTGGCAGGATCCATTGCCATGGGAACTCCGTCACGTAGTCCGCTGCTTGAAGGAACCACCCGATGCCTATTGCGAGGATCAGCAGTCCGAAGATGATGCGGCCCGGTTTCATCGGCG
>CAZBXV010000081.1:0-5593 GCA_964496205.1 uncultured Acidimicrobiia bacterium
GACGAGATCCTCACCGCCTACCGGACTGAAGGTCTCAACCCACACACCTGGTCGAATGGCCCCGGGTATCGCTACGGGGAGCACGAGCATCCCTATCACAAGGTGCTGTTCTGCGTGGATGGGTCGATCACGTTCCACACGCCGGACGGCGACGTGATGCTGGGGCCCGGTGACCGGTTCGACCTCCCACCCCACACCCGCCACGCCGCCACCGTCGGTCCGGACGGAGTGACCTGTCTCGAGGCGGCACGGGGATAGCGGTCGTGCGCGAGTGGCTGGGACGCCGAGTGCACGTGGTCGTCGACCGGCCGCTGGGATCCCGACATCCGGACGATCCCCAGGCGGTGTACGAACTGAACTACGGGTACGTCCCAGGAACCATCGCCGGCGATGGAGAGCCCATCGACGTCTACGTAATCGATGCCGATCAGCCACTGTCCGAGTGCGATGCCGAGGTGATCGCGATCATTTGCAGGCGAGATGATGTCGAGGACAAGCTCGTTGTCAGGCTCGGAGACCGACCATGGACGGCCGACGAGATAGCCCAGCGAACTTGGTTCCAGGAGCGGTGGTTCGACGTGGAGGTGGAGATGCCGGCGGCCCGGGATGACCTCGGGTAGCTATGCCGGCATCGCACGGGCGACGTATCGGTCGAAGTGAGGAATCGCGAACTCGACCCACCCGTACCTGGGCGCATAGATGATCCCTTCGGTGATGAGTCGCTCCCGGAATCCGGCGACCTGCTCGGTCGTCTTCCCCGCCGCCTCCGCCACCTCCCCTGAGCGGTGCGGGCCCGGACCCAGGGACGCCAACGCCTGAACGTAGGCGACCTCAGACGGCGGAATCCTGGCGATTCTCGACGCGAAGAAGGACGAGTCGAGTGTGTGCCGGGCGTTCGGGGCTGCTCGCCCTACATCGTCGCTCGAGATCGGCTCGTCGATAGCGGCGTTCCACGTGTGGTACCCCCACGTTTGGACGAAGAACGGGAAACCGTCGGACAGGTCGGCGATCTTGTCGGTCGCCCTCGGTGACCAGTCGACCCCGATCTCCAGTGCCGGTTCGACGATCGCTTCGACCACCTGGTCCGGTGTCAAAGGACCGAGATCGGCAACGGTGAACATCCGCTCCGCGTAGGTGGCCGCCTTGGCCACCTCCCCAACCAGGTTGGGGAGGCCGGCGATGACGAAGTAGAAGGGAAGGCTGTCTTGCCCGCACCGGTGAACCCCCGCCAGGAGACGTCGAAGGTCGTGACGATCCAGCGTCTGTGCCTCGTCGAGCGCGACCATGATCCCAAGGTCGTGTTCGGCCGCTGCAGCGGCGACATCGACGATGACGTCGGCGAGTGCCTCCCGGTCGGGCTGGTCGACCCGCCGCTCCACCTTCATCCCGCTCCCTGCCACCGTGAGCGACACGGACTCGATAGACCGCAGAGCCCTGGACACTCGGTCGCTGCCGCCGAATTCACCGAGGATGCGGCGGGCTTGTCGCAAGAGGCTTCGAATGGTGTCGTCCCCGCCGACCGCTTCGATCCTGATGACCCGATAGCCGGCGCGTTCTGCGACCGCCGACAGTTTGGCGAGCAGCACGGTCTTGCCGACGCCGCGAAGACCTGTGATCAGAAGGTGCTGACTCGCCCGCGAGGACACCAGACGTTTGAGGGAGATCTCGGCTCCCGAGATCACCTCGTCGCGGCCGACAAGTGCCGGTGGCGGCGTGCCGGCACCGGGTGCGTACGGGTTGGCGACCGGGTCGTAGAGTTCACCTGACATGCCGTGAGTTTAGCAGGATCCGCTAAACCATAGGCAGGTCAGTCGAACCGCGCGAATACCGGCCGGTAGGGTCGCAGCCAAATGCCCCCGTTTTGCTTGATCCATAGGGGTCGCCAAGTGGTAGCTTGACCCGAGGTCACCCCGGGAGGCGAACATCATCGAGTCGCGTGACGACTCGCTCAATCAGCGCGGGTCCACGGCGCACGCTCGTGTGACAACCGCGACGATCGTCATCACCGACTCGGTCGGTTCCACGGCACTGCGCGAGCGGCTTGGGGACATGCAGGCGAATCTGCTCCGACGCGAGCATGACCAAGAGTTGGGCGCCGTCACCGAGCGACACGGCGGCAGGGTCGTCAAGGGCACGGGCGACGGCCTCGTCGTGGCATTCCCGGCAGCCTCGGACGGAGTGGCGGCAGCCATCGCCATGCAAACGGTCGTTGCGCGCCTGCAGCGGCGGCGACACGAACAGCCGCCAATCCGCATCGGTATCAGCGCGGGAGATGTCACCTGGGAGGGTTCCGATTGTTTCGGCATGCCGGTCGTCGAGGCGGCGCGCCTGTGCGACCTGGCGGGACCGTCGCAGATCGTGTGTTCCGGTGTCGTGGCCCACCTCACCCGCGGCAAGGCGGGCGTCCTCCTGTCCTCACTCGGTGCTCATCGGCTCAAAGGCCTCGATGGTCCTGTCGAGGCGTTCGAGATCGCATGGTCTATCACCGACGATTCCCCGAGGCACTTGCCGTTCGTTGGCCGTTCAGCCGAGGTGGACGCGGTCGGTTCCGGGATCGCGGCACTGGCAGGAGGCAGGGGCAGAGTGATCATGGTCTCCGGTGAACCCGGCATCGGCAAGACCGCGCTGGTCGCCCACGCCACGACACCAGTTCCCGCCCTGGCATTCGACACGCACAGCGGCCACTGTTTCGAGACGGAGTCGATCCCCTACGCGCCCTGGATCGAGATCATCTCATCGTGGTCCAGGAACCAGACCGACCGCAAGGTCACAGAGCTGCTTGCGCGTCCGGCAATGAGCCCGTTCCGACCCGACGGCGGGGATCGGCGGGAGTCGCCTCTCACTGTCTTCGACGTTGGCCGCGCGCTCGCCGACGCCATGCGATCCATGGCCGCCACGAAGCCATTGGTCTTGATATTCCAGGATCTCCATTGGGCCGATCGGGGCACACTCGATCTCCTCGGGATCATCGGCCACGTCACCATCGATGCTCCGATCACGATCATCGGGACCTATCGCGACACGGAGGTTGGGGCAGATCATCCACTCACCGCGGTGCTCGCTGCCCTCTATCGAAGTGCCGACGTCGAACGCGTGCACCTGGGCCCGCTCACGATCCACGACATCACCGAGGCGGTCGCTCTGCTGGGAGGACGACCGGCGCCCCGGCTCATCGAGCGGATCGCCTCCGAAACCGGAGGCAATGCGTTGTTCGTCAGGGAGGTGCTGCTCGATCTGCGCGATCAGGGCACACTCGCCGATCCGGAAGGCTTCGACCCGAACCGGCTTCCGGATGCGCTGAAAGACATCGTCCGATCCAGGGTCGCGAGACTGACGGATCACGCCAGGGCTCTGTTGTCGACGGCGTCGCTGTTCCCGAGAGGATTCGATCTCACGGTCGCCGGGGACGTCGCTGGACTCGACCAGGGTGATGCGCTCAACGGGCTCGACGAAGCCCGCACCCTCGGTCTCGTCACAGACCACGAAGACACGAACAGGTTCACCCACGATCTGATCCGCCAGGCCCTGGTCGCCGACCTTGGCGTCGCGCGCCGGACTCACCTCCATGCCGAAATAGCAGCTCGCCTCGAGTCGACCATTGATCGGACTCCGTTGGTGTTGGCAGGCCTCATCCACCACTACTCCGAAGCAGGCAATGAGCGGGACGCGCGGCGATGTCTCATAGAGGCCGGGGCACACGCCGAAGCATCTTTCGCGTTCCTCGATGCAGTCGACTTCTACGGACGTGCGGCAGCCATCGATGATCCGACCGATGGCGATCCAAACTCCGTCACCGTTGGGCTCGCTCGCAGCTATGCCGGCGCCGGATATCGACTCGAGGCGGCCGAACGATTCATACGGGCCGCAGAGCTGGAACCGGACCAGGCACGGGCGCTCACCTACCGTCGGGACGCCGGGGAGAACCTCGTCCGCGGCGGCAGAGTCGACATCGGCAACGATCTCCTCATCGACACCGCCAAGGCATTCGGCATCCGTGTGCCGGTTGGACGTTTCGCCCGCATCGCCCGTATCGCATTCGCCCAGATACGACTCGGGTTCGCCGACTGGGAGTCGCCAAACGACAGTCTCGATGATCACGGTCGCGCACAATTGGAGTTCTGTGGACGGGCGTACCGCGGCCTTCGCCACGTCGACCCGCTCGCGTCGTCGTTGATCACGTCCCGGTACGCACTCCTCGCCCTGCGAACCAACGACAGGTACCACCGTGCCAACGCGGCCATCGAGCAGGCGGTGTTCCATGCTGTCGGCGGTACTCACAGACCAGCAAAGGTCGACCGCTTCATCGAGATCGCTCGCCGCGAAGCCGAGACACTCGACGACCCTCGCCTGTCGGCCCTCGTCGAACTCGTGACAGGAACCATCGCGTTCCTGGCGGGCGACTTCGCAGAGGTCGTACGCATCGACGAGGAGGTCACCGAGATGTTGCATGCTTTGGGCGGCATGGAGGGATCCGAGAGCGATGTCCTCATGCTCCAGAACAGCCCGAGTCTCTTCTGGCTCGGTCGCATCGCCGAGGGAGAGGAAGACCGTCTCGCCCAAACCGCGGCTGCACGCGCTCGAGGTGACGTTGCGACCCCCAGTCTCTCCGTCGGCTACCCGGTCATCATCCGTCTGCTCTTCACCGACAGTCCCGCCATGATCGGATCCGGCATCGACGAGGCGACCGCACGCTGGCATCAGGGACGGTACCGGCTGCATCACGTCGAGACACTCATCGCCCGAGCCGAGATGGCTCTCTACACGGGCAACGGTGAAGACGCAGTTCGCGCACTCGAGCAGTCATGGTCGAAGGTCAAGAAGACAATGCTGCTGAACGCCCAGTACTCGGCCCTGACCATGTTCGGTCTCCTCGCCCGCGCCAACTTGGCCGTGGCAGCAGCGGGCAACAGCGCCCGACTCGCCGAAGCTTCACGGGCGATCGGGCGGATCCGCAAGGAGCGAGCTGTGTGGGGAAATGCCCTCGCCGACCTCTACGATGCCTCGCTGGCCTCACTCACCGATCCCGGCTCTGGTCCCGCCGACCTCGCCACTGCCGCTGCGACTGCCCTCGACGCGTCCGGTCTGGCCCTCTGCGCCCTCTCCGCCCGCTACCGAGCAGCCCAACGAAGACACGACAGGCCGGGCATGGCCGAGGCGGCATCGAAGATCTCAGGACTCGGTGTTGCGAATCCCGAGCGGGCTGTCGAGATGCTCGCGCCAGGGTGGCAGCAGTGAGCTGCCTGCTCGATCCACAGGAGCTGGACCGCATCGTCCGTGCCGAAACGGAGAGATACGCCGACAAGCCGCTCGGATTTGTGCTGCGCAGGATCACCGACGCGCTCGCAGTCGCCTACCCGGGGGCGATCGATCGGGACTGGGAGTGGACGTTCTCGGTCGACGGTGGCGGCAATCAGCAGGTCGCGCTCCTGCATGTGTCCCTCGAGGAGTACCTGACAATCGTGAGCTGTCCGGTCCCCAACGGCGGCTTCTCGGGTCGGTACTTCACCTCGATCCACGACTTCATCGTCGACGGCGAACTTGATCTCTACCGGGAGGGTGATCTGGAACCGTCCCGATTCCAACCCGGCGACCA
>CAZBXV010000082.1:0-5580 GCA_964496205.1 uncultured Acidimicrobiia bacterium
CCAGTTTCGCAAACACGCGTTGAAGGTGGGTGCGTGCCGTCGCAGGGCTCATGAACAGCTTCTCGGCGATCTGGTCCCGATCCAAGCCCTGAGCCGTCAACTCGAACACCTCGCGCTCCCGGGGAGTCAGTACGTCCAGTATCGCCAGCGTCTCACGCTCCTTCCGATGGCGCTCGACGACACTTCGCAGCAGGGCTCCCAGCATCGCCGGAGGAACCACGGCGTGACCTTCCATCACCTGCGCGACACTGTCGGCGATCCTATCGAACGTGGCGTCCGCCTCCACGACACCGACGGCCCCAGCAGCGATCGCCGTCAACATCTCGTCTGAGCCACCCTCGATCAACACGATCGGCCTTGCATGCTCTGAGACCAGAGCAACGTCTGCCGGAGTCCATGCGGCCAGCAGCACGGCGGCAACGCCGGAGAACTCGATCTCGGCCAGGGTCGATGGAACGTCAGCCGGAATGCCGTGTCCGGCGAGCGCGGCAGCCAGCGCACCCGCGAACATGCTGTCGGGCGCAACGATGGCGATCCGTGTGTCCATGGTTCCCCGATCGACCGCGTGGCGTAGTCGGCCACTACCCTATGTGGCAGATCCTAGCGAGGAGAACGGTGAAGGGGCATGGGCCGTGGCGGGTCGGTGACGACACCTCTTTGCTGATGCTCGACATCGCTGCGGGTCGGGATGTGGAGCCGAGAGGACCGCTGACGGGTCACCAGACGGAACTGGCCGTGCGGCACGGGCTCATGGGCCTCATGGCAACCGGACCCGATCCGAACCTGGCCGATCAAGCACTTCCGATCTACGCGCGTCTCCTTGCCCGGGAGCAGATCATGGAGCGCCACCTTCGCCGGCTGCTCGAAGCCTTGACGACGGCAGGGATCCGGGCAACCGTGCTCAAGGGCCCACACCTCGCGCGATCCGTCTATGCGAACCCTGCGCACCGGACCTACACCGACCTCGACCTCCTAGTCCCCCCTGACGATCTCAGCCCCGCACTCGAGGTGATGCGGGCCGACCCCTCTGTCTCGTCGATACCCCCTCAGACTCCGAAGGCCGACAAGCGGAACATTCCCGTGGCGGACGAATCCGGTGTGGTGTTCACAGTCGATCTGCACTGGGATCTCTTCAGCTACAGCCAGCTTCGTGGCTGCGCCGACGGCGCCGTCGAACGAGCTTGGGCCGACGCCCGCTTCGTACCCGACCACGCGCTCGGGCCGCTCTGGGAGCTGCCCGCCGAGGTCTATCTGGCATTCCTGACCACTCACGCCATTCTCGACCATCGGTTTCGACTCATCCTGTTTCGCGATTTGGCCGAAGTCGCCCGCAGTGGGATCGAGACTGACCGCCTCGTGGATTTCGCACGCGAGTACTATCTGCGCAGCCCGGCATATCTGTCGCTGCTCATTGCGGCGAAGGCCCTGGATGCACCCGTTCCGGCCGACCTGTTGTCACGACTTCGACCGTCGTACGCGCAGCTTCGCTGGCTCGAACGGGCGCTTGCCCGAACGGACCTCGTCCGGTTCGAGGGACACAGCATCCGTGGCATCAACCTCGGGATCGTTCTGACCCACGACGATCCGCGAACCCGCCTTCGCCTGGCGATGGCAGCGCCAGTAGCGTTTCCGCAATGGCAACGGCGAGTGGAAAGCGAACACACCCGGAATGATCGCCGAGTGTTGGTACTCGTGGCTTCGAACCGGCGGCGAGGCGCCGAGGTCAGCGGCGAACGGCTCGCGTCGGGGCTCTCGTCGCGGGGTTGGGACGTCGATCTCGTTGCTCTGTTCGACGGTGGGTCGGAAACTCGCGTCGAGGCTGAGACGCTCGCTGCGGTCGAACCGTACCGCAGGCTCAACCCTGGGGTTGTCGGCAGGCTCCGGCGGTACATCAGCCAAACACTGCCTGCTGTCGTGCTCGCAAACGGCGGAGCGACGCTGAGATATGCGGCGGTTGCACTGTCGACGGTTCCTCACCGGCCGAGATTGGTGTACGGAAGCATCGGCCAGCCGTCGTACTGGCTCCGAAGCGACCGGCATGCGCTCGTTCAGCGTCTGTTGCACGCCCGAGCCGACCGTATCGTCGCCGTCTCGGATCTCACCAGGCGAGAACTCATCGACATCATGCACTATGACCCTGGCCGCATCGATGTGGTCAATGTTGGCGTTCCGGACTTGTTCTTCGTCGATCATCCACGACGATTCGACGGGGACCTGCACCTGTTGTTCCTCGGAGCGCTCTCGCGAGAGAAGGATCCGCTGGTCGCTCTCGAAGTGGCCTCCCGAATCCCAAGCGCGAAGGTCAGGTACGTCGGCGACGGTCCAGAACGTCTAGGACTCGCAACCACAGTCCACTCGCGGCACCTCGAGGATCGTGTCGAGTTGGTCGGCTCGGTCGACGACGTGCTGCCACACCTCGCCTGGGCCGACGTGCTCGTCATGACGTCACGAACCGAGGGATTCCCGGGTGTGGTGCTGGAGGCCGCCGCAGCCGGAGTTCCCACGGTCGGGTTCGACGTCGGCGGGGTGGGTGAGGCTGTGGTTGACGGGGAGACGGGCCTCCTGGTGCCGGCGGGCGACATCGACGGGATGGTCGCCAAACTCGGGAGCCTCGATCCAGAACGCTTGGACGGCCTGGCCGAACGTGGTCGAGTTCGGGTTCAAGAAAGGTTCGCATTGGATCGCGTCCTCGAGCGCTACGAGGAAGCGTTCCGCCGGGTGATCCAAGGAATCGGCTCGTGAAGGTCGCCCACCTCACCACCGTCGATCTGAGCCTCCGCTACCTCGTGTTCCCTCAGCTCCTCGCCGTCGCCGAAGTGGGCGGGGAGTCGGTCGGGATCAGTTCACCGGGACCGTGGGTCGCCGAATTGGAGGCGGCGGGTATCAGGCACGTTCCGCTCGCCTCTTCGACCAGGGGAATGAACGTCATTGCCGACCTGCGCGCCGCGTGGGAGTTGCGAAAGGTGCTGAAGCGGGAACGGTTCGACATCCTGCACACCCACAACCCGAAGCCGGGCCTTTACGGCAGGGTGCTCGGAAAGCTATCCGGTGTTCCGATAGTCGTAAACACCGTCCACGGCATCTACGCCACGCCGGACGACGCGATCCCGAAGCGTGTTCTCGTGTACGGGCTGGAGGCGATGGCGTCCCGGTTCTCCGACGCCGAGCTGGTCCAGTCGGAGGAAGATCTCGAGTTGCTCCGGCGGCTTCACCTGGCCCCCAAGAGCAAGCTGCGCCACCTCGGAAACGGGGTCGACCTCGCACGATTCGATCCGGCACGATTCACCGATGAGGACAGGGCAGCCGTCAGAGCCGAACTGGGCGCGGAACCAGACCAGATCCTGATCGGCAGCGTCGGTCGTCTTGTTGCCGAGAAGGGGTTTCCGGAGCTGTTCGAGGCGGTCGGGTCGCTCGGGGATCGATATGTGCTGGTATGTGCAGGACCTGACGACCCGGACAAGGCCGACGCGCTGCCGAGGAGCCTTGTGCAGGAGGCATCGGATGCCGGGGTGCGTTTCCTGGGGATGCGAACGGACGTGGACCGGCTGTACTCGGCGATGGATCTGTTTGTGCTCGCATCGCACCGTGAGGGGTTCCCACGTGCAGCCATGGAAGCCGCTGCGATGGGTCTGCCCGTGATCGCCACGGACATCCGCGGCTGTCGAGAGGTTGTCGAAGAAGGAGTCAACGGACTGCTCGTCCCGTTGCAGAACCCAGGGGCGCTGCGTGAGGCGATCGTTCGTCTCGGCGATGACAAGAGTCTGCGAAAGGAACTCGGCCGCCAGGCGAGGGTTCGTGCCGAGGAGCGTTTCGACGAGAACAAGGTCGTCGAGATCGTGATGGACACGTATCGCCGCCTTGCACGGCAGAGGGGGCTGGCGTGGTTCCCTTCCGGCGATGACGTGACGTTCAGACAAGCGACCGTCGATGATGTGCCGGCGTTGGCGAGAATGCACAGCACGGCGATCGACAGCGGGTTCCTGCCGACACTCGGTCCTGGCTTCATGCGCAGGCTGTACAACGCGCTCGTGTCGGACCCGGAGGCCGTCGTGCTCGTGGCCGATGACGGCAACGCGGCGGTTGGGTTCGTTGCGGGTGTTCCCGATACGGGAGCGTTCTACAAGAGGTTCATCAGGAAGCACGGCGTGCGCTCCGGTCTCGCGGCGCTGCCCAGGCTGGTACGTCCGTCCGTGCTGAAAGGTGCGTGGGAGACGCTGCGCTATGAGGGCGTGGAAGGGGACGCTCGTGCCGAGTTGCTGTCGATGGCCGTTCAACCCCTGTACCGCGGAAGGGGCCTTGGGTATCGGCTCGGGGTCAGGTTTCTGGATCAGATGCACGGTCCGGTCAAGGTGGTGGTGGGCGCCGACAATCAGGTGGCGATCGGCGCCTATCGCAAGATGGGATTCGTGGACTTCGGTGACATAGAAGTGCATGCTGGAGAACACTCGAAGGTGCTCGTGTGGCGGCCGTGAGAGGGGTGGATGGATGGAAGCGCTGATCGGGGGAGTAGTCGCTCTTGGATGGTGTGCGTTCGCCATCTGGATCGGGCCAAAGGTGGGCTATGTGGACAGACCCGACGAGGAGGGCCTCAAGCCGCATGCCCGTCCGATCGTTCCGCTGGGCGGTGTGGGGGTATTCGCCGGTGTACACATTGCGATGCTGGTCGGCGGGATCTTCGACTGGTGGCTGTTCGCCGCATCGGGAATCGTGCTCGTACTCGGACTCATCGATGACCGCCGTCCACTGTCACCGTGGGTGCGTCTGGTCGTCGAGCTGGCGGCGGGGGTGGTCGTGGGGTTCAGGTTCTTCGATGGGGTAGGACTCGTCATAACTGCGGTACTGGTCGTTGTCGCGGTCAACGCGGTGAACCTGTTCGACGGTCTCGACGGGCTGGTGGGCTCGACGACGGTGGTGACCGGGCTGGGCTTGGTGTGGCTGGCGTCGCAGAGGTATGTCGATGCATCGTTTGGGTGGGCGCTCGCCGGTGCGGCGTTCGGGTTCCTCGTGCTCAACTGGAAACCGGCAAAGGTGTTCCTCGGTGACAACGGGTCCTATGTGATCGGCGTGTTCCTCGTGTACGGGGTGCTGTCTCCCGAACCGGCCCTGACCTACTACACGGGCCCAAACCTGCTGCTGTTCGGTGTGTTCGGTCTCGACCTGGTCGTCACCGTCGTACGCCGGTGGCGTGCACGGCGGCCCCTGTTCGCCGCCGACCGCGGCCACCTGTACGACGGCGTGCACGACCGGGGAATCTCGGTGCCTGTCGTGGCCTTGATCGCCGCCTTGGTCCAAGGCCTGTTCGTCGTCGCCGCCGTAGGGATCGACCGGTGGACCAGTGGCGTGACGTCGTGGGTGCTGGCTGCTGCCGTGTTCGTCGTGGCGTTTGCTGCCGTGGCCGCTGCGGGAGGGCTGCAGACTGAGAGCTGAGGGCGCGTTGGTCCCCCAGCGAGGGGAGCGCCGTTGGGTTGTGTTGGTCCCCCCAGGAGCGAAGCGCCGTTGGGTTGTGTTGGTCCCCCCAGGAGCGAAGCGACGTTGGGGGGAAGGTACCGCAGCGGCGGAGCCGCTGGGGTAGGGGGGTGG
>CAZBXV010000083.1:0-5421 GCA_964496205.1 uncultured Acidimicrobiia bacterium
CTGGCGGTCACGCTCGAACCGGCCGACTGATCGGGGAGAGCAACGAGTGAAGGGGCCGGCGTTCATGCCGGCCCCCGGTCTATTCGAAGAGGTCTTTGAGCCGGCGAGCGATATCGGGATGTGTGTGGCGTCGCAAGACGATGTCACGTCGATAGCTGCGGTGCACCTCTGCGACCTGACGTTCCGTCTCTTGGATCGCATCGTCGAGGGCCGTCTTGATATCGGCCAGATCTTGCTCGAGTCGGGCGATTCGTCCCCGGAGATCGAGGACTCGCCGGACACCTTCGAGATTCAGGCCTTGGTCGGTGAGTTCCTGGATGAGAGCGAGTTTGTCGATGTCGTCCTGCGAGTAGCGTCGGGTACCGCCGGGTGTTCGGTACGGCTCGATGAGTCCACGGCGCTCGTAGATACGCAGCGTCTGCGGATGCACACCCGCAAGCTCTGCGGCGACTGAGATTACATATACGGCCCGGTGCTTCTTAGCCATGGTCATACCCCAAGACTTTCGCGGGGGTTCACTCCCGCTTCATACTCGTCGGCAAACTGCTGAAGGAGTTTCTTTGCGTCCTTCGGCAGCTTGGTTGGAACAACCACTTCGACAGTGGCCATCAAGTCACCCGGCCTGCCTTTCGCGTTTTGTACTCCGCGTCCCTTGATCCTGAATGTCCGTCCGCTCTTCGTCCCAGCCGGGATCTTGAGACGGACGGGTCCGTCCAGCGTTGGCACCTGGATCTGGGTGCCCAGCGCCGCTTCTGTGAATGTGATCGGCACCTTGATGGTCAGGTTGTCACCGGAGCGGTGAAACAATGGGTGGCGGCTCACGTGGGTGTGGACGAGCAGGTCTCCGGGAGGACCGCCACTCGTACCAGGTGCGCCTTTGCCTTTCAGGCGAACGATCGCACCGTTGCGCACACCCGCGGGGATCTTGACCTTGATAGTGCGAGTACGCACCTGACGACCGGACCCGTGGCAGGTGCGACAAGGTGTCGTGATCAGTTTTCCGGTGCCACCGCACGCCGAACACGGTCTCGTCGTCGAGAAGAAGCCTTGGCTTTGAGCGACGAACCCATTGCCGTTGCATGTCGGGCATGTCGTTACCTGGGTACCAGGCTCGGCGCCACTGCCGTGGCACGTCTGACAGGGAGCTTCGCCCTTGATCGAGACGTTGGTTGTCACCCCTCGGACGGCTTCCTCGAACGACAAGTGCAGGTCGGCCGATGTGTCGGCTCCCCGCAGCGGTCCGGATCGACGGCTGCCGCCGCCGAATCCGAACAGGTCGCCGAGGCCGCCGCCGAACAGATTGCCAAGGTCCTCGAAGCGTATGTTCTGTGCCCCGCCGAAACCACCGGCTTCACCTCCAGGGAAGCCACGGAACCCTCCGGATTCGACCATGCGGCGGACTTCGTCATACTCCTTGCGCTGTTCGTCATTGGAGAGCGTGGCGTATGCCTCGGAGATGTCCTTGAACTTCTCCTCTGCGTCCTTGTTGTCCGGGTTGGCATCGGGGTGGTACTGCTGGGCGAGCTTCCGGTAGGCGCGTTTGATTTCCTGGCCATCCGCGTCTTTGCCGATGCCCAGAACCTTGTAGAAGTCCTTGTCTACCCAGTCTCTATTCATGGTCCACGGCGACAAGGGCAGCACGCAACACACGACCGTGGAGCGTGTAGCCGCGTCGCATCTCCGTCGTAACGATCAGGGTTCCCTGGCCTTCAGAGGGGGCGAGTGCTGCCTCATGGACTTCGGGGTCGAACGGCATGCCTTCCGCGGGAATGGGTTCGAGTCCTTCATCGGCGAGGATGTTGAGTAGGAGCTGGCGAGTTCCACGTACTCCGTCGACGACGCGCTCGGCCGACGGTGACTCGGTCGCGAGTGCAGCGTCGAGCGTGTCGAGCACAGGGAGCAGATGGCGAGTCACCCGCTCGGCCGCTCGTTCGACGTTCTGGGACTGCTCGCGCTGTGTGCGCTTACGGTAGTTGTCGAAGTCGGCGGCTACCCGCTGGAGATCCTCGAGGTAGGAGCCCGCCTCCAGACGCAGCTCCGCGATGGTGCGAAGCAGCGTCTGGATGGACTGCTCGTGGTCCTCGGGCAGCTCGATGCCGAGATCACGAGGGTCGATCACCTGGTCGTCGGTGACGACCTCGATTTCGCCGGGCTCCTCAGGCATCATTCGTCCCCTTCGTCGACGATCTCGGCATCGACGACGTCTTCGTCGTTGTCTACCTGACCGTCCTCAGGTTGCGTCGCTTCTTGCGCCTGCTGCTGGTAGAGGCGCTGTGCGAGCGCCTGCGACGCCGTGACGACCGCGTCCATCTTGGATCTGAGAATCTCGGTCGTAGAACCCGTGTCGTCGAGGGCTGTGCGTAGCTCGCCGAGCGCGGACGTGATCGCGGTCTTCTCTTCGTCGGTCAGCTGATCCGCCTGCTCGGTGAGCAGCTTGTCCGTCTGGTGGGCGAGCTGGTCTGCCTGGTTGCGGGTCTCGGCCGCCTCGCGAAGCTTGCGATCCTCGTCGGCGTACTCCTCCGCGTCATGAATCATCCGGTCGATGTCGTCTGGCGCAAGCGCTGTGCCACCGGTGATTGTCATCGCCTGTTCCTTGCCGGTTCCGCGGTCCTTTGCAGAGACGTGAACGATGCCGTTTGCATCGATGTCGAAGGTCACCTCGATCTGGGGAATACCCATCGGTGCCGGGGGAATGCCGGTGAGTCGGAACTTGCCGAGGCTCTTGTTGGCCGCAGCCATCTGGCGCTCGCCCTGAAGCACGTGGATTTCCACCTCTGGCTGGTTGTCGTCCGCTGTCGTGAACGTCTCCGAACGGCGCGTCGGAATGGTCGTGTTGCGTTCGATCATCCGCGTCGCGATGCCGCCCTTGGTCTCGATCGACAGCGTCAGCGGGGTGACGTCGAGCAGAAGGATGTCCTTCACGTCACCGGTGAGGACACCGGCCTGAAGCGCCGCGCCGGCTGCGACGACCTCATCGGGGTTGACGCCCTTGTGAGGTTCCTTGCCGCCGGTCAGCTCTTTCACCAACTCCTGGACAGCGGGCATCCTGGTCGACCCACCGACCATGACGACGTCGTCGATGTCCGAGACGCTGATGCCCGCATCCTTGATCGCCTGCTCGAAGGGACGCCGGCACTTCGCCAGCAGATCCTCGGTGAGCTTCTGGAAGTTGGACCGGGTGAGCTTCATTTGGAGGTGGAGCGGACCTTCGGAGGTCGCCGTGATGAACGGCAGGTTCACCTCCGTCTCGGCCACCTGCGACAGCTCGATCTTCGCCTTTTCTGCCGCTTCCTTGAGGCGCTGGACGGCCATTCGGTCGGCCGACAGGTCGACGCCATGCTCGTTCTTGAACTCCTTCACCAGCCAGTCGACGATCGCCTGATCCCAGTCGTCACCGCCGAGCTGCGTGTTGCCCGACGTGGATTTCACTTCGAACACACCGTCGCCGATCTCCAGCACCGACACGTCGAACGTGCCGCCGCCAAGATCGAAGACGAGGATCGTGTGGTCGTGTTCCTTGTCGAGTCCGTAGGCCAGCGAGGAGGCCGTCGGCTCATTGATGATGCGCTGCACCTCGAGCCCTGCGATCTGACCGGCTTCCTTGGTGGCCTGTCGCTGGGCATCGTTGAAATACGCGGGAACGGTGATGACGGCCTTGGTGATGGACTCACCGAGGTACGACTCGGCGTCGCGCTTCAGCTTCATGAGAATCCGGGCCGAGATCTCCTGCGGCGTGTACGACCTGCCTTCGATCTCGATCTTCCAGCTCGGATCGCCCATGTGGCGCTTGACCGACCGGATCGTCCGGTCTGGGTTCGTGATCGCCTGCCGTTTGGCGACCTCTCCTACCATCACCTCACCGTCCTTGAACGCGACCACCGACGGAGTGGTACGGGTCCCCTCCGCGTTGGGGATAACGGTTGGCTCACCACCGTCGAGGGTGGCGATCACACTGTTGGTGGTACCAAGATCGATACCGACTGCTCTTGCCATGAAAATCTCCTGAAAATGAGTACATCGATATTCTATAACTTGAGTGACCTATTGTCATATTCCACGTGGCTTGCGAAATAGGTAGTGCGCAGCAGCCGTGTGAAGGTCCTCGTCGGTGGCGGCACGGAAACGACCGACCAACCGTGACCGTTCGATGCCAGGTGACCCCACCAAGGGGTTCTCGACCCACCGTCGGTTGGGCAGAACCATTCTGCGGACGACGATTCGTTCGAATCCGGCGGCCGTGAACGCCGCTTCGATCTCGGCAGGCAGAAGTCGGTTGTGATAGAGGAGCGGGTGACCGAACACTGCCGTGTAGATCGGATCGGGAAACGAGAGGTGACGGAGGTAGGGCCATGTTGGGTCCGCGTGGTGGAGGTGGTCCCGGTGATCGACGACGTGTGACATCACCCCTCCGGGTTTGAGGATGCGAAACGCTTCGTGCAGAAAGGCGGAGAGCATCTGCGGCCGGTAGTGTTCCAGGGTTCCTCCGGAGTGGCACAGATCGATCGAATGCGATGCAAGGGCGAGCCGTCCGGGATCGACACCTTCGAGAAGCTCACCCTCCAGCGACGAAACCGCCGATGTGACGTCGAGTGCCCACCTGACGGCCTCGGCCGTCCGGCGGCGCTCCTGGGTACTCGGGAGATCGCACGCCAGAGCGCCGCCAACCGACCTGGCCAGGTATCGGTCGATCACTGTCGCATCACGGTTCGTGACCACTCCACCGGCACCAGTCGTGAGGTAGTTCGCAAGGAACGGGAAGAGCGTCCATCCTCCATCGACCACCCAGACTCGAGTTCCGTCGAGTGTGACGCCGACGTCTTGCCACACCTGCACGTAGCCCGGCCACACTCTGGCGAGCTTGTCGACGTGGGTTGCCTGCGTGCCCAGCCGGTTTCTCGTGAGGGATCGGTAGAAGCTCGGGGCCGTCCAGCCGAATGCCGCCATGAGTGCAGCTTTCGCAGCTCCCCTTATCACGCGTCGTACCTCACTTCGGCGAGGGTGTGAACGACTTCCTGGTTCACGAGCTCACCTCCGTCGGTGGTCGTGATCCTTCTCCAGAGGTGATTCTCTCGGAATCGGACGCCGTCGGCTTCGAGGAACCGATGTTCTTTCTCGTAGACCTCGACACGGAAGCCCGGGTCCTGGGTGGTCCACAACTCGGCAACGAATGCGCGCTGCTCGATGCGCGCTGCGAGCATCACGGGGCTTGAAAGCGGGTTCTCGAAGCGGAAGTCCGCATAGTTGTAGACGACGGTTGCCCCGGAGCCGAAGGGAACGGCGCGGTCCTGGTCGGGGAAGAGATCGAGGCCGTGACGGTGGCGCTCGACGATGCGCATGCCCGCGTTCAGTGCAACCCAGTGGTAACTGTTAGAGACCTGACAGAGCCCACCGCCGACCTGCATCGTCGACGCGCCGTTGCGC
>CAZBXV010000084.1:0-5401 GCA_964496205.1 uncultured Acidimicrobiia bacterium
CCATGCCATAGCCCTCGCTCGATCCGCGGCCCTCGTCCTGACCGGTGAACACCGAATCCTTCTTAACACCGCCCCCGTACGCCTCCCTCACGTCGTGCGCTTCAACAAACGCGGTGATGGCTCTGGCCACCTTCGGCTGTCCGGGAAAGGACTTGTGGGACATGAAGACCCCATGGATGAGCACCATCGGATCCAATGAGAAGAGCCCTTCGGCAATCTCGTGCGGCGCCCGCTGGCGGTCGCTGTCGAGACCGAGGCGATCGTTGATAACATCGACGGCTTTCTGGCCATCGACCGTTCCCTCGCGAACGTAGGCGGACGCTATCCGATGCGCCTCCAGACGACTCGACGTGAGGAACTCCCCATCCCCGTCGACGATCCGGATGCTCGCAAGGCCGGCAATCAGATCGATCGGGCGATGCTCGGGAGCGTCCCACATGGTTGCTTCGAGCCGGTTGGCCATCGACTGCTCGGATTCGACGAGCAGGCACCGCTCCCATCCTCCATCCGACGTTGGGCGGTCGAACACCGCTGCCCCGAGGTTCGGGAATCCCGTCGGTTGGAAGCGTTCCCCGATCGCGGGGCGAAGCGGCACCGTGAACAACTGTCTCTCACTCATTGGAGTTCCTCCTCCTGGTTGTCGGTGAACGAGTCCAGAAGACCGTTCAGTGTTCGTGGCGACACCGCGAGCAGCAGTGCCGCATTCAGATGTGCAGGGTCGACGTTTCGTGCAAGCACGCGTGGATCGACGGTTCGTGGTTCGGAGACCCGAGCCCGAATCCGGACGAGAGCTGCTCTCAGAACAGGTTCTACCGCGCCCCTTGCCAGCGAGGCAGGCCATCCACGATCGGGCATGAGACCCTCGAGTCGTCCTCCGACGGCTGCTCCCTGGAAGACCGGAGCGAGCAGACGCCAGGCCGGCACGACGGCGGACGGAACGGCCTCCCTCTCGGACAGGGCGTACCGTCTTGAGTCGCAGAGCGTCAGTACGCGAACGAATCTCCCGATGACACGATCATCGAGAGCTCCCGCGGCGAACGCCTCAACGACGGGCCGGGGCAGCCACTGAGTTTCAGACATGGTGGTGATCGCCCCAGCGAATCCTTCTACCCCACGGGGGTTCGTGGCGTGCGCCACATGAACACGGGCGAGCGCGTCTGTCGCCGACCTTCGGACCTCGCCGCCCACTGAAGGTCCTTCGGCCCACGATGGCCACTTCCCGTCGGAGATCCCTCGCAGATAGCTGCGCATCGACGGCCGCCACACCGTTGAAAATGCTCGCTGGTTCTTCTCGCCTCGTCGTGGATCCTCCGCTCGCTCGGTCATGGACGCAAACGCCCAGGCGACTGCGAACTCTGTCGAACCATCGTCGAGGAGCGGCACCCACCGCTCCGAGTTCAGCAAGGGAAGCGGGGATAGATCCTTTCGAAGGTCGACGTTCTGTCGTATCGCACTCTCGATGTCGGCAACCGCTTCGAGCAGGGCCAGGTACTCGGAGGGGCGGGACTCTGACGCGTGGGCGACCGTCATGAGCGCCTCGTTGACGGATCGCAGGCTTGTCCCGATCACTCCAGGTGAGTTGGAGGTCGGCCGCATCCTCCCGATCCACGGATCCAAGTCCGCTGTGGTTGACACCGATGGCCGATCACGGACCGCGACTCGTCCGGCAGACACCGCCAACGGGCTCTGCCCGAGCCTTTCAGCGATGACGGTCCGAGAGAACGCGGCTATACCTCGGTCGACACCAAGCGACCCGATGGCTCGCGCCGCGTCGACTGCCGTGGTCGCATTCGATCCCTGCCAGCGCACCCGAGCCTCGGCGAACAGACGTCGCAGTTCGGCTGCGGTTGTGGGCACCTCCCACAGCGGCAACCACAGTTCGCCTTTGGCCGATTCCTCGCTACTCAGATGACCCGATCCGGCGTCGGTCGAACGCACCGTGAAGGGCATCGCGGCCACGCTGTCCCGCCAGGTGCCGAGGCGTCGGCTGACAGCACTGGCGAACAGCAACGCCCCCTCGAGCTGAAGGATGAAGGTCCACGGGTTCACGAGAGCCGGCCCATCGTCGAGTGTGGACGCGTTCACACCGCCGGCATGACCGGGATCGAACTGTCCGGTTGCCGCATTCACCTTGGCGACCTGCTCTGCACCGAACAACGCATCCTCGATCCAGATCTCGCTGTTGGCATGTGCGGTTCCGTCGAAACCGATAACTTCATCCAGGTGGCCAAGAAGATTGGAAGTCAGGTCAAAACGCCCCAGGTTGAAGCCGGTACCGAGCACGTGCGGGTAGACAGGCTTCTCGTCCGTGAGAGCCACCGCCGCATCGAGACAGAACAGTGCCGAGTCCGGCATCTCAGAGCGTGCCCTCGTGATGATCTCAACCTTCGCCTCCTTGAAGGACGCCTCATCCGGGTAGGTGTCGACGATGGAGCGCCCAACCGCGATTGCCTTCCGCATCTCGGAGAGTCGCTCCGACGTCGATTGCTCGACAGATGCCAATCGCTCCTCAGCGGCCCCCGACTTCCCTCCCCTGAAGAACCCGGACCCCTTGTTCCAGGGGGCAACCATCGGACTCGGCTCGTAGTCATCCAGAAAGAAGGACATCAGCTCGTCGCGAGTCAGACAGGTGTCGAGAACGAACCCCCCATCGCTCCACCATCCTGTCGCATCCGCGTCGGCCTGTTCGCCGACGAGTCGCAGCACTCCGAGCCCTTGAAGGTAGCTTCCGAGCGGTTCGGGGCGGCATCCCGCAAGGACGTGTCTCATCGCGTCACCTCCTGGTGCACATCGATTGCTCGACTGGGATGGGCGGATGCCTTCCAGTCGGCGAGCCTCACGAGCGCCTCCAGCCAGGCAAGGCGGAACGGACCCAGGTCGTCACGGTCTCGGAGAGTGAGCGCCAGACGTGTCCAGGACCCTTCCCCACCCATGAGTGGAAGCGAGGCAACCTCCATCTCGGTCTCAGGAATGGTGACTCCCGCCTCGAGATGAACCTCAGAAACCATCTCTCCGTCGACGATACCCAGCACCGCAGGACGTCCATCCTCGCCCAGATCGGCATCGTGTTCGTTCGGACGGACTGCGAGTCGAATCTTGCCGTGGTGTGCCGCGACCAGGTACCGGATCAAGTCGGCCTCGTCGGGAAGGAGGCCCGGTGCGTGTGCGAGCATCACCTCGGAAACGAGTTCATGGCGGAACCCCTGCCTGGTCGGACGGGCACGCCTCGCCCTCGACGACTTCGCCCACACGACGGTCCTGTCGGGGTGTTCGTCGTCACCGGCCGACGCCAGCAACATGTCTTGGAACACGGGGTGTGCCTTGCCGATGTCGTGCAGGTACGCCGCCGTCTCCAACGCCTTGCTGATCGCCGGCGGCATGGCGCTGCCCAACGTGCTCATCAGGGACCGAAGCTCCCTTCGAGTGTCCTCAAGATGGTCGGAGAGCGTCACCCACGACCCCAGCTGGGAGAGCGGGTCCGCTCCGGGATCTTCGTCCGAGGCGATTTCGAAGATGGTCGTGGGCTCCTCGGGGACGGGCGGTACAGACACAGCGCTGCGAACGTTCCATCCACCGTCGGGCGTGTATCCACCTGCCGTCACGTCTGCCAGAACAACCAGTCCAGGGTGCAGGTCTCGTCCACGGACCCTGATCCACTCCCCCCTCTCGAGATCGAATCGCCACAAGTAGGTCGAGGGCTTCTTCTTGGTTCCCTCTGCGAGTTTCTTCACCCAGGCGCGCGCCTCCTTCAAGGACGCTCGACATAGCTCTTCCTGACGCAACCGAAGCGACGGGTCGGGCCCATCATCCGAGAGATCACGCCACGCGATGAAGACGTCCCGCTCGGTGTCTCCTCGGATGTACTGGGAAATGTCGATGTCCTCGCCGGTGAGCGCAGGTGTCGTGTCGAAGAGGTCGACGATGTCCCGTCGCCGCAGCACCGGGTGGTAGGGACGCGCCTCCGCGACGAATCCAGCGAGTCCTTCGCCGGTGACATGATGCCCTTCGAGGCTCCTGAGGGCGGCAACAGATTCCTTGATAGAGACGTCGTCGTACGGTTCAGGGCGGTTCGGTTCGTACCACCAAAGGGCGGCTTCATCGGTCTCGCCGTACCGGTTGCACCGACCCACCCGCTGCACGATCGACGTCCATGGCGCCGCTTCCGTGAACATCGTCGTGGAGGTCACGTCGACGCCTGCCTCGAAGGCCTGGGTCGTGACGATGATCCGACCTGTCTCGCCGATCGATTCATCGAGAGCCAAGCCAGCAGCGTGTGCCCTGTCGGCCGGCCTGAAACGGGAGTGCACCAACACGACCTCGGCGTCTGTCGCCGACTCCAGCGCCTTGTGAAGGTCACGCGCGGATGCCACCGTGTTGACGAAGCAGATCGTCCGGGTTCCCGGCCTGTGACGCTCGACGATCGCCGCGGCGATCGAAGCTGGGCTCTCCGTCTCGGTGAGCTCTCTGATCTCTCGCGTGGCTGACGTGCGACTCCCAAGAGGACCGCGGCGATCGTCATCAGAAATCTCGACCATGGTCCCGACAGACGGCGCATCAACCGTCTCCAGCCACTCGGGCGACACCGTCGCCGACATCCACATCGAGCTCGACGGAAGATACGTCCCGAAGCGCTCTCTCAGAGCCTGCAACTGACGTGACGTCGGCAGCGCGGGACCGAAGAGCTGGACCTCGTCGAACACCCACTGCGTGCCCGAGTTGAACACACCGAAGTCCATCGGCCACCGGAAACGACTCGACGCGTACCCACGATTCATCGCTCTCGACAGAAGCATGTCGATGGATCCGATCAGAACCGCGTCCTGCTCGGTGTGATCGGCCCAGCTTCCGGCCTCATCGGTTCGACCACCCATGAGCACGTGAAGACCGACCTCTGTCCCGATGCCCAGCTTGTCGAGCCACCCCGCCACTTGGCCCTCCGTCTGGTCCACCAAGGTCCGCAACGGAAGGGCAAGCACCAGCCAGTGCGGCGTCTGCTTCCTGACGGTCGGATCTGGGTGATAGCGGCGCCGATACAGCCACGGCAGCACGGCAGCCACGGTCTTGCCGGAGCCCGTCGGAGCTCTCAACAGCTCGGGCAACCCGTCGTCGGCGAGTCGCTGCTGGTAGGGGTACGGATCGAAGCCGGTCGCCCGGTGGACCATCTCGGGGAAGTTCATAGCGAGCCGCCGTTCCCCATGCAGCGAGACGAACTCGCTTCGCACACGAACGATCGATTGGGGATGCTTCCATGAACCCTGGTCATGTCGTCCTCCATTTCCAGTTGTCGTCAGATCGAGCCTACAACCGGGGTATGACAGAAAAGGTCAAACCGACGATCGGCCCGCTAGTCGTACACCCCGGTCAGATACGTCTTCCCATCCCGCACCTCGCACAACAATGC
>CAZBXV010000085.1:0-5163 GCA_964496205.1 uncultured Acidimicrobiia bacterium
TCTGTCGGAGAGGAAAGACCTCTCGACGGCAAAGCTCCATCGCCCTACGGTTCCGCAGCGACCACCGGTCGCGGAACATCGAGGCCCCCCTTTCCTCGGGCCGCAGGCTCCACTCCCGGGTCCACCCAGCGGGCCTTTCCAACGGAACGGACAGTCCTCGAGGGCCGATAACATGGACTTGGATCAGCAGAGAAGGCAGTTGTGCCGCGGATACGCGCATCGAACATCGCAGAACACAAGGAACTGACGAGGGCACAGATCATCGAGGCTGCGCAACGGCTCTTCCACGATTTCGGCTACCAGAACACCTCGCTTGGCGACATCGCGGCGGTTGTTGGGATCGGACGCACCACGCTGTATGAGTACTTCACCGACAAAGAGGACCTTGTCGTCTCGCTGGTCGAGAGCGAGCTCCCCAGACTGCTGTTGAGACTCGTCGAATCGGTAGACACGATGGCACCGGCAGGGAACCAGATCGCCGACCTTGCCACGGGAATGGTGAGATTCGTGGCGACCGACCCGACACTCGGCGTGATCCTCCACCGAGACATACCCAAGCTGTCACGAGCCGCGCAGCTTCGCGTGCGGGCGGCCCATGCCGAGTTCAATCAGGCGTTTGGGCGCATCTATGAAAAGGGCGTCCGGACGGGTGAACTCTGCCCTATGAAGGTTGACCTGGCAGGTCGATTCCTCCAAGATCTGATCATGTCGGCCGGGAGATTCCTCATCGCGCAACAGGATCCCACGGTGCGGATGGACGAGGTCACATCGGCGTTGGAGAAGCTCTTATTCCGAGGTTTGACGTGCGAGGGGGGACAGGATGGAGTGGCCGGACCTACCGACTCCTGAGCTCCCCGAGACGCCGTCGACGACGGACCTCCTCACATACGGCCTAGCGGAGTTGATCAGACGCTTGTTCGAGAATCTCGGCAACCCCGAGGCGGAGCCGGTTCATCAGGCAAGAGTCGCAGCGCGTCGCATCCGATCCGACATCCAGACGTTTGGACCGCTTCTCCGGGGCGGGAAGCAGCTGAGGTTCGACCTTCGGACGCTCGGCCGATTCCTCGGAGTTGTTCGGGATAGGGACGTGTTCGCCGATCGCCTGGTTGGGGATGCAGATGTGATCGTCTCCCTGAGGAAGGCGTGGGCGCGCTCACGCGAGGCAGATTGGCAGCGGCTTGTGCGCTACCTGGACAGCGGCGAGTTCGAACGCGTCGCAGCGAGGCTGACTGTCTGGGCGTGTGTACCCCCCGTCCGTGACGATGGTGAGAGACCACCGCTGGCCGTGATGGGACCCCTCGTGTACCAGCGATGGATTCGCCTCGCGGAGTTGGCACGAGCTCCCGAGCCGGCACCGGAGACCCTTCACCGCATCCGGATACTTGCGAAACGGGTTCGCTATGGAGCGGAACTGGTCATGCCCGTTGCCGGACCGAGAGCCGCCAAATTCGCGGAACGCGCCGAACGGGTTCAGGACGTACTCGGCGAGTACCGAGATTCGACCATCGCCCACGATCTTCTGATCGGTGTCGGCGCACAACTCCCCGGCCGTCATGCCGTCGTACTGGGCGAACTCGCAGGGATGGAAAGAGCGAGAGCAGAAGAGGCCGAGAAGGCATGGCTCGCCGCATTCGCATCGCTGGATCGTGAGAAGTTGAGACGATGGATGTGATCGAAGCTGCAGGCGGGGTCATCCTCGACGCCGGCAAGGTGGTGCTCGTTCACCGGCCGAAGTACGACGACTGGAGTTTCCCCAAGGGGAAATTGGACAAGGGTGAGAGTTACGAGAAAGCGGCCGTGCGGGAAGTCGAAGAAGAGACCGGGCTGCGATGCGAACTGGGTGCGTTCATCACCGAGATCGAGTACCCGGTCGAAGGCGTTCGCAAGGTCGTTCGTTTCTGGTGCATGGCTGTTCGGTCGGGTCGTACCGATCTGCGTCCTCCGACGGAGGAGGTCGACTCGGTTCGCTGGTGTCCCGTCGACGATGCGTACTCGCTTCTCAGCTACGACGTAGACAGGGAGATCCTTCGCCAAGTCGTTCAGGACGAGTGCAGCTGAGCGATCTCCAGCGCACCAGACCGCTGGGCCCAGTTCTCGAGCATCCATTGCTGGCTGTCGAGTCCGTTCTTGCTCAACCGCTCGTAGGTTCCGTCCGCTCGAAGCCTGCGGGCCTGGGCCGTATCCTGGAGATGCACCTCGAGAGCGTCGCGAACCAACGCAAGATCATCACCTTCGAGCGGGAACAGCAGCTCGACCCGGCGATCCAGGTTGCGGGGCATGAGGTCAGCGCTGCCTACGTAGACCTCCTCGTTGCCTCCGTTCCGGAAGTAGTAGATCCGTGTGTGTTCGAGGAAGCGTCCAACGACCGACGTCACGGTGATCGTCTCGCTGATCCCTGGGATCCCGGGCCGGAGTGAACAGATGCCTCGTACCTGCAGATCGATCGTGACTCCCGCCTGCGAAGCGGCATACAAGGCTCGAATCATCTTCTTGTCGACAAGGGCGTTGACCTTGAACGCCATGTAGCCATCGCCGTGTTTGCGGTGGCGCTTGGTCTCGCGTTCGATCTTCGAAAGCATCTCCGTCCGCATCGCCGTTGGCGCGACGAGGAGCTTGCGGTAATCGGTCTGGTGTGCGTAGCCGGTCAGGACGTTGAACAACTCGGATACGTCCTCGGCGATGTCCTCGTCATCGGTGAACAGGTCCAGATCCGTGTAGATGCGGGCGGTGACCGGGTTGTAGTTGCCGGTGCTCATGTGAACGTAGCGGCGGAGTCCGGCGGACTCTCGGCGCACCACCATCGTCATCTTGGCGTGCGTCTTCAGGCCGACGAGGCCGTACACGACGTGCACACCTGCCTTCTCCAGCGCTCGTGCCCAACCGAGGTTGTTCTCTTCGTCGAATCGTGCCTTCAGCTCGACCAGCGCACTCACCTGACGTCCGTTCTGCCGGGCTTCCAGCAGGGCGTCGACGATCGGTGAGTTCACACCTACCCGGTAGAGGGTCTGCTTGATTGCCAGGACCTTGGGGTCGTGTGCAGCCTGACGGAGGAAGTCCACGACAGGAACGAACGAGTCGTACGGGTGGTAGAGGATGATGTTCTGCTGCCTGATTGAGGAGATGAGGTTGTCACCGATCGTGGCAGGGACGGCGGGCTTGAACGGCTCGTCTTTCAAGTCCGCATGATCGACCGACGTCAACTCCATCAGATCGGCGAGACCGAGGGGACCGTCGAACGCGAACACCTGGTAGGGGGCGAGACCGAGGTTCTTGATGAGCATCGCTCGAACCCATTCCGGCATGGCCCCGTCGATCTCGAGCCGGACCGCCGATCCGAACGGTCGCAGGCCGACGCCCCGCTCGACTGCCGCCGAGAGGTCGGCCGCCTCGTCTTCTTCGATTTCAACGTCCGCATCCCGCGTGAGGCGGAACGGGTACGCGGCGATCACGTCGACGCCCGGGAACAGCATGTCCAGGTTGGCCGCAACGACCTGTTCGATCCAGACGAACGTGGTGGCGGATTCGACGAGTCCAAGATTCTCGTAGCTGTCCGCCGCCTCCTCGCTCGGAACCCGCAACAGGCGAGGGAACACGGCCGGCACCTTGAGTCGTGCGAACAGCTCGCCGCGTTCAGGGTCGTTGACGAGTACGGCGAGGTTCATACTCAGGTTCGCGATGTGGGGGAACGGCCGACCGGGGTCGAACGCGAGAGGAGTCAGCGCCGGGAAGATCTGCCGTTTGAAGTGTCTCCGAAGGAGCCTCCGCTGTCTGCCCTTCAGTTGTTCGTACGGCAGAACCTGCACTCCGGCCTCGCCCAACGAGGGTTGCAGGTCGCTGGTCCAGCTGCCCATCATCGTTTCGAGATGGGGGACGAGCGTCTTGCGGATCTCGGCCAACTGCTCTGAAGGCGTCATTCCGTCCGGAGGCGGTTCGAGGACGCCCGCCTCGAGCTGCCGTCTCAGTCCCGACACGCGAATCATGAAGAACTCGTCGAGATTCGAACCGAAGATCGACAGGAACTTCACTCGTTCCAGGATCGGGTGGCGCGTGTCGAGTGCCTCCTCGAGCACACGCTCGTTGAATGCGAGCCAGCTCAGCTCCCGGTTGAAGTACAACGAGGAGTCGTTGAGGTCAGGTGTTGTGGAACGTGCCGGTTCACTCGCCATGTGGTCCCTATCGGCGTGGTCCTGAACCGAATATACCGATTCCTCCCGCAAACGGTAGCCTGGTCGGGTGAAGACTCTCCTGCTGATGCGCCACGCCAAGTCCGATTGGAACGCCCCGTTTGGACACGATCGAGAGCGACCCCTCAACGAGCGGGGGGTTCGGTCGGCCAGACTGATGGGCCGGATTCTCGCCGACGCAGATGAGCTGCCGGACTCAGTGGTGGCCTCGTCAGCGGTACGAGCCGAGACGACCGTTCGACTTGCAGCCGACGAGGGTGCGTGGCCGACCCCGATAAGGGTCACCGACCTGCTCTACAACACCCGCCCCGAAGAGGTCCTGGCCGAAGTGGCCGCCGAGCCCGATACGACGGCGAGACTGATGATCGTCGGTCACGAACCGACATGGTCGGCGCTCTTGTCCGAACTCGTCGGCGGCGGCAGACATCCGTTTCCGACAGCCGCAATCGCCCGAGTCGACCTGCCGACCGACTCGTGGTCGCTCCTCCAGCCGGGCAGCGGTGAGTTGCGATGGATTCTTCCCCCGAGGCTCGCAGCCGCCGTGATCGGCGAGTGACGTTCACTCGACGTTCACCTTGTAGCGAGGTTCCGTCCATGTATCGTGCCTACGGTTTGGCCGCAAGGAGTGATAGGTGAACGGATCTGAGACGGCCGGAAACCCGGGCGTCGTTTTCGATATGCAGGACGTCAACGTGTTCTACGGGGATTTCCTTGCCGTGCGCGACATCACCATGAAGGTGCAGGCGAACGAGATCACTGCCTTCATCGGCCCCTCTGGGTGTGGCAAGTCGACCGTTCTGCGCACGTTGAATCGCATGAACGATCTGATCCCTGGTGCCCGCATCGAAGGAACCGTCGACTATCACGGCATTGATCTGTACGGCGAAGGCGTAGATCCGGTGGAGGTTCGCCGCCGTATCGGAATGGTGTTCCAGAAACCGAATCCGTTTCCCAAGTCCATTTACGACAACATCACGTT
>CAZBXV010000086.1:0-4932 GCA_964496205.1 uncultured Acidimicrobiia bacterium
CGAGCGTTGGGGGGAAAGTACCGCCGGTGGCGAAGCCGCCGGGGGTAGGGGGGTGCTTCGTCTGGTGGGTCGCGGCCCTCTTGTCGCCCGCTAGTTAGTCGGTCCTGCCGCCAGCGGGCCTTCCGACACGGCAGCCGGATCGGTGTCGATCACCAGGATCGTGGTGCCCCGGAACAGGCCGCCGTCGTCCTCCGCACCCACCACCAGCGACACGAACGGGCTCAACGAGCGGTGCACGTCAGGGTCGGTGGCGAACTCGTCGACCAGCGACCTGATATCGACGTAGGCGATGACCGTCTGACCTTTCTCGAGCCCGGCAGTCGCCTGCTGGAACTTCTGCGAGTCCGTCAACGGCGAAGACGAGCCGGCGCCGAGCGCTTGGAGGTCCGCTTCGTCGGTGCCGATCACCATCCAGTAACCGGACGTCCCGACCTTCACACCCTCCAGGTCGTAGAACGCACCCGAGTGGTCAACAGGAGCCCCTTGGGCTTCCGCTGAGGCCGCCAGTCGGCCGAGCGCATCCTCGACACCCGCAGGGTCGGAGGTAGCGAACGCTCCCATGAACCCCCATCCGTCGTCGTGGCGAATGGCGGCAACACCGGTCGGTCCGTCGAGCTTGCGGATGAGATCGTTGACGACGTCGAACCCGACAGCCTGCTCGATCTCGTCATCGAGGGTCGGAGCGTTCTCGGGGGTGACATCCGCCATCCCGATCCCGGTGCCCATCATGGCGTCGAACGCAGCCGCGAACTGGTCGTACAGATCGGAAGCACTGCCCATCTGGACCATCCCGACCGTGTCTCTGTCGAGTCGTGACAGGAAGGCGTTTGCCTGACCATCGACGCCGTAGAGGGACGCCATGGTGGAGTTGGACGGGGAGACAATGTCGAACTGGAGTCCGCTGGACGTGACCTCGACACTCCACGCTGCCGCGGCCGGCTGGTCGGCAGCCGTGCTGAGCGAGACCATCGATTCGAACGCCTGTGGTCGCATGTACGAGGTCATAACCCGCGACGCCGGAAGGGCGGCGGTGAGAGTCTGGAAGTCGGCAACTGCCGACAGTGACATCGACGGATCCAGGATTCTGGCCCGTTCCACCATGCTGGTCGTGCCGAGCAGGATGATCCCGTCGCCGTGCCACACCTCTTCTTCACCGTTCATCGCAATCCAGAGGCGGCCGTGGTCGGAGGTCTGTTCGGTCATGTCACCAGGGCTGTGGGCAGCGATCACATCCAGGAAGTCGTCGGCCTTGGCGTCGTCACGAACCTCGATGGCGATCACCATGTCCGGGATCGTGTTCAAGCTGTAGGGGTCGGTGACATCATCGGGGAGTTTCATCCCGAACGCTGCGGTCCGTCCAAGCCACGGGGAGATGTCATCGGTGAAGGTCACTCCCAGCTCGTCGTTGAGTGCTTGGTCGAGTTCGGTGATGGCCGTGTCGACCGTTGCCGAACCGTCGCCGGACACGGCCCGTGCGATGGCGTTGATGAGGTCTTCGGTGTCGGATGCCTGAAGCCGCACAAGGTCGATCCCGACGTAGATGTCGACGTTCGATGGGATTCTCTCGGCCGCCGTTTGGCTCGTGCTTGACAGCCACGAACGGGCGAAGAGTCCTGCGCCTCCGACCAAAGCAAGGACAACCACGAAACCGATGAGCGCCATCACCGGTCCGCGCCCGCGCTTCCTTCTCTTTGTGGGCGCGCGGAACTGGGTCGCTACCGACACGGCGACGTCGTCGCTGGGACGGTCTGGTGGCAGGTCGAACGGGTCGGACCCTGGCTGGTAATCCATAAGGGGTGCATCGGCGGGATTCGAGGGTTTCTTGAACGCTCAGGTCCGGGCGAACGAACCGGGGCGCGAAGGCGTTCGTTAGGGCAGGTACTGCTCGACCAGCTCTGTTGCGACACCACCGTTGACGTAGAGCCAGACCCCGCAGTATTCGCCGGGGCACGGGATGTAGTGGCTGCCGCCGGCGACCGGCCAGTCGGCCATCGGAACGGGCTGCAAAGCGAGATCGGGCACCGACGCGTCGATCCAATAGGCGGTGCCGGAGGGGTCGCGGGGAACGGTTCTCAGGGCCGAGCTGGTGTTCCCAATGAAGTAGTCGTTGTTCACCTCTTCGCCGCCTGCGTGGTCGATGGCGGCCTGACCAGTCCAGAAGCAGGCGAGATCGAACGACAGGGTGGTGTCGGTGACGCTCCTCACGTATCCGAACCAGATCCCGTCTGGCAAGGTGTCGGTCCCTGGTGCACATCCCGATCCTTGCGCACCGTCCGATCCGGCGAACACCTCAGGGAACGCGCCGTAGGCGGCCACCGTATACGGGGCGGCGGGCATCAGCGCGATCGTGGTGGTGACCGGGACGGTCGTTGTTGTTGTTGTCACCATCGTCGTTGTGGTGGCCTCGGTGGTGGTTGTCGGTTCCGACGTGGTCGTCGTCGCTTCGGTTGTCGTGCTTGCCGGCTCGGAGGTGGTGGTTGCCGGTGCGGTCGTGGTTGTTTCCAGAGCCGTCGTCCCGGGTCCCGTGGTGGTCGTTGTCGAGGAGTTGCCGCTGCACGCCACGAGCAGCAGCGTGAGGACTGCGAAGAGGGCGAAGAACTTCATCGGTTCAGGCTACCCGCAGGTCTGCGAGACCCGTGAACACCCGGCATGCGCGTTTCTGTCACACCCTTTCGATACCTTGTGAGTGAGGAGGAATAGACGTGGTGAATGTGACCGTATTGATCTTGAGCGTTGTCAGCGGTGCCGTCGTGGCGGGGACAGTGGTGTGGCTGCTCACCCGGCGTCGAGATCAGCCGGAGGTGACGGCAGACATGGGTCCGCTGGTGACGCAGGTCGAGCAGGCCATGGCCAAGCTGGAGGGGCAGGTGCAGGGGCACGTGTCGTCGCTCGGCCAGCAGATCGGCCAGATCGCCGCTGTGTTCACCAACGATCGTGTGCGCGGCTCCTGGGGGGAGGTGACGCTGCACAACCTCCTCGAGTATGCAGGGCTGACGGAGGGACGTGACTTCGTGATGCAGGACACCGCCGGCAACGGCCGTCCTGACGCGACGGTGCGGCTACCGGGGGAGCGGAAGCTGATCATCGACGCCAAGTTCCCGATCGCACGCCTTCTCGATGCCCTGGAAGCCGACGATCCCGCCGTGGGGGTGCGGCTCCTGCAAGAGCATGCCAAGGAGATCGAACGTGAGGCGAAGAGCCTCGTCGATCGTGGCTACCAGCAGGATGCCGCCGGCGGGTTCGTCGTGCTGTACCTGCCGCACGAGGCCGTGTTTCAGGCGGCGATGACCGCCGATCCGGGCTTGTTCGATCGGTTGATGGCCTTGCGGATCGTCGTGGCCGGCCCATCGACGCTGCTGGCAGTGTTGCGTGCCGCAGCGCAGCTCCTCGTCGAGCAGCGAGCCGTGTCGGAGGCGCGGCTGATCGTGGATGATGCCAAGGAGCTGCACCGCCGGCTAGGCACGTTCGTCGACCATTTCGCCAAGATTGGCCGGGGGCTCGAGTCAGCGACCGGGGCGTTCAATCAGGCTGTCGGGTCGTGGACGTCGCGGGTGACTCCGCAGGTTGCTCGTCTGTCCGAACGGGCGAGTCTGCCGGTGGTGAAGGAACCGGTGGCGGTCGACACGCAGCCGCGTTCGGTGTCCGACCTGGCCGGCGTGGGGTAGTGGTTCGTCTGCCAAGCGCCTCTCCGCCCGGGAGGAGCAGACGCACCGCGATCGCCGGAGGCGGGGAGGGGAATCCCGCCTCCGGCACCATCTCAGGGGCGCGGCGATGTGTTCCCTCCCCAGGAATGCAGCGACGTTGGGGAGTATTCGACACGGGGCTTGCTGATCGGATGGCGGGCTCGGTTGCCGGGAATCGCCCCTCACGTCTTCGGGCGTCCGGTCGTGCCCAGCACCCCAACGGTCGCTCCTGTGTTGGACGCTACCTGTCCACCGGCTCATACCCGGCTGCGTCGAACGCCTGGACCATCACCGCCTTGCCTTCGTCGCTCGGATGCTGGCCGTCGGCCCAGATGTAGCCCTTGTCCCGTGGGTCCTCGTTGTGGTTGGGACCGTTGAACAGGTCGTAGATGGGAACGACCGGCACGTTGTACTCGGCTGCCACATCATGGACCGACTTGGACCACTCGTTCCATGCAGCGACGCACTGGTCGGCGATGCCGGCTTCCTTCCATGGGCTGAGCACCGGGTTGTACGCGTCGTAGGTACGGACGATGGTTGCATTGCCCTTTCGCAGCTCGAAGATGATGTCGTAGATCTGTGTGAGCACATCCCGGTACGGGGCGAAGTCCTCGTCGCTGTAGGCGACCGGCGGGTCACGTGGCTGGGGTGATGTCGACACGCAGGTTCCGATGTCCGATGTGGTCCCGGAGTCCTCGGGGTTGCCATACACAACGATGATCTCGGCGTCGGCGACGGTGGTCCTCATCTTCGGGAGGCTTCCGCCGCCAGTTCCGATCCACTGGAGGATCTGGGCCGCTGACAAGCCACCGGCCGAGTAGTCGTGCACTCGCACCTCGACCCCAAGCTCCTGGTTGATCCGCTCACCCCACATGTCCGCGAGATCGAACCCGGTCGAGTCGCTGTACCAGACCAGATCCCACGGTTCGTTCATGTTCATCGCCTTCGCTCGGGCACACCCTGTTGATGCAACGAGCACCAGCACGGCACAGAGCCAGACGAGCGACCATCGCTTCGTCATGTCGCGCTCCTTCCTCTCCCGTCACGATGCCCGATTGCGATCCAGGATTGGTCCAGACCGCCAGCGCCGGTTGCCCCGCTGTTGCGCTAGCGATCTGTCGTCGAGCGGCGGTTCACACGTCTTCGGAGCGCGGACCTGAGGCCACCTCAGGCGTGCTTCCTTGAATGAGCCGACGGTAGAAGCCAACGGCGGCGTCGGCGTCTGAGACCCTCAGGCGCTCGTTCGTGC
>CAZBXV010000087.1:0-4830 GCA_964496205.1 uncultured Acidimicrobiia bacterium
TTCCCCCCAACGTCGCCCTACGGGCTCCTGGGGGGACAGACAAAAAGCCCCACGGGCTCGCCGGGGGGACCGATGACGAACGCCTGCTGCAACTCGCCGTTATCCTCTCTCCCCATGCGCCTTTCTCAGCTCTTCTTTGTGACGCTCAGGGACGATCCGGCCGACGCTGACATGCCGTCGCACCGGCTGCTCGTACGTGCCGGCTATGTCAGACGTCTCGGTGCGGGGATCTACTCGTTGCTGCCTCTGGGCTTCCGTGCCACGAAGAAGGTCGAGCAGGTGATTCGGGAGGAGCTCGACGCGATAGGTGGCCAGGAGATGGAGATGCCCGTCGTGCATCCCGCAGACCTGTGGCGAGAGACAGGTCGCTACGACGCCATCGGCCCTGAAATGGCCCGCTTCGAGGACCGCGGTGGGCGGGACATGGTCTTGGCCATGACCCACGAGGAGGTCGTGGCCGACCTTCTCCGGGACATCGTTCACAGCTATCGCCAACTACCCGTGATCATCTACCACTTCCAGACCAAGTTCCGTGACGAGCCTCGCTCGAGAGGCGGTCTGATTCGAGTCCGCGAGTTCGTGATGAAGGACAGCTACAGCTGCGATCGTGACGAGGCGGGCCTCGACGCTGCCTACTGGGCCCATCACCGGGCCTACACAACGATCTTCCAGCGTCTGGGTCTCGACGCGATCGCCGTCAGCTCCGACGTCGGGATGATGGGCGGTTCACTCGCTCACGAGTTCATGGTGCTGAACCCGGCCGGCGAAGACGTGCTCGTCATCTGCGAGACCTGCGGGTACGCGGCAAACCGGCAGGTCGCACCTTCCACAACGGCTGCTCCCCCACAGGGAGAGCTGCTGCCGACCGAGGAAGTCGAGACCCCGGACGCAACCACGATCGACGCGCTCGCTGCATTCCTCGACGTACCAACGAGTCGTACGGCCAAAGCGACGTTCTTCGTCACCGGTGACGAGCGGTTTGTGGTCGCGATCGTGCGAGGGGATTTCGAGGTCAATGAGACGAAACTCACCAACGCGATCAAGGCGGTCGGAGGGTTACGGCCGGCGCAGGTGGAGGAGATCAAGGAACATGGCATGGAGGCCGGCTACGGCTCACCGATCGGCGCCCGGGATACCCTGGTCGTTGTCGATGAGCTCGCGGCAAACTCCCCCAACCTCGTCGCAGGGGCCAATCGTCCCGGGTATCACCTTCTCAACGTGAACGTGCCTCGTGACTACACGCCCGACGTGATCGCCGACATCGCAAATGTGAGGGAAGGTGACCGATGCCCGACATGTGGTGAAGGCGTAGTCCTCCGCAACGGAATCGAAGTGGGCAACATCTTCAAGCTGGGCACCAAGTACACGGAGGCTCTGGGCGCCGAGTACCTCGACGAGGACGGTGAGCGCCACCCGATCGTCATGGGTTCGTACGGAATCGGGCTCGGACGTAGCGTGGCCTGCGTCGTGGAAGCTCACCATGACGACAAGGGCATCGTCTGGCCGGAGCAAGTCGCACCATACAGGGCCCACCTGGTCACGTTGGGGGCGGCAAAGAACGAGGATGTCGCCTCCACCGCCGACACGTTGTACGAGGCCGCCATCGGCGCCGGGCCCGGATACGAGATCCTCTACGACGATCGCGACGAGTCGCCGGGAGTGAAACTGACCGACGCCGAGCTCCTCGGCATGCCGTGGATCCTGACCGTCAGCCCCCGCTCCCTGAAGGCAGGTGGTGTCGAAGTCACCAGACGGGAGACGGGCGAACGGAGTGTCCGACCGGTCGAGGAGATCACCGCTTTCTTGACTGGATCCGCCTCCCTGAACTGATCTCGTCAGGCTTTGCAGTCAGCGAGGTTGCCGCCCGAACCAACGTCGACCTTGAGAGGTACACGCAGCTCCGCGACATGCTCCATCGTGTCTCGGAGCAGCCTTGTGGCGGTTTCCTGCTCGCCGGGTGGCGTCTCGATGACCAGCTCGTCGTGGATCTGGAGTAGCTGGCGAGTCTGCAAGGGTTCGAGCACCGCGTCGAGGTCGATCATCGCCTTCTTGATGATGTCGGCGGCCGAACCTTGCACAGGGGCGTTCAGCGCCATCCGCTCCCCCATCTGGCGGATACGGTAGTTGTCGCTGGACAACTCCGGCAGGTACCGACGACGCCCGAACATGGTCTCCGTGTAGCCGCGAGAACGGGCCTCAGACACGACGGAAGCAAGGTAGTCCTTCACCTTCGGGAACTGAGTGAAGTACTCCTCGATGTGTTCGGCGGCCTCCTCTCGAGAGATCTCGAGTCGGGCGGCAAGGCCGTACGCCTCCATTCCGTAGAGGAGTCCGAAGTTGATGGCTTTGGCGCGTCGTCGCATCTCATGCGTGACGTTGGACGGGTCGATGTCGAACACCCGGGCAGCGGTCTCGGTGTGAATGTCGGCACTCTCACCTTCGAAGGCTTCGATCAGCCCGGGGTCCAGGCTCAAGTGCGCCAGGACACGCAGTTCGATCTGGGAGTAGTCGGCGACGACGAACTGCCATCCGGGTTCGGGAACGAACGCACGCCGGATCGTCATTCCCGTCTCGGATCGTACGGGGATGTTCTGGAGGTTCGGGTTGTCCGACGACAGGCGGCCCGTCGCGGCCGCCGTCTGATTGAACCGGGTATGGATGCGCCCGTCGGCTGCGATCAGCGGGAGATAGCCCTCGACGTAGGTCGAGCGAAGCTTCTCGAACTCCCGATACTTGAGGAGCGAAGCGACCATCGGATGCGCATCGGCGAGTTTGACGAGCACCGAGTGGTCCGTTGAGGGGGCCCCTTTGGGCGTCTTCTTCAACACGGGAAGTGCCAGATCCTCGAACAGCACGGTGCTGAGCTGGGCGGTCGAGTTGATGTTGAACACCGACCCTGCTGCGTCGTAGATGTCGCTCTCGAGCGAAGCCAGTTCGCTTCTGATCTCGACACCGAGGTTCTCGAGGTACTGGCGATCCACCCGAATCCCGATTGCCTCCATTCGCGCGAGTACCCCGACGAGGGGCAGTTCGAACTCGTCGAGGAGGGTCCTTTCCGAGCCGACCTGTTCCTCCAACTTCTCGGCGATTCGCGCGACCGCAACGGCGTTGGTGCCCGCGGCGTCGATGTCGGGTCCCCCTCCGAAGTCGAGTGTGCCTTGTCTGCCCTTCTGATCCGGAGACGTGACCTCGACTCCGAGTACGCTCTCGGCCATTTCGGCCAAGTCGAATGATCGGGAGGCCGGGTTGAGCAGATACGCGGCGATCGTGCAATCGAACCCCAGCCCCTCGAACGCCATGTCGTGTTCGATGAGGTACCTCACAAACGGTTTGGCATCGTGGAGTACCTTTGGATGGTCCGGATCGGCAAGCACACGTGCCAGCGCGTCGAGGTGGTCGACCGGCACGAATGCGGCAGCGTCATCCCCTTCGAAGAACGCAATCCCATCGAGGTCGTCCCGGGACCAGACGGGTTCGATGACGAACGGAGACGTGGAGCCGGCCACCTCCGCGATCTCGGCAGGATCGAGAAGGGACCTGGTGGTGACATCGAGCGGCTCCCCCGGTTCGACCTCATCCTGGCCGGCCAGTCGCTCCCACAACACCCTGAACTCAAGAGACTCGAACAGGTGTCGTGCCCGGTCACGATCCCAGTCGCGTTCCATGAGTCCTTCGAGGTCCACTCCGACATCGACGTCGCGTTGCAGCTCCATCAACCGTCGATTGAGAAACACCTGCTCGCGGGCACCTTCGAGGTTCTCCCGTAGTCTCGGTGTGAGATCCTCGAGATGCAGATAGACGCCCTCGACGTTTCCGTATTGTCCGATGAGCTTCGCGGCGGTCTTCTCCCCCACTCCGGGGACCCCCGGAAGGTTGTCCGAGGTGTCTCCACGGAGCGCTGCGTAGTCGACGTAGGCGGCCGGGGCAACGGCGTATCGAGCCTGTACCCACTCGGCGTCTGCCATGACGATGTCAGAGATTCCGCGGCGTGTGTACACGATCGTGACGTGGTCGTCGATGAGTTGAAACGAGTCCCGGTCGCCGGTGACCACCAGCACGTCCCATCCAGATGCCTCGGCTTTCGACGCGACCGTGGCAATTACATCGTCGGCTTCGAAACCCTCAACCTCCACCTGGGTGATACCGAGACTGTCCACGACTTCACGGATCAGGGGCAGTTGACTCCGAAACGAGTCGGGTGCCTTGGACCGTTGCGCCTTGTACGGCTCGTACGCCTCCTTGCGGAATGTCGGTGCAGGGGTATCCCACGCGACGGCCAGCCCATCAGGGGTGTGCTCGGCCATCAGCTTCAGCAGCATCGACGTGAACCCGTACACGGAGTTCGTTTGCTGTCCAGAGGACGTGGCGAGATCCTCCGGGAGGGCATAGAAGGCCCGGTAGGCGAGGCTGTGGCCGTCGAGGATCGCGAGTGTCGACATCAGACGTCCTTCAGTTTGGCGAGCAGTTCCGCCCGTTTCTCTTCCAGGGACATGCGCTTCTGCTGCAAGTCTGCAAGGGCACGTTCGAACCGTGGCACGTCGCCGGAGGTCTCTTTGGCGAACGCGCGGTCTTCGGCGTTGCCGACTACCGCGTCGCGTTGAGCGTCGTCCGCGATGAGCCGGTGATAGCTGAGTTCTTCGCGGACCAGCTTCCGTTCCTGGTCGATGCGGGCGATCTCGTCGTTCAGTCTGAAGATCTTGCGTTCGATGCGTCCCACGTGTCGTACCATACTGTCCCCGACATCGAGCCGGGATGGCGGAACGGTAGACGCGACGGACTCAAAATCCGTTGTCCGAAAGGGCGTGAGGGTTCGAATCCCTCTCCCGGTAC
>CAZBXV010000088.1:0-4800 GCA_964496205.1 uncultured Acidimicrobiia bacterium
GGCCGATCTGTTCACCGAACGTCACCGCAGGATGGCCGCCTCCTAGACCACTAGGCGCTGAGGAACCGTTGAGGGATCGGGAAGGCCGGGCGATCGGCTTTGGCCCGTTCGATTGCCGCAAGATACCCCTCGGCGGTCCGATCCCACGTGTAGCGACTGAGAACCCGCTCGCGTCCTGCCCGGGCGAAGTAGCCCCAGTCGCCACCCAGGGACTTCAGGAGCCCTGACGCGACATCGTCGGGGTCGTAGGGGTCGACGAGCACCCCGAAGTCCTGGCCGCCTTCGTGGAAGCTCTCGGTGGGCCCGCCCCGGTCGGTCACGACTGCGGGAAGCCCGGTGGAGGCTGCTTCGAGGGGAGCGAGCCCAAACGGCTCATACAAGGCGGTGAGCGCGAACACCGACCGCCTGCTCGCGAAGGTTCGATATGCAGCGGCGAGGTTGGGTTGCCCGGAGATCTGGAACGCTGAAACCCGTCCCTCCAGGCCATACGCGGTGATTGCTGCCGTGAGGTCGTGGAGGACCTCGAGCTCGGATGGCGAAGCGCCACTGTCGTCGTGGAGCGGATCGTCGAGGGCGCCGGTGATGATCACGAGGTTGGCGGTCTCTCTGAGCGTGCTGTTGCGGCCGAATGCGTCGACGAGCACCCGGTGGTTCTTCTTTGCGTCCAGCCGGCTTGACGCGATCACCGCCGGCAGGTTCGTTCGACCGGGAGCCACGTCGCGTGCCAGGAATGCGGCAATGCGAGCGGCCACGTCGGCGTCGTCGGGGGTGGGGTCCGGTGAGAAGACCGATTGGTTCACCCCGGGCGGCACGACGGCGAATCGGGAGTCGTCGGCGGTGTCGATGGCGCCTGCGTAGGCTTCGTGCCCGTACTGCCGGAAGCGTTCTTGGCGCGTCGAAGTGATGACGACGCCTGCATTCTCCAGTGCGCTCCTCTCGGCGGCGATCCGCGTCGCAAAGTGGTATCGGTCTTCGTTGATCGACGCGCCCTGCGCCTGGAGCCCGTCTCGTTTCTGGGCACCCAGCGAGTGACCAGTGAACGTATACGGGATGCCGGTCTTCGAGCGGATGATCGCTGCACTGATCCCGCCGTCCGCGTAGTGAGCAGTGAACGCGTCGGGCAAGTTCTCCCCATAGAAAGACAGGATGTTGGGCACCCACTCGGAACCGAGGTACGGCCAGAGATCCTCCTTGCGGAGAAACCGCGGATCGGGACCGGCATCGAGGCGCACGATACGCGCCCCGTCCGGGTACCCGTCGAGCTGTGCTTCGAAACCGCTCCACTTCTCATCGGCGACGCGCCGGGTAAGGATGTCGACGTCGTGTCCCTGGGCGACGAGGGCGTTGGCGACCTGCTTCACATAGACGAGCTGTCCCCCGAAGTCGGGGTGCTGCGTCCAGTAGCGGTCCTGAGAATCGAAGTTGCCCTGGGGATTGAGGAACGCGATGTGCATGGGTCCGAGTATACGAAACCCGTCCCCGCCATTCCTGTGAGAGGTGGGTTGTTTGGATCGAACACGGGGGTGCGGGCCTCTCCTCAGGGTGGGGGCGGTCGCCTACACTCGCTGCGTGGCCTACCAGCAGAGTGACATCGAACGCGTTCGGGCTGCCACGAACATCGTGGAACTGCTCGAAGGGGTGACGACCGTCAAGAAGACGGGACGCACCTACAAGGCCATCTGCCCGTTCCATCAGGAGAAGACCCCTTCGCTGTCCATCGATATTGGTCAGGGCCTTTTCCACTGTTTTGGCTGCGGAGTCGGCGGGGATGTCTTCAAGTTTGTGCAGATGACCCAAGGGCTCGGATTCAACGAGTCGGTCGAGTATCTGGCATCGAGGGCGGGTGTGACGCTGCATCGGGATCCTGCCGCCGCCAAGCGGAAGGGGGAACGGGAGGCGCTGGTGGATGCGGTCCGTCTCGCCATTGACTTCTACACCGAACGCCTGCGCGGCGGCGCGGACGCGGGAAAGGCACGGGCGTACCTGCGGGGTCGTGGCTACGACGGGTCGGTGATCGACCGATTCCAGCTCGGATTCTCGCCGGCGGGATGGGATGAGCTGGTCAAACACTTCCGTGATCTGAAGGTTCCACAGAAGACGATGATCAATGCCGGTCTGGCCGTTCGGAACAGCCGCGGCGGTCTACGTGACTGGTTCCGTGGCAGGATCATGTTTCCCATCTACGACCTGCGCGGCGATCCGGTCGGTTTCGGGGCTCGTCTCCTGGACGGGGAGGGACCCAAGTACCTGAACAGCCCCGAGACGCGTCTGTACCAGAAGGCCCGGCTCCTCTACGGACTGAGCTTGGCGAAGGCACAGATCGCCCGGTCAGGGTTCTCTGTCGTTGTCGAGGGCTATACGGACGTGATCGGGATGCACCTTGCCGGCATGGAAGAAGCGGTCGCGACCTGTGGGACGGCGCTGGGGGAGGACCACTTCGACCTGTTGCGACGCTTCTCCGAGCGCGTCGTGCTGGCGTTCGATGCGGATGAGGCGGGTGCCGGTGCTGCCATCCGTGGTGACACGTTGGAGACACCCGTCCGCCTCGAGCTCGATCTCCGTGTCGCGCTGATGTCGCAGGGCAAGGACCCGGCGGACCTCGTGAAGGAAGGGCGCGCCGATGAGCTGCGTATGGCGATCGACCGATCGATCCCGTTGCTTCAGTTCAGGCTCGATCGTGAACTAGCCCGGTTCGATCTGTCGGAACCCGAGGCACGGGCGAGGGCGATCACCGCAACGACTGCGCTGGTGGCTCGGCAGCCCGCCCCACTGGTCCGCAGGGAGTATGCCCGCTATGTCGCACGAAAGGTGGGGTCGGAGTTCGATCCGATCTTGCGCATGGTGGAGCGAGGATCGGCAGGCGGCGTACCGAGTGGGGGAGCAGCTGCCCAGAGATCGTCGGGTGCGCAGAAGGCCGAACGTCAACTTCTTCGAGTACTCGCCATCAACGACCCGCGGCTGGAAGGGCTCGAGATCGACGAATCGCTGTTCAGCGGCGACACTCATCGCTCCGCCTACGCCCTTCTCGTCGATGCTTTGGATGGTCTGCCACCGGGCCGCCGGCCGGATCTCGGGGCCACCGTGGGCGAACGCGATGATGAGACCGGGAGACTGATCCGCATGCTTCTCGTGGATGAGCAGCCGCTGGAAGACCCCCAGGGTCTGGTTCGCCGTCTCCGGAAAGCCGGGCTTGACGAGGAAATGGCGAAGATTCGCCGCAAGCTTGCCGACGCCGATGCCGATACCCGTTCCAAGCTGTTCCCCGAGTTGATACGGTTGGAGAAGGCCAAGCGTGAGATGAGATGACTGATTCACTCAAAGCATTGATCGATGCGCTCGCCAAGCGCGCCTCGCAGCGAGGGTTCGTGACAGTGGGCGAGATTCAGCAGGAACTGGAGGACGCCAAGGCGCCCGCAGAGTCCTTCGACCGGGTTGCCGACAGTCTCCGATCAAAGGACGTGCGAATCGAAGAGGACAGCGACGACGTCCTCGACACGAATCTGGCCGACGACGACCTGTCGGCGGTGTCGGATCCGGTTCGGATGTACTTGCGCGAGATCGGCAGGATCGCATTGCTCACACCCCAGCAGGAGGTCGAGCTGGCGATGCTGATCGAAGCAGGGCGCCGAGCGTCGGATCGGATGGAAGAGGAATCCTCTACGCTGACGGTCGAGGATCGGGTAATTCTCACCCGTGATGTCAGGCGTGGCGAGTCTGCGCAGCAGCGTTTGGTTGAGGCGAACTTGCGGCTGGTCGTGTCAATCGCCAAGCGCTACGTGGGCCGGGGTATGCCGCTGCTCGACTTGTTCCAGGAGGGCAACCTGGGCTTGATGCGTGCGGTGGAGAAGTTCGACTACCGCAAAGGGTTCAAGTTCTCGACCTACGCGACGTGGTGGATTCGCCAGGCCGTGACTCGTGCGCTTGCCGACCAGGGCCGCACGATCCGGGTGCCGGTCCACATGGTGGAGACGATCAACAAGCTCGCCCGCGTGCAGCGACGCCTCCTCCAGGAGTATGGACGGGAGCCAACCATCGCAGAGATCGCAGCGGAGCTGGAGGTCGAACCGGATCGGGTGTCCGAGCTGCGGAGGATCGCCCAGGATCCTGTGTCGTTGGAGACGCCGCTCGGGGAAGAAGAGGATTCGACGCTTGGCGATTTCGTACAGGACACCGAGGCCGATGTGCCGGTGGAGGCCGCGTCGTTCAAGCTGCTCCAGGAGTACGTGGCTCACGCGCTCGAGGAGCTGAACGATCGTGAACGCCAAGTGATCATCATGCGGTTCGGGCTGGAGGACGGGACGGTCCGCACACTCGAGGAAGTAGGCCGTCACTTCAACGTGACGAGGGAGCGGATTCGTCAGCTCGAAACGAAAGCACTGATGAAGCTTCGCCAGCCGGCCCGCTCGAAGCGGCTGGAGGGGTTCCTCGACGAGGGCTAGCCGGGCTAGGTGTCGATGGTGTTTCTGATCGCTTCCGACGCGCTGGACATGCCGTCGCCCACCGTGTGCTTCATCTTGTCGGTTGCCTTCTGGACGCCGTCGATGTCCGCGAAACCCTTGAACGCGTTGGCGATCTGGTCGTAGCGTTCCTTGCCGGCCTTCGCGCCGAGAACGTACCCGACGGCGAAGCCGATCAGCAGGCCAAGTCTGAATCGCATGGGTGCTCCTTCTTTACGAGTCCCAATTCTACGGTGGTAGCATCGCAGTCCCTTCCGGGGTAGCTCAATCGGCAGAGCAACGGACTGTTAATCCGCAGGTTGTGAGTTCGAGTCTCACCCCCGGAGCTTGCGTTTCCCCTAGT
>CAZBXV010000089.1:0-4659 GCA_964496205.1 uncultured Acidimicrobiia bacterium
CGCCAGGGACCCTCTAGCTCGCTGCCATGTGCCGCAGCACCGTGTGGAGGATTCCCCCGTTGCGGTAGTACTCGACCTCGATCGGAGTATCGACCCTGGCCGTCACAACGAACTGCTTGACCGTCCCGTCACCGCCCGTCACCGTGACCTGAACCTTCTGCATCGGCTGAAGATCGTCGTCGATGGCGATGTCAAAGGTCTCCGTGCCGTCGAGGCCGAGGGTCGCCGCCGTCTCGCCAGGAGCGAACTGGAGCGGCAACACACCCATCCCGACCAGGTTCGAACGGTGGATCCGCTCGTAGCTCTCGGCGATCACCGCCTTCACACCGAGCAGGAACGTGCCTTTGGCGGCCCAGTCACGGGAGCTGCCCATGCCGTAGTCCTTGCCCGCGAGCACGACCAGCGGAACACCCGCCTTCATGTAGTCGAGCGAGGCTTCGTAGATCGTCGTGACCTCACCGTTCAGGAAATCGGTCGTGAACCCGCCTTCGGTACCGGGTGCGAGCTGGTTGCGGACACGGATGTTGGCGAACGTTCCCCTGGTCATCACCCGGTCGTTGCCCCGGCGTGATCCGTAGCTGTTGAACATCGCCCGTTCGACGCCATGGTTGATCAGATACTTGCCGGCAGGCGAGTCGGGGCCGATCGAGCCGGCAGGGCTGATGTGATCGGTTGTCACCGATTCGCCGAGCTTGGCGAGTACCCGAGCGCCGCTGATCGGTTCAATCGGCCTGATCTCCTGCGTGAGCCCCTGGAAGAACGGCGGTTCCTGGATGTAGGTGCTGTCCTCTTGCCAGTCGTAGAGGGCACCGCCGGACGTTTCGATCGCTCGCCACTGTTCGGGGCCCTCGAACACGTTGGCATACTCCCTCTCGAACTGGTCCCGGTGGACGTGTGCTGCGACGATCTCGTCGATCTCGGACTGGGTTGGCCAGATGTCTCTGAGATACACATCGGTCCCGTCAGAGTCCGTGCCTATCGGATCGGTGACCAAGTCAATGTCGACCGTGCCGGCAAGCGCGTACGCGACGACCATCGGCGGCGATGCCAGGTAGTTCGCCCGCACATCCGGCGAGATCCTGCCTTCGAAGTTTCGGTTGCCGGAGAGCACCGACGTGGCCACCAGGTCTGACTGCTGAATGGCGTCGTGGATCGGGTCGGGCAGGGGTCCCGAGTTCCCGATGCAGGTCGTGCACCCATACCCGACGAGATAGAAGCCGCACGCCTCGAGATCGTCGAGCAGTCCTGACCCGGTCAGGTAGTCCGTTACGACCTTGGAGCCGGGCGCGAGTGACGTTTTGACCCACGGTTTGCGCTGGAGTCCTCGGGCTCTTGCCTTGCGTGCGACCAGCCCCGCGCCGACCATCACACTCGGGTTGGAGGTGTTCGTGCACGAGGTGATCGCGGCGATCACCACGTCGCCGTCGGCGAGATCGAACGAATCGCCGTTCATGGCGACGTGCGTCTTGACGAGGGTGTCTCCGGGACGGCCGAAGGTCGACGCGAGGTCCGAGCGCCACTTCGACTGCATGTCGGTCAGCGCGATACGGTCCTGGGGCCGCTTCGGGCCGGCCAGCGACGGGACGACTGTCGACATGTCGAGTTCGAGGGCCGACACGTAGTCGGCGACGACGGCATCGTTGCGCCACAGACCTTGGGCTTTCGTGTACGCCTCGACCGTCTCGACGAGCCGTTCGTCGCGTCCGGTGAGGCGCATGTAGGTGAGTGTCTGGGCGTCGACGGGGAAGTAGCCCATCGTCGCGCCATACTCGGGAGCCATGTTGGCGATCGTCGCCCGGTTCGCGAGAGGCATGTCTTCAAGGCCAGGGCCGAAGAACTCAACGAACTTGCCGACCACCCCGTGCTTGCGGAGCATCTCGGTGACCCGCAAAACCAGGTCTGTTGCGGTTGCCCCTTCGGCCAGACGGCCCGTCAACCGGAAACCGACGACTTCGGGGACCAGCATGTAGATCGGCTGCCCGAGCATCACCGCCTCGGCTTCGATGCCTCCGACACCCCATCCGAGCACGCCAAGCCCGTTGATCATCGTGGTGTGCGAGTCGGTGCCGACGAGGCTGTCCGGATAAAGCGTGTCACCGTTGTCCCACACGACCTTGGCCAGATACTCGAGGTTCACCTGGTGGACGATGCCTGTCTCCGGCGGCACGACACGGAAGCTCGAAAAGGCGGATGTGCCCCACTTGAGGAACTCGTAGCGTTCCTTGTTGCGCTCGAACTCTTTTGCTGCGTTGATTTGGAGGGCCATCCCAGAGTTGAACGCGTCCACTTGCACGGAGTGGTCGATCACCAGGTCGCACGGGACGAGGGGGTTCACCTTCTGTGCGGATGCCTCGTCGCCTGTCATTGCCACGATTGCGCTGCGCATGGCGGCGAGATCGACGACGGCAGGAACGCCGGTGAAGTCCTGAAGAACGACACGTCCCGGCATGAACGGGACCTCGGAGGTCCCGAGGAGGGAGTGGTCGTACGTGGCGAGTGTGCGTACGTCCTTCTCCGTCACCGCGTGACCGTCGACGTTGCGAAGGACCGCTTCGAGCAGGACCTTGATGGAGTAAGGGAGTCGGTCGATGTCCGCATCGATTGCGTCGAGTCGGTGGACGGTGCGGTCACCGAGCGGTGTGGACATCGTGTGACGGGCGTTTTCGATCATGCGTCACCTCACTGAGTTCTGCGCCCCAGTGTACCGACGGGTGACGGGTGGTCTGACCGGGTCAGAAACTCGTGATGCAGGCGTGCGCCGGGCCCAGGTTCGGTTCGAGTTGCAGGGCCGACTTGGGGGCGATCACCTCGAAGATCCCTGCCATGATGCCTCTGTCGAGGGCACACAGCACCTCGGGATGTTCAAAAGAACTCGCGCCGAACGGGCAGTACCGTGTGAGGAGCTTGTCGCCCTCGGAATCGATCTCGAACCCTTCGTGACGCAACAGGGCGGCAACGGTTTCGAGCTTGTCGGCGGACGCATCGAGTTTCAGGCTCTCGGCCAAATCGTGACCGAAGTCCCGACCCACCTCGAGCGCGGTGGCCGTTCCATCGGCGGGGGACAGGCGCATGACCATGCGAACCAGCAGATCGACGAGCAGGTCGAGGCGCCGGCTGGGAAACCGCAGATCGATTTCCTTGCCAGTCGGCGAGTAGCACTTGGCCGGCCGCCCCGCACCCGGACCGGTCTTGCCGCTCTGGCGGCGACGAGTCACCTCGAGATATCCCTCGTCCGCGAGACGGTCGAGATGATGCCGAGCGACATTCGGGTGGATCCCGAACTCCTTTGCAATCGTGGCCGCGGTCAGTGGTTCCTCGGAAGAACGAATGCGGAGATAGATGGATCGTCTGGTGGGATCGCCGAGTGTCGCGGTCAGCTTGTCGAGGTTTCGCTCCAAGGTCCGGACATCCACGTCGTCACTATAGTTTTGCTCTGCTTCTAAGCACTGTGCAGATAGGACTTGCAATGAAGGACGTAGCAACGGCAATCGGCGGTGTCATCGAACCCCAGCTCGGAAGGACACTCGATGAGCTCGGTGCCATCACCGAACTCAAGGTGAGAGGCGGCACTGCCAGAATCACCGTCGCCTTGATCGACCCTCACTACCCGTACGAGCGTCGGCTGGACGCCGCGATCGACGAAGCGGCGAGATCGGTGGAAGGCATCGAGGGGGCAGCGATCACGCACGCGACGCTCACAGATGAGGAAGCAGACGCATTGATGGCCCGTCTCCGGCCAGAGAAGACGCCGGCAGGCGGTCCAGGTTCGAAAACGAGGGTGATCACGATCACCAGCGGCAAAGGCGGAGTCGGGAAGTCCTCGATTGCGTCGAATCTCGCCGTGACGCTGGCATCGAGAGGCAAGTCTGTGGGTCTCATCGACGCCGATGTGTACGGATTCTCCATTCCGAGGATGCTCGGAGTGCTCAGCCCACCGACAGTCGCAGGAGGATCACTGATCGCTCCGCAAGGCTACGGTGTTCGGGTCATGTCCATGGACTACTTCGTCCAGCCGGACCAAGCGGTGATCTGGCGCGGCCCAATGCTCCACAAGGCGTTGGAGCAGTTTCTCACCGACGTGTTCTGGGACGAACCCGACTATCTGCTCATCGATACCCCGCCGGGGACCGGTGACGTCGCGATCTCCCTATCACAGTTCCTTCCCCGGGCTGAAGTTCTGGTCGTGACGACCCCGCAACCAACTGCACAGCGTGTTGCCAAGAAGGCTGCCTTGATGGCTGAGAAGGTCAACCAGGACGTTATAGGAGTGGTCGAGAACATGTCATGGTTCACAGGCGATGACGGGACCCGCTACCCGCTGTTCGGCAGCGGCGGGGGTGCCCAGCTCGCCTCGGAGCTGAACGTTCCGCTGATGGCTCAGATCCCTCTCGTTCCGGCGATGCGTGCCGGCGCGGACGAAGGGATGCCGGTGGCGGTCGCTGCTCCGGGCAGCGACGCCGACACGGCCTTCGATGAGTTCGCTGCGACGCTCGAATCCACGAAACCGCGGGTGCGTACACACCCGGAGCTGATCATCAAATAGCCAGTGGCCGTCGCCCAAGGTGTCTGCCGGCCTGCTGCGGCTCACGATGCCCTGGCGGCGTCCTAGGGGACCTGAACCGGTACGCCCCGGGCAATATCGGTCACGTTGTTCGTTTC
>CAZBXV010000090.1:0-4442 GCA_964496205.1 uncultured Acidimicrobiia bacterium
TCCTTGCGCGAGAACGGGGCGTGTTCGGCCGTCCCCTGCACTTCCACCAAGAGCCTCTGGCCCGTCATCACCACGTTCATGTCCACCTCGGCCGCAACGTCCTCTCCATACTCGAGGTCGAGAAGTGGCTCACCATCGACGAGCCCCACGGAAACGGCTGCAACACGGTCGATGATCGGACTCGACCCCAGGACGCCCTTGGCGACGGCCTCCTCGAAGGCGTCGTGCATGGCGATCCACGCGCCGGTGATCGACGCACACCGAGTACCACCATCCGCTTGGATGACATCACAGTCGATGCGCATCATCATCTCCCCCATGGCCTCCAAGCGAACGATGGACCGCAACGATCGGCCTATCAGTCGAGAGATCTCCTTGGACCGCCCTCCTGTGTAGCTGTCTCGACGCACCCGTTCGTTGCTCGATCCGGGCAGCATCGAGTATTCGGCGGTGACCCAGCCCTTCTTGCCACCGCGAAGCCAACGAGGTACATCTGCCTCGATCGATGCGGTGCAGAGCACCCGTGTTCTGCCCATTTCGATCAACACCGATCCCGGTGTCATCTCCGTATATCCTTGTGTGATTCGCACTCGGCGCAGCTCGGCGCCTCCTCGCTCGGTTCGCACCACGATTCCTCCCTACACCTCGACAACCATTCCGACAGATGCCAATCCAACCGGTTTGCCGAAGCTCCGTTCGGCTTCCTTGAGCGACCGGCCCGGATCGAGCATCGGCCAGATGTGCGTGATCACCAGCCGATCGACGGTCTGCTCGCGGGCGATGCGTCCGGCTTCGCCGGCGGTCAGATGCTGCGTGAATGGTTTGTTCTCTGTGGCACCCTGGTATGTCGCTTCGCACAGGAACACGTCGGCACGTTCGGCAATGGACGGCCATGCACCACGAGGTCCGGTGTCGCTCGAGTAGGCCAGTGTCCTGCCGTCTGCCTCGAAACGGATTGCCACAGTCGGAACGGGATGGTCGGTCGCAGCGAATCGCATCGCAATCGACCCGATGGAGTGCTCTGAGTCGTCCTCGACCGCGATGAACCTCAGCGTGGGCTCCGGTTCGTGTCCGGCTCCGCCCAAGTAGTCGGTGAACGCCTCCCTGAATCCGGCGGGACTGTAGATCGGAAAGCCCACCAGTGGTTCGGCTCCATGCTTGATCGCGTGATAGAAGCCGAAGAGGTCGGCGCTGTGATCGGCGTGACGATGTGTGATGATCACTGCGGCGAGGCTGCGGTAGTCGACCACACGTTGGAGCGCTGCAAAGGTGCCGAAGCCGGCGTCAACCCAGATCGTCGTGTCACCATCGTCGATGAGATAGCCGGCTGACGGCCCGGCGGGCGTCGCGAACGTACCATTTGAACCGAGAACCCTGACGCGCACCATGGCAGTGTAGGTGGCGCGGTTCACTGGCCGCCGGAGACGGCCGGGATGATCGTGACCTCATCGCCGTCATCGACGCGGGTCGCGAGCCCCTCGAGGTATCGAACGTCATCATCACCGACGAAGACATTCACCCACCGGTTCACACCCTCGGCGTCGATCAGCCGCTCTCCGATCCCCGGATAGTCGCTTTCCAGCGATCGCAGAACCTCTTCGATGGTTCGTCCTGCCGCCTGCACGGTCGCCTGCCCTCCCGTGTACCTACGCAGCAGGGTCGGGACTCTCACTGAAACCATCACGCCTCGATCTCGAGCGATACTTCAGTGACGCTACCTCCCTGCAGCCGGTATCCACGGAGCGTTCCCTCCTGCCCCACGATCAGGTACACCCAGTCGGGGTCAGGCGCCAGTCTCCTGTCGATTGGTGACGGGTACGGATCCGAGTGGGGGTGGGAGTGGAAGACTCCGGCCAGATGCCATCCGCTGGACTCTGCGTGACGCAGCGCGCGGAAGTGCTCCTCCGGATCGATGGTGTATGCAGTGGGCGAATGTTGCGTGTTCGTGAGACAGTACGCCATCGTGAGCACTCCGTCGGCGTCGGCTGCAACGAGCCCGCACGCCTCTTCGGGGCGGCACGCATGCGCGTGAGTGACGATTGCATCATGGATGTCCCGAGGTACCCACACGGCCGGCCTCCTTCCATTCCACGCTACCCGGGTACGATTCCCACATGAGGCCTATCAGGGTTCTCAGCATCGACGGCGGCGGAATCCGGGGAGTCATCCCCGCGCGTGTCCTGGCGCGGCTCGAAGCCATCGCCAAGCGACCAATCTGCGAGCTGTTCGACGTGATCGTCGGTACGTCGATCGGGGGCATTGCCGCCATGGCACTGGCGCTGCGGCGAGAAGGGGGTCTCCCCGATTCGGCTGCGGAGATCGGAGACTTCTACGCCCGCCACGGTCCAGAGATCTTCCCGACGTCCGAAGTGTCGTTCCCGCGAACCCGTGAGAACCTGCGAGAACTGATCGGACGCGTGGGCATGCAGGCGGCCATGTTCGGCTCGAATCCGGAACTCGGGAACGCCAGGTACTCACCCGCACCGCTCGAGCGTGCGCTCCTCGAGCAGTTTGGCGACGCCCGTCTGACGGACGCCACTCTCCCGGTTGTGATCACATCCTATGACGTCACGAACGGTCGACCAGTGCTGTTCCGATCAACCCGCGACAACCTTCTCATGCGCGACGTGGCGAGGGCGACCTCGGCTGCGCCCACCGTGTTTCCACCGATGCGAATCACCGCACCCGACGGAGCCGAGCACGTCTACATCGACGGCGGCGTGTTCGCGAACAACCCGGCGATGATCGGGTACACGGAGGCAATGGAACTCGCAGATTGGCGAGGGATTCGCGTCAAGTCGGTCGTCCTGGTCTCGGTTGGCACCGGCATGGCCCGCCCGGACGAGCCGTCCTACGAGAAGTATGTCGGGCAGTCGTGGGTGCGGCTCGCCGAGGACATGTTCCAGGCAGGCAACCGGGGCAGGACCTTCATGGACGATGATCTGCTGGCCAATCTTCTTGGCGAGGGCTTCTACCGATTCGATCCGCAGCTACCCACCGACATCGCCATGGATGACGCGTCGGGCGTGACGATGGGCATCCTTCGCCGAATCGGCGACGACTACGCATTCGAGGTCTCCACAGAACTCGCCCGCCTCGCCGATCGTCTGCGCCCTTGAGACCCTGGAACCTTCATCCGCCTTGACGCAGGAACGCTTCGGCGCTGTTGCGAATCGTCGTTCGGGCCATCGGTGGCAGCGTCTGCATCAACGCACGCCCGTAGCGGCGCTTGTAGAGCCGGGAGTCCAGGATCGCGACAACGCCCCTGTCGTCCGTCGTTCGAATCAGCCTGCCGGCACCTTGCGCGAGCAGCATCGCCGCTCGAGGCAGGTCGACAGACATGAAGGGCGAGTGCCCTTCCGCTTCCGCCGCCTCTCGACGGGCTTGCCAGAGCGGCTCGTCGGGTCGAGGAAACGGAACCTTGTCGATGACCACGAGTTCCAGCGCCCGGCCCGGGATGTCGAGCCCCTCCCAGAACCCCATGGTTGCCACCAGCACCGAGGTCTCGTCCTCCTCGAACTGCTCGATGAGGCGTCGTTTCGGCAGGTCTCCCTGCGTGAGGACCGTGTAGGGCACGTCGATACCCTCCGAGATTGCTTCGAGCATCCTGTAGCTGGTGGTGAGGACGAGTGCCCTCCCTCCGGATGCGGTGACGAGCGATTCGATCTCGGCGATGGCACGATCCGCGTAGTCGGGGGATCTCGGCTCCGGCAGGCGCGCCGCCACATACAGCATTGCCTGCGACCGGTAGTCGAACGGCGACGAAACGCGCACTGCACGATGCTGGACCTCTCTTCCGAAACCGAGACGCCGAGCGTATGGCTCGAGCGATCCTGCGATCGAAAGCGTGGCGCTGGTCAAGATGACCGGGATGCGGCCGAGAAGGAGTTCTGCGAGAAGCGGGCCAACCTCGACGGGAGAAATCCGGTAGGACGTTCTCGACGCCTCCCGTTCGATCCAGGACACGTACGTGTCGGGGGGGTCGACGGCCATCGCCACGTCTCCCGCCAGGTGACCCGACAGCCGCAACACTCTCGCCCTCGCCCCAAGCGCGCCCAGTGATCGGGGCTCCGAAGCCCGAATCGCCTTGGTCACATCCCCGAGGCTCGCCGAGACCGACGAAAACGACGTGCCCACCTCCCCAGGACTGGTGACACGGCCCGCGCCTGCCGAGTCCAGGGACTGCTGCACTCGTCTCGTGCCGTCACCGAGTGGGCGCATGAGCTCGTCGGCCTTCGCGGCGGTCTGACCGCGCAGGTAGGAGCCGGCGGCTCGCTGGACCTGCCAGAACCGGCCCTCCGACAGCTCGATGCCGAGTGCGGACGCCATCGTGTCCTCCAGCCGATGGGCCTCGTCGACGATCAGCACATCGTGTTCGGGGAGTACGACTCCCCCACCGAGCGCAAGATCGTTTCCGTACAGGTGATGGTTGACAACGACGA
>CAZBXV010000091.1:0-4337 GCA_964496205.1 uncultured Acidimicrobiia bacterium
ACGACGGTCCGCTTCGCTCGACTAAAGGGTGAATCGTGCAAGTCCGGGCGCCACTTGTCCCGGTTGCCCGGGAACCTCGATTGTCAAGGCCAGGCCTCCCTCTTTGGCCTCGCCGGTCGGCAGCGCACCAACCCGCCACTGATCGTGACTGTGGATAACTTAGCATCCGCCCTCCCACACCCCCAAGGGTTCTCTGGAATTCGCGGACTTCTCACAGCCCGTGGCTACAGTTGTCCCGTGAACTACCGAGAACTCGAAGAAGCCCTGTGCCGCCTTCCAACGGTGGACGCGGCTCGTGTCGTCGGTGACAACGGGAGGATCGCCGAGGTCCATGTACTGGCGGCACCTTCCAAGCCTCCAAAGCAGATCGTCCGGGACATTCAGTCGCTCGCGATGGCCTCGTTCGGTCTTCCGATCGACCGTCGCGCCATCTCCGTCGTCCAGATCGACAGGGCAGACCGTGAGCAAGGTGAACGTCCTGCCGTGCTCGAGATCAAGGAGACACCCCAAGGATCCAGAGTCACCGCGTCGGTCACGCTGGGCTGGCAGGGCGAGATGTTCGTCGGCGAAGCCGAAGGACCCTCTGCATCCGCCACACGGCTGAGGCTCGTAGGTGAGGCCACACTGCGCGCGCTGGAACAGGCGATCGGAGGCGAGACCGGTCTCGCGCTCGCCGCACTCGAAATCGCTCCAATCGGCGGACGAAACGTCGCAGTCGCCGAGATCGTCGTCGTCACCGGTGGAGAAGAGCGAATGACCGTCGGATCTGCGTTGACGGGTCACGACCATTCGCAGGCCGCAGTTCGAGCCGTGCTCGATGCACTGAACCGCTTCGTGCCGCACCTCCGTCGCTAGCTGGTCCACGGTGCACTAGCCATGCCAACCGGCACCGGCGCTGCGGCTGCAACACCGCATGAGCTTGCCACTCGTACAGCCATGCACATCTATGAGATGGGTGGCAACGCCGTCGACGCCGCAATCGCAGCGAACGCCGTCCAGGGTGTCGTTGCCCCGGAAACGTGCGGAATCGGCGGGGACCTGTTCGCACTCATCGTTCGACCGGGGAACCCGCGCCCTGCTGCTCTCAACGCGTCCGGCCGCGCCGGGTCCGGAGTCGACGCTGCCGCTCTTCGGGCGCAAGGGCACTCGATGATCCCGCCGTTCCACCCCTTCACGGTGACCGTACCCGGATGTGTTGATGGCTGGGTCACGCTCGCCGAGCGATTTGCCAGCATGCCGCTCGCCGACCTTCTCTCGCCCGCAATCGAGTTCGCAGACAAAGGATTTCCTGTATCGGATGAGCTCGCAGGGGCCCTGACCAGGCGGTCCGAGACGCTGCAGCCCCAAGCTCCCTGGTTGTACCCGCCCATTCCGGGAACCATCGTGCGTCGCGCCGCTCTCGCAGAAACGCTTCGAGACATCGCCCAAGGAGGCCGAGCCGGCTTCTACGAGGGATCCGCCGGCCGAGCGATCAGACGAGCCGTGCCGCACATCACAGCACCCGATCTCTCGGCGGGGCAGTCGGAATGGGTCGAGCCGATCTCCGCACAGGTCTTCGGCCGAACCGCCTGGACGATGCCTCCCAACACCCAGGGCTACCTGACACTTGCTTCGTCATGGATCTTCGAACAGACCCAACCGCCATCCGCTCCCATGGATCCGGACTATGTCCACCTCCAGATCGAGGCATTCCGATCTGTGGCATGGGAACGCGACGATCTCGTCACCGACCCCCGCAGGGCGCCTCTGGCACCCGACCGGCTCACCGCCCCGGATCGCCTGCAAGATCGGGCAGAGCGAATCGACCGGTCTCACGCGATCCAATGGCCCTCGCCGAACCCTGCGCAGGGAGGTACCGCCTACCTGTGCTTCGTTGATGAGGCAGGCATGGGCGTGTCGCTGATTCAGTCCAACTACATGGGCATCGGATCGGGTATCGGCGCCGCCGGCGCCGGCTTTTTCCTTCACAACAGAGGGGCCGGGTTCACTCTGCACGAAGGCCACCCCAATGAACTGACACCCGGTGGCCGCCCCCTCCACACCCTCTCGCCAACCATCTGGACGCGAGACGGCACCCTCGACACTGTGCTCGGCACCCGCGGTGGCGACTACCAGCCACAGCTTCTCCTCCAGATGGCCTCGGCGATGATGTTTGCCGGAGACCGCCCTGACTCCGCTCAACGGCGGCCACGATGGGTCCTGAGCGATAGCGTGGTCCGAGTCGAGTCGCGCATGCCCGAACGACTCATCTCAGAACTTCACCGGCGGGGACACAACGTCGAGCCGACCGAGGCCTTCGAACGCGGGTGGGGGCCCGTCTCGATCATTCAGGTCGCTACCGATGGAACGCGTATCGCCGCATCAGACCCACGGGTCGCGACCAGCCTGGCGGCGGTGGCGAGGGGGACCGACGGCTGATCGAGGGTCCTCGGGTAGCATCCACGGCCGAAAGGCGCCAATGGAATCCAAGTCCCAGAAGTACATCGTGACGCTGTCGCTCGCCGCCTTGGGCGTCGTCTACGGGGATATCGGCACCAGCCCTCTCTACGCGATGAAGGAGTCGTTCATCGCCCACGAAGGCATCACAGTGGCGCCGGAACACATCCTGGGCGTTCTGTCACTGATCTTCTGGTCACTGATGATCGTGATCTCCCTCAAATACCTGGCGTTCGTGATGAGGGCCGACAACAACGGAGAGGGAGGCATTCTCGCTCTCACCGCGCTGATCGTCCCCAAGCACGAGAACGCGGTTCGTCACGGACGCAGGGTGCTGATCATGATCGGTCTGTTCGGAACGGCGTTGCTCTACGGGGACGGCATGATCACGCCGGCGATCTCGGTACTATCCGCGGTCGAGGGCCTGGACATCGCGACACCCGCCCTGCGACCGTACATCATCCCAATCGCCATTGGCATCCTCCTCGGGCTGTTCATGATCCAGCGCCACGGAACCGGCAAGGTCGGCTCAATCTTCGGTCCTGTCATGGTCGTGTGGTTCACGACACTCGCGCTTCTCGGCGTCATCCACATCGCGCAGACGCCGTCGGTCCTCGCCGCTCTGAACCCGATCCACGCCGCCCGCTTCATTCTGGACAACAAGCTGACCGGATTCCTTGCCCTCGGTTCGGTCTTCCTGGTCGTCACCGGCAGCGAAGCCTTGTACGCGGACATGGGTCACTTCGGGAAACGGCCGATCCAACTCGCCTGGTTCGCGCTGGTACTGCCCGCGCTCGTCCTGAACTACTTCGGCCAAGGAGCGCTCCTCATCACCACCCCTTCGGCCATCACCAACCCCTTCTATCTGATGGCTCCCTCGTGGGCGCTCTGGCCGCTCCTCGTCCTCGCGACCGCCGCAACGATCATCGCCTCACAAGCACTGATCTCCGGCGCGTTCTCCCTCACGATGCAGGCCGTCCAGCTCGGCTACCTGTCCCGGGTGCGCATCCTGCACACTTCCGAGACCGAATCCGGGCAGATCTACATTCCGGCGATCAACTGGGCACTCATGATCGCCTGTGTGAGCCTCGTTCTGGGGTTCAAGTCCTCGAGTGGACTTGCGGACGCCTACGGTGTCGCCGTGGCAACCACGATGGTCATCACCACGATGCTGTTCTTCACGGTCACGAGATCCGAGTGGAAGTGGTCATGGGCGGCCTCGATCTCCATTTCGGCGCTGTTCCTGTCCATCGATCTGGTCTACTTCGGTGCGAACCTGTTCAAGGTCCCCACCGGCGGATGGTTCCCCCTGGTGATCGGTTTCGCTGTGTTCATGGTGATGACGACCTGGAAACGGGGCCGAGAGATCCTCGCGTCGAGGCTCCGAAGAGGTGAACTCCCGATCGAACGTTTCATCGGATCGATTGCCACCAATCCACCCACGCGGGTCCCCGGCACCGCCATCTACCTGTCGTCACGTCCAGGAGCGACTCCCCCGGCGCTGCTCGCGAACTTCCGGCACAACGAGGTGCTACACGAGAACATCATGCTCCTGTCGATCAGAACCAGCGACACACCGCGAGTACCTCAGGCCCGCCGGGCTCGAGTGTGGGACCTCGGGGACGGATTCTTCCAAGTGATGCTCAACTACGGCTTCATGGAAGAGCCCCAAGTACCCCAAGCCCTGTTCAGCATCGTCCATCCTGGTTTCGGAGTACGCGAGGAACACACCACCTACATCCTCGGACGAGAAACGGTCGTCGCAACCGAACTCGAAGGTATGGCCCTGTGGCGGGAACGTCTCTTCGCGTTCATGATCAAGAACGCCACCAACGCTGCGAGCTTCTTCCACCTGCCCCCTTCCCAGTGTCTCGAGATCGGCGTCCAGGTGGAGATCTAGC
>CAZBXV010000092.1:0-4299 GCA_964496205.1 uncultured Acidimicrobiia bacterium
GTCGGTGTGGATGTCACGTCGTGCACTGTCTCCATTCAAGAAGGAAACGCACGAGGGATGGAATCGGTTCCCAGGTTTCTCACCATCCCTTCCGTTCTTGCGTGAGTTCCGGGGACTATGTGCCCCCAACTCACGCAAGAACGGGGATTGGGACTAGTCGTCCTGCCGGCCCGTGTTTCCGGCCCACGACGCTGCACGCTCGAGCGTATCGAGAATGAACTCCGTCTTGCCATCGGTGTAGGCGAGCCGATCGTCTCGATACGTGGCGGCCAGCCGCCGCTTGAGCGCAGCGTAGGCGTCACGTGCATCGGAATGGATGCGGAGATAGTCACGAAACAGCAAGTGGTCTCGTGCCCACTCGCGGTTGGACACGTGAATCTGGACGACCCGCGGAGCACCTGGTGACGGTCGGAAGTAGCGGTGGTCGGGCTCGCGACTCCGCAAGGGGACACCGATCGACTCGATACCCGGAAGATACGCTCTCTCATCGTCGACGTCGGTCACGACGACGAGGACGTCGATCACCGGTTTGGCCGCCAGCCCCGGTACGGACGTAGAACCGACGTGATGGATCGACACCGTCGGATCGAGCACCGTTTCGAGACGCCGCTTCCACTCCTGGAACCGGTCCGGCCAGCCGTCGTCGTAGGCCACCACCTCTACGGGATCCCCTCCGGATTCGCCGACCAGCTCCATTCCCGGGGTGTGTGCACGCATCACCCGCAGGGCGATCGCGCGGCGCTCGTCGGCAGGGATCTCATCGATGCTGTCGATCCCGCGATGGTGCATCTCGAGGTCGTACCTGTCGATCAACGTGGCCCGGCTCCCGATCACGTCATGCAACTGCGTCCACGTCTTCTCAGGGTCTCCGACGGCAGACGGATCCAGGCCGGCGCGGCGCAGACGCTCGGTGAGACTGGCACTGATCATCGCCTGAAGCCTAGGACCCGACCTTCGTGCGTGAGCCACGTCGACTATGTACCCCCATCTCACGCAAGAAGCGGTTAGGAAGGGCGCCCTCCCCCATAGACCGGGGACCCAATCATCAAATGCACGGCCCGGACCCACGCATCCCGCTCCTCACCGACGGGCTCCCGGATGCGGCGATAGTCGGCATGTTCGATCAGGGTGCGTAGCTCGGAGCGGAGCGCCGCGGATTCGCGGGCAAACACCTCGATCAACCGCCGTTTGTCGATCCGTGGAATCTCCAGCCCTCTGAGTGCGTGCGGAACGCACAGCGGGGTTCCGTCGAGGCGCCGGTCCAGATCCGTGTCCGGCTTGGATGCAGCGATGATCTTCAGATGGTTGACGACCACATCGTCGGCCACCTCGCAGGCTCGACACGGATACGAGGTAGCTCTTCGTCGTTTCTTGTCGGCAACCTCCGCTTCGAGGGTCTTGAGGAGATCCTCATAGAGGATGGCGACACCAAGGGCCTCTGAGCGGGCCGACGCTACTTGCAGGAGTGCGAGTGAGTGCTCTCGACAGAAGCCGTGGTCACGGCGAAGCTCGTCTCGCACCCCCCAGTCGTTGACGTTTTCCCACAGGAGTGACTCGAGGTACTTCGCTGCCGTTCGCACCGACGCCCGACAGACGGGACATCCCGGTTCGTCGAGGTCCGCGATGAGATCGTCGTAGCCGATCATCCGCTCAATGCTCATTCGGGAGACCCTAGCGATGGGACCTTGCTTCGCTCTGAACGGGTGGGGACCCTCGGGCCCCCACCACCGTTTCTGCTACTTGGACGACGGGATCTTCGAGATGATCACGCTCTTGTTCGCCGCCAGCTCTTCGGCCGCCACCTTGTCCTCCGTGAGGAAGACATCGGCGTTGCCATGACAAGAATCGCACGACGCGTTCTGCGGCGTATGTGTCTGGATGTTGTGGGGAGTCGCGAACTTCCACGTCGGGACGTTATCGAAGTTCGGCAACAGATCCTCTCCGTAATACCCGAACGACTCAGGGTCGACCGGCACGTGCCGCAGCACGGCGTAGGCCTCCGGGCGATCCTCGCTGCGAAGCGGGTTGAATCCAATGAAGAAGTGCATCTCAGACGGCTCCGTCGTGTAGTACGGAACTCCTTCCTCGTTCTGTTGGACGTGGCAGCTGTAGCAGTTCTTGTAGTCCACTGAGTGACACACCTGGCACGTCAGATAGGTCAGGTGGAACTGTGTGTGCTGGTCGTTGCTCCCAAGCAGATCGTCGATCGGATGGCAGTCCGTGCAGGCTACGTTGGGCTCACCCGAGTACATCGACTCGTTGTTCTGAGCGGTCACGTCGCCGTGGATCTCCGCTTCATCGTGGCAGTCGATGCACGCCATCCCACCGGGATTGAAGTGCACGTCCGCCGGAAGCGCGGTGCCATCGGCCATCGTGTTCTTGCCCTTGTACTCGTCGCTGATCCGACTGCCGTGACACGCCGTGCAGGTCGTGTTCATCGGCGGGATCTCCTTGAACGTGTGGTCGGCAAGCAGACCACCACCGGCCGTCTCGGGAACACTCACATGGCACTGGCCGCACGATGCATGGCATGACGTGCAATGGTTGTCGACCGCCTCCTGAAGAGGTTCAGACAGCTCCGGGGTGCTCCGTGCCTCCAATACCTTGTAGTAGCCCGCCAGCGACATGTGCAGACTGTCGAGCTGTGTTGCAGTGGTGTCTGTGTGACAGAATGCACACGCGCCGGATGCGATCGGATCACGCGTCATCCCGACGTGCGCCGAGTCCATATCCTCGGTGAGTTCGGTGCCACCGTGGCATTCGATGCATCCGACAGACCCATGCGTCGATGCCAGGAACTCGTCGTCGCCGAGGAAGACCTTTGCCCATGCCTCAACCTGAGGCACAGTGCCCCCTCAGCCCTCACCTTCGTTCAAGGTCTCCTCGACAGGCTCAACGGCCAGGGCGACGAGCGACTCCTGGTCCGTATGGCATGCGATGCAGTTGCTGCTGTCTTTGGTGTCGGACACCAGCACCGGTAGAGCCGGCGACGTGACCGGAACGGCCGTCGTCGACGTCGTTGGTTCCTCGCCACCATTGGTGCACGAGGACAACAGCACGGCAAGCGCTCCTGCCCCGAGAGCCAGTAGGAGCGTCGTCTTTCTCATGCATCCTCCCGAGAGGTGGTGGACGGTGCAGCGTCCACCACCCCAGTGTCAGTTTCGTTCTACGGGAATGGTGTCGCCTCGGTGACTGTCGGATATCCCATGGCAGCCGAGAACGGTGTGGTCCCAACGACGTCGAGATCACTGCTCCACCCCATCATCCCGAACTTCAGGTTCTGCACGTCGTAGCCCAACAGCTTCAAGGCCACTGCGCTGACCTGTCCGGTGTGACCGGTGTAGCAGTAGTCCACGATCGTGCCGTCTGTCGGAACGCCGGCAAGCATGCTCGGATCTGCGATCGACCTCCACGGGATGTCCACTGCACCCTCGATGTGACCGACGGCGTAGATGTCGGGGGCACGAACGCTGATGATGAACGGATCGTTGGACATGTCTCCGTCGGTCAGGTTCTCATACAGCGCCTCTGCCGAGATGGTCGGAGACCAGTCGGGGAGGAACTGGCGGGCACGAGCGATGGCGATGTCGGCACCTTCGGTCTTGCCGGTATCCAGAACCGGTGGGGAGTAGCCGCTGCCCAGCTCGGTCGGGTCAGTGACCGTCGGATAGCCCATTGCAGCCGAGAATGGTGTGGTACCCACAACGTCGGGATCGCTACTCCACCCCATCATGCCGAACTTCAGGTTCGTCACGTCATAGCCGAACGACCTGAGCAGGGTCGCCGCGACCTGACCGGTGTGACCCGTGTAGCAGTAGACGACGATCTGCCGGTCAGTCGGAAGGTTGGACAGAACCTCGGAATCCGCGATGGTCCTCCACGGGATGTTGACCGCACCCTCGATGTGACCGACGGCGTAGATGTCGGGGGCACGAACGCTGATGATGAACGGATCGTTGGACATGTCTCCGTCGGTCAGGTTCTCATACAGCGCCTCTGCCGAGATGGTCGGAGACCAGTCGGCAAGCTGCCCTGTCAGCCATGTAGACAGAACTTCGAACTCATCGACCATCGCAGCGGTCGTCGTCGTCTCCATGGCGGTCGTGGTCGTTGCCATGGCGGTCGTGGTCGTTGCCATGGCAGTTGTGGTCGTTTCTGCAGCGGTCGTCGTAGGCGCCGCTGTTGTCTCTGTGGTTGTTCCCCCGCAGCCGGCCAGCACCAACATGCTCATGACGGCAACAAGGAGAAGCAGCCTGAAGGAAAGGCTCCTTCGTGACATCTCATTATCTCCCTTCGGAA
>CAZBXV010000093.1:0-4241 GCA_964496205.1 uncultured Acidimicrobiia bacterium
AACCGACCGCAGCTTGTTGCATGTGCGTGTGGTGTTGGAGGGGGTGCGACGCGAGTCGCGATCGCGCCTGGATCGGTCGAGGTCTTGAGAATGCTCCGTGTCGAAACGGGCTGCATCATCTGTCCTTCCTCTTCCGTGGTTCTAACGGGATAGTGGTTGGTGACCCTGTCATCTCGCTGTCATTACTGAACTTCTGGGCATCGGATGGCCCGTCGTGTCGCGCTCGCCCCTTCGTGCGCGACCAGCGCTGGCCCTCCTGCCCAGATCCCCCTCGATACGCGCTCCATCCCTCCGAGAGACCGCCGAGCAACGAGTTGGAGGGTCCGTGACAGGGTTGTTGACACTCTGGTGACAGGGTTCAACCGAGGATGGAGGTCAGTGAGGAATGTGGACGAGTCGGGCGGTGCAAGCCTGCTGAGACCGACCAGGGTGTAGCAATGTCACTGACAGCAGGCGGGCGCGCTCGGGTTGCTGTGCCTCGTCGACGAGGTACGTGTTGGGTGCGACGACCCCGAGGTGCCAGCGGCCCTCGTCCTCGTTGAGTGCGGCATTCCCGTTGGCGTCGTAGCGAGCCCATCGGAGCAGCAGGTTGCCGGTTGTTCCGTTGATGGTTGCATGGCCCTTTGCTTCCGCAACACTCGACTGTGTGTACTCGATCCGGTCGATTGTCACGTCGGAGATCTCGTACGAATCGAACCATGACTTCGCCTGTTGTGCGGCTTCCCCTGGTGACCTTTCTGCTATGAGAAGCGGCGGCATGAGCGGGGTCAGTCTCGCCCACTGCTTCTTCTGCCAGACCTCGATGAAGAGTCTTGTTCGCATTGCAAGCTCGTCGGTGTTGAATGACTCGCTCTCTCGGCTGACGGTCCATGGTTCGAAGCGGTCTCGCGCTCTTTCCCTGCGTCCGTGCTCAGCAAGCCGTTGGAATGTCTCCCGCAACGTGGGTGGTGGCGGTTTGGCATCTTCCTGGGCTTGCTTGGTGGTTGCTTTGGCCCAGTCCGCGACTCCGAAGAGAAGGTTCCATGCCTTGGTCGCCACGATGATGTTGTTGAAGTTGACGACGGAGCCGTGAACGATGCCGTGTCGGTGTACCTCGTAGACCTCGTTGTCTCTTCGCTTCTTGATGGTTTCCATGAATGGCTTCAATGCGTTCGTGAGCCCGAGATGGTGTCCAACAACACTGTCCCACGCGACCATCTCGTCAGCGTCTCGAGCAGCAAGACCCTGACGCTTGTCCGGTTCGAAGTCGTTGACAAAGCCGTCCATCACTGAGATGAGGAGCAGCGTGCAGGCATCGAAGCGACCCGCGTCATAGTCCTCGCGAGCCCGAACCAGCAAGTGGTGCCGCTCGCGCAGTCCAGGTAGACCCCGCAGTCCCAGCAGGTGCCGCTTCCCTGCGTCGGCATCTCGATACAAGTCAATGAGTCGACGCTCGGCCTCCTCCGGTGTCGCGGTCTCGTTGAGGAGGGTTTCGATCTCTCCGAGGTCCATGCGGTCATTGAAGACCCAGTGTCGTGAACCGAGGCGGGCGTAGAAGGCGTCGACAACATCCGCCATTCGTTTGACCTCGGCCTCAAGCTTGGCGATCTCAGCGCGCTTCTCGCGCATGACGAAGAGAGTCAGAAACTTGAAACCCTGCATCTGCTGGCGCATCTCCACAAACGACGGCAAGTCGTGCGCCGAACCGTACGGAGTGGCGGCGTATGGCGTGTTTGATGACGTGGACATTCCCTGATTGTATCGAACTGGTGTTCGGCAGATGGAAGCGCAGGTTGATCAACTGGGTCAGTCGGTGGGCCGGTGCCTCAAGGGAGAGTGCAGCAATGTCACCCGAGGAGCAAGCGTGGTATCGGCGTTGTGGTCACTGGGTTGCTGTTGTGAGGCACTGCTGGGATGCCAGAGCTCCGTCGAGTTGTATCCAGTCGTCCACTCCGTAGTCGGCTGGGTTGAGGCTGGTCATTCCGAAGCCCAGGGCGGAAGCTGCGTCGTTCGCGGGAACCGCCAGATCTGCCACGTCTGTAGGTAGACCCGAGGTGCCGGCTGATGGGTTCAGTTCGGGGAAGGCCCATGTAGCCACCTCGCCGTCGAAGGTGCCCCCAACGACCCGAGCTGAAATGAAGTACCACGATTCAAGGCCGGGGTCCTGGGACGGGACCATCTGTGATTGTTCGAGGAGTATCCCTTCGGGAAGGCGGCCAGCAAAGCTCGCGACGACCCATGAGGCGTCTTCGCATTGGCTCGCCTCTGTAGTCGTCGAGAGGGCAGCCGTGTTTGTTGACTTCGCCTGAACGGAGGGTGAGAGGATCACCTTGCGCACGCCAGGTAGGTGTTCGAGGTCCGACACGATGGTCGCTACGTCTGCGCCGTCGGTAAGGGCAAGTCGATATTGGGTTGGCAGCATGTTCGGGTCAATGTCCTCGATCGCAGAGGGAGTGTCCGCGGCCGCCTCCTTGAACTCGGCCAGCGCTTGGTCTCTGTCGACGTAGTAGAACGACTGCACGCCTTCGAGTGTTTGGAGTACCTGCCCGACTTCAGCCAGCTGATCAGACGAGATGTCGAGGTCGAGAAAGACGATCGCATCGTCCTGGCTATTGCTTTGAGCCACCGACGCTTCGTAGTCGGAAACCTGAGTCGATCGTGGTCCTTGGGCCACTACAACGATCCCCACGGTGACAAGTACGACCGCGGCACCCGCGAGGGCTGACGTGAGGCGCCTCGACCGATGTCTACGGGCTTTGGGAACGCTGGTGAGCGAGTCGAGGCTGGGCGCGGGCGGTGCGAGGTCGTCCATGTGTTGGAATGTTCGTCGTAGGCGGGCGTGATCGTCAGGGCGCAGCTCAGTCATGTGCAAACACCTCCCGAAGTCGATTGCGGGCAATGTGCAGATAGCGTTTGACCGATCCGGGACGGCACCCCATCAATCGCGCGACCTCAGCGATGGGGAGGTCACGCCAGTAGGTGAGATATACCGCTGCTCGTTGTCGTTCTGGAAGCTTCAGCACCGCAGCCAACACCTCAGGGTCGAGCTCCACAGGCTGCACATCGAACCCTTGCGGTACACGTCGACGTCGACGCCGCCTCACCAGACTTCGAGCCTCGTTCAGCACCGATCGGTACAGATACGAACGGGCATCATCAAGATCAGAGAGTCGACGGCGGTGCAGGATCCGCACCACAACCGTCGACACGAGATCCTCAGCGTCGTCGGGACCGACCAGCATTGTCGCGTACCGGATCAGCTCATCGCGATGCTTGTTCCAGATCGCGCTATCACTCACATCCTCTATCACGCCACACCGATCGACACGGTTGTACGCGCAGGATCCATCAACTGTCAACCTAGACGGGTGCACCCGCGCACCAAGGGACGATGACGTCATTTGAGAGCCGTCGTCCTTCTCCAGGCGAGCCTTTCCTGTGCTCCCGCCCGAACCTACCTGAACGCTGCTGCGTCCCCTCAAGATGGCCGCCTCGGAGCGAGTTGGAGGATCTGTAACAGGGTTGTTGACACTCTGATGACAGGATTCGCAGCCAGTGAGACAGCGGCAGGAACCATCGACGGTTGGAATGACATTCTGGTGACAGGGTGGTATCGGATGATCGCAACATGGAGCGTTTGGATCGGTTGCTGTCGGTGGGTGAGCTCGCAGGGTATCTCGGTGTCCCGGTGGCCACGTTGTACGCGTGGCGGTATCGAGGTGAAGGGCCGCCAGGGTTCCGCGTCGGCCGGCACGTCCGATACCGCTGGTCCGACATCCAGACATGGATCGCCAGTCGGCTCGAGGACGACGGGCCGGTGTCGGTGGCAACCGCTACGGTCCAGAAGCGACCGAACAAGCCGGCAGCAGTAGCCACGAGCCCGTCTGAGCATCGCCACACAGGCTCAAGGTCGGTGGAGTCGTGAGGGGGTCGATCGAACATCGTCCCGACCGGCCCGCAGCATGGCGTGCCCGCTACCGAGGCCCCGACGGAACATTCCACTCTCGCAGCTTCGATCGCAAGATCGACGCCGAACGATGGCTCCGAGCCACCCTGGCCAAGATCGACCGGGGCGAGTGGGTCGACCCAGCCCACGGCACGATCGCCTGGGGCGGCTACTCAACCCAACTCCTGGACGCTCGCACACACCTGAGCCCGAGAACAGTCGAAACCGACAGGCTCTGCCACCAACGAGCCCTCGGTCACATCGGGAGTGTGCCGTTGGTGCGACTCACCCCCGAACTGCTCCGCACGATGATCGC
>CAZBXV010000094.1:0-4064 GCA_964496205.1 uncultured Acidimicrobiia bacterium
CAGCCCGCCGATCTCCTGAGCTACCAGGCCGACTGAGGCAAGCCCGACGCCGATTTCCCTTCGAGGGGAGGGAACGACTCGGGCTTCGCTGGGGGGATCGCTCAGCCCTGCGGTCTCGCCGGGAGAGGGAACCTGACGACTGACGACTGAATTGGTCCTTGACTCTCGAGTGGCTTGAGACTGCATACTGGGCACATGTACCGGATCGGCGAGTTCTCGAGGGTGAGTCGGGTGCCCGTGTCGGCGCTTCGGTACTACAGCGACCTTGGACTGCTCTCGCCTGCAAGCGTCGATCCCGACACCAACTACCGCTACTACGAAGCGGCCCAGCTTCCCCGCCTCAACCGGATACTGGCCCTCAAGGATCTTGGCCTCTCGCTGGACGAGGTCTCCACCATCCTCGACAGCGAGCTTTCCGCTGCCGAGTTGAGAGGCATGCTGCGCCTGAAGCGAGCCGAGCTCGGAGTATCGATCGCCGAGCAGCAGGCGAGACTCGAGCGGGTGGAGCACCGCCTCCACATGATCGAAAGCGAGGACGAAATGCCCGAATACGAAGTGGTGCTCAAGGAAGTAGAGCCCCAGCACGTGCTCTCGTTGCGCGAGACCCTGCACGAGCCGAGCCATATCGGGATGATGATCGGCGACGGATTCGCTGCACTCATACCGGCAGGCATCATGCCGCACGGCCCCTGCTTCGCCGTCTACCACGACCCCGAGTTCACCCCCGACAACATCGACGTCGAGATCGCCTTTCCGGTCGGTCCCGGTGTGAACGAAGGTCCGGTGACTCCGACCGGTCGCAGTTTCACCGAACGAGTGATCCCGGGCGGATCGATGGCTGTCACCGTCCATCACGGTCCCTACGACACGATCGATCGCGCCTACGCAGCCATGGCCACATGGATCGAGGACAACGGCAAGACGATCGCCGGCCCACCACAGGAGGCATATCTGACCGGGCCGGAGGAGCATGACGATCCTGTGACGGAGATACGATTCCCGGTGGCGTGACCGTGGGGAACGTCGACCTCAAGAAGCTCCTTCGCGACGCCTACTCGGCGAAGGTCGGGGAACCGAAACTCGTCGACATCGGTCCGCGTCCGTTCCTCATGATCGATGGACATGGTGATCCGAACACCGCTCCCGAGTACGTCGACGCCGTAGAGGCTCTCTACCCGATCGCCTATGCGATCAGGGCTCGTATCAAAAAGGAGACGGGCGACGCCTACACGGTGATGCCTCTCGAGGGCCTGTGGTGGGCAGACGACATGAAGCTGTTCTCGGTGGAACGAAAGGGCGACTGGAACTGGACGATGATGATCTCCCTGCCCGATGTCGTATCGGTCGAGATCGCCGAAGCAACCATCGAGGACACTGCTCGGAAGAAGCAGCTGTCCGCCGGTAGCCGAGTCCGGTTCGAGGTCTTTGGCGAGGGCGAGTGTGTCCAGGTGATGCATCTCGGCCCTTACGCGGCGGAGGCTCCCAGCATCGAGGTGCTCCACCGGTACATCGAAGAACAGGGCTTGTCGAGACGGGGGCTTCATCACGAGATCTACCTTGGCGATCCCCGTCGGACCGAACCGGCGAGGCTGAAGACCATCATCCGGCAACCTGTTGAGAAGCGCGAAATTGGAACTACCCGCGACGCCGATACGAGGGTATGATCCCGCGCGTCCGGAGTCTCCGGACCGAGCAACCAGTACCGGTTCGTCCGGGAGTGTCCCACTGGAGGGATGCGTGCCAGCAAAGAAGACCGCCAGGAAACCTCAGGCTCCGAAGAAGCCGGCCCCCAAGAAGCCGGCCAAGTCGGGCAGGAAGTAGCAGAGAACCGGGCACCCGACAGGGTGCCCGAACCGGTTGTGGGGTTGCTTCTCATCGCCGACGAGGTCGCGCCCGAAGTGCTCACTGGACGAGAATGTGCCCATGAGCATCGAGGGTCCTGAAGCACACATACTCTCCGGTCAGCTCGAACGTGAGATTCTCGGACGACGTGTCGATGCGTGCACCGTCCAGGACGTCGCGAGGCTCCAGCGGACGGAGTTCGTGAACCGCGACCTCCGCGACTTCGATCGGCTCATCGGTGGCAGCGTTTCGATCGTTGCCTCGCGGGGTGCGACGATTCGGATCGGGCTCGACAACGGCACCAATCTCGTGGTCGGCCCCGAATACGGCGGCCGCATCCTGCTCGGACCCACCCAAGGGCCAGCTCACCTCATTCTTCGTGTCGACGATGAGCGCGAGGTCGGTATTCGATTGACGGGTATGGGGTCGCTGCGATGCGAACTCGACGGCGAACTCTCAGGCAACTACGTCTACAGTCGGGACTTCTCGGAGGTCCCCGACCCTGTCACGGAGAACCTCGATGCGGTCTCCTTCGACCGTTCGCAGGCGCTCAAGACACTGCTCGTTGGCAAGGATGCTGTGGTCGTGGGGATCGGCAACAGCGCCTTTCAAGACATCTGCTTTCGCGCCGGCCTGCACCCGAAGCACAAAGGCTCCGATCTCTCCGCCCCGCAGAGGAACCGTCTCGTCGACGCCATCTCCGCCCTTGTCGCCGAGCGGATCCATCTCGGAGGCAAGACCGACTTCGTTGACCTGTATGGAGCACCCGGTCGCTACGAGCCCGCCATGGGAACAAACCGCAAGAATGGACTGTGCCCTCGGTGTGGGACCCCAATCGAGTCGACGGCCTTGGGTGGGGGGCGCGTGTTCTACTGCCCGGTGTGCCAGACCTGAGGGGGCGTAGGGTGAAGCAGGAGGAAGGAGACATGACCGTCGATCTGTTCGATGTCATGCGCACGTGCCGGGCGATGCGCCGTTTCGAGGATCGCGACGTCCCTGATGAGGTCATCGCCGAGCTACTCGACCTGGCCATCCGCGCGCCGAGCGCGAGTAACTCGCAATGCTGGTCATTCATCGTCGTCCGAGATCGTGAAACCATGTCGGAACTCGGAGTCGAGATCGGCAAGGGCACACGGTGGAAGTCGGGACTTCAGGAGTCCCTACTGGACGAAGCGTCGAGATCCGGGGTCATGTCGGCCGAGGATGTGGCGCGCAGCCGACGATCTGCGAAAGCGTTCAAGGATCTCGCCGAGCAGTTCAGCACCGTGCCCGTTGCGATCTGCGTGTGTGCTGAACAGGACCCGTCTACGAAGGGGGCTGTGAGCTGGGGTTCGGTCCGCATGCTGGTCCACGAGTATGGGATTGGCGGCCTCGTGCGCTTCCTCGGCGCAGCGAGCCGTGCGAAGGCTCAGGCTCGGTGGGCATCGGTCTACCCGGCCGTCCAGAACCTCCTGCTCGCCGCGCGGGGATTGGGGCTCGGCGCGGTGCTCACGACGCCGCAGTTGCTCGGACCACCCGGTCGATTCGAGAGGATCCTCGGTATCCCCAAGGGTGTCGACATCGCTGCAATCGTCCCGATCGGCTATCCAAAGGGTCGATTCGGCCCAGTGCGGCGTTTGCCGGCAAAGATGTTCAGAGATCGGTACGGCCAGGACTGACCAGAAGGGATGGTGATGGCAGAGTCGCGGAACTCCGGGCAGGTCCTGGCTGTCGAGATCCTTCTGTTCTTCCTTGGGGTCTCGGCGGTCGCCGGAGGAGTGGGGCTGATCTTCGCCGACGAGATGTTTCCGGCCGGATGGATCGATGAGATTCCGGTCGTGAACAGCTGGCTCATACCGGGCCTCGTGCTGGGCATCGGGTTCGGCATCGGCTCGCTCGTGGTCGGGTTCGGCATGGTGCGTCGATGGCGCTGGGTCTGGCTTGGATTCTTGGAGCGGTGGACGGGTGAGCACTGGAGTTGGGCGGCCACGCTAGCGATCGGGTTCACCCACATGGTGTGGATCGGCCTGGAGCTGATCTACCTGCCGAGCTACTCGTTCTTGCAGGTGATCTACGGGGCAGTTGGCCTCGCCCTGTTCATGATGCCGTGGCACATGACGGTGCGACGGGCACTCGCCACGAACTGAACCCGGATCCTGGCAGAATGTCTGGATGGACGATGCCGAACAGCTCGCCGACCAGGTTGCCGACGCGATCACTGCCCTGACCGGACGGGTCTGGGA
>CAZBXV010000095.1:0-3837 GCA_964496205.1 uncultured Acidimicrobiia bacterium
TACGCGTCTTCCATTCGAGTGGCGATTCCGTCGATCTGTTCAGCGAAGCCGGAGCTCACCGCTTTGGAGATGATCGGAAACACGACCATCGACAGGATGCCTTTCGGTTGCATCTTCAGCGAAGCCGTCATGTCGGTCCCGCCGGGATTGCTCGGGGAAAGCTCGACGGTGATCGTTCCGGCAACCTCGGATGTGTCGATCGTCACCGCCATCAACGACGGCTTGTCGGCGTGGTGTGTGGCAGCGGTTCCCTCGTAGGTGCGGCCGCCGGCTCGCACGGTGAAGTGGTAGCCGCGGAGTGTTCCATCGGGTGTGTGCCGTGCGTCGTAGACCCGTTCGACCCCGGCGATCATGCCCCACGTCTCGGACTCCTGAAGCACGTTCCAGGCGTGATCCAGGTCGGTGTCCACTTTCACCGAGTGTGTGAATCGATCGAGAGACATTGACAGGCAGGGTAGCGCTCAATGCCCCGGCTGGTGAGCAAGCTCCGGGTGGTGTACGAGCGTGCCTGCGGCGAACGACGACACGATGTCGTCCACCATCCGCTCGTTGGTGAGGATCAGACGCATTCCCGACGCGTCGACGGCACGTGCCATCGGGACTCCCATGCCGTTGGCGATGAGTACCTGACAGTCGGAGATCGGAACCAACAACGACCCATGGTGATGACGCTGGTGACCATGGTTGTGCTCCAGACGATCGTGGATGGGACGTACCTCTCGGGTGGTTTCGCCGTTGTCGCCGAAGGTGACGACGACGTACTGGGCGGTTCGTCCGAAGTGTCGCTGGATGGTGGTGCCGTTGTTGGAGGCGATCGCAATCTTCATTCGAGCGATGGTACGCCGTCCCCGTTCTTGTCAAGCTCACGGCCGCTGGTCGTCGTCAGGATTGACAAGAACGAAGGAGGTGGGTTCTTGTCAATCTCAGCGTCGGTAGGCGTCGTCAGGATTGACAAGAACGGGAGGGGAGTCGCTACGGCAAGGACGCGACGTAGTCGGCGACCAGGTTGAGGTTTGCCTTCTCGGTCTTCCACGGTCCGCTGCCGTGTTGGAGGTGAAGCGGGTCGGCGAGGAGCACGATCATCATGTCGAGTGGTTCGATCAAGGCGATCTGCTGGCCGCCGTGTCCCCACGCCAGGCTGTACCGGTAGTTGCCCGCGTGGATGGACCACCACAGGTAGCCGTACCCGTTGTCATCCCAGTTGCGACCCACGGGTATCGTCCACGTTCCCTTCGAGTAGATCTCCAACGAGTCGTGCACCCAGTCGGCAGGCACGATCTGCTCCCCGTCGTACGTGCCCTCGTTGAGGTACATCAAACCAAACTTGGCCAGATCGGTCGACGACAGGTCGATGTCCGAGTAGCCGAGGTAGTTGCCGTCCCAACCCGTCTGCCAGAAACCCGGCGTGATGCCAAGCGGTGAGAACAGATGCTCCTCGGCGAACGACCTGAGGTCCGTCCCACAGGCACGAGCCACGATGATTCCCAACAGGTACGCGGTCAGGTTGCTGTACGCCGAGCCGGTTCCCGGGTCGTACGCGAGCGGCACATCGACCAGATTGGACTCATGGAAGCCGCTGAACAGAAGCTCTGTCCCTTCGGCGGTGGCCTCTTCCCACGGATAGCCGGCCCGCATCTGGAGCATCTCCCGGATCGTGATCTCCTTCTTCCTCGGATCGACGATCTTGTCCACCAACTCGGGAAAGAACTCGACCATCTTCTGGTCGCGGCTGGTCAGGCACCCCTCCTCGAATGCCAGTCCGACCAGCGCCGAGGTGATGCTCTTGGTCACCGAGTGGATGTTCACCTGAAGATCAGGTCGGCCGATGTGGAAGTAGTCCTCAGCGACCAGATACCCGTTCTTGAACACCAGGAGGCTGTAGACGGTCTCCAACCGGGACGCGTCGTAGTAGAACTCTGCGAGGCGCCGTGGGTCGAGCCCCTGCGCCTCGGGTGTTGACACCGGCCACTCGTCGGTGGTGATCGGGGCGTAGTCGACCGCTGCGAGGTCGGCTGCCGACGGGCCACACCCGGCCAGTGCCAAAGCCGTGACGACGATCACGATCCGAACGAACCTGATGGGGTGTCGACGCCGATGACGTGATCCGGGGCACAGTGCGCGGCGCCCCTGCTGCGTCGTGTTCACAGACTCCCTCCTGTATCCCACCCTACGCGAGGGGTGTGATCCCGCGTATTCCAGGCTGGTCGCGACACGAAGCCGTCTACCCTGTCGTTCCTCATGCTGATCGCACGGGATCTCCACATCGAAGTAGGGGACCGGACGCTGCTCGTCGACGGGTCGTTCACGGTTCACCCCGGTGACAAGATCGGTCTGGTTGGCGCCAATGGCGCAGGCAAGACCACGCTGATGCGCGTCCTGGTCGGCTACATCTCCCCGAAGGGTGGGTCGGTGCTGAGATCAGGCAACCTCGGCTACTTCTCACAGGAGGCGGCGCTGCCCGACCTGGAACGTCCCGACATGACGGCGCTCGAACGGATACTCGCTGCTCGAGGCATCGGGGCGATGCTGCGCCGTATCGAAGAAACTCGGCGCAAGGTCGAACGCTTCGACGGCGACAAGCGTGATCGGGCGATCGCCAACATGGCCCGCCTCCAGGACCAGTTCGACGCCGCCGGCGGGTACGTCGCAGAAGCGGAAGCCAAGAAGACGGCAGCAGCCATAGGGATCGGTAACGACCAGCTCGACCAACCGGTCGCCACGATGTCTGGTGGCCAGCGCCGGAGAGTCGAACTCGCCAGGATCCTGTTCGCAGAGACCGAGGTGATGCTGCTCGATGAGCCCACCAACCATCTGGACCTCGACGCCAAAGCCTGGCTGATGGAGTACCTAGCCTCCTACCGGGGCGCGCTCATGGTCGTCAGCCACGACCTGCCGCTACTCGACGAGGCCATCACCGAGGTGCTGTCGCTGGATGGCGGGATCATCGAACCGTACCGGGGGAACTACAGCTACTTTCTGGCCGAGCGTGAACGACGCCGGGCGCAGCGTCTGAGAGAACGCAAGCAGCAGGAGCGCAAGATCGCCCGTCTCGAGGAGACCATTCGGCGGTTCAAGGGCACGACCGAGAAGATGGCGCAGGTTGCCCGTGCGATGGAGACGAGGGTGGCGAGGATGCGGCTGGATCTCGTTGAGATTCAGGTGCAGGGCAGGAAGGTCGCGGTCGAGTTCCCTCAGCCGATCCCGTCGGGCCGCACGCCTTTGACAGGGACCGGGCTCACCAAGTCGTACGGAGACAACCTCGTGTTCCTCGACGTCGACGTCGACACCAACCGCGGTGAACGGCTGCTGATCATGGGATTGAACGGCGCGGGCAAGACAACCCTGCTGCGGATCCTCGCCGGTGTCGAGGAAGCCGACATGGGGGAGGTGACGCTCGGGTACCGGGCGGCGATCGGCTACTACGCCCAGGAACACGAGCAGATCCAATCCGGTGTGTCGGTACTCGATCATCTTCGTGAGGTGTCCACCAGGCCCGACAGGGCACTCCGGACGTTGCTCGGGCACTTCCTCCTCGCCGACAAGGTCGACCAGGACGCCGGAACGTTGTCGGGGGGAGAGAAGACGAAGCTGGCGCTCTGCCAGCTTGTCGCAGAAGCACCCAATGTGTTGCTGCTCGACGAGCCAACCAACAACCTCGACCCGCAGGCGAAGGACGCGTTGCTCGCCGCATTGCAGCACTACGAAGGAACCGTGATCCTCGTGAGCCACGACACCGACTTCGTGGCGCGCCTCGCGCCAGATCGGGTGATGCTGATGCCCGAAGGGGATGTCGCCTACTACGACGAGTCGATGCTCGAGCTGGTGGCGTTGGCGTAG
>CAZBXV010000096.1:0-1786 GCA_964496205.1 uncultured Acidimicrobiia bacterium
TCTTCCTGGCGTTTCTCGTGGGCGGGTTGGTGGCCGTGGTGCTCCTCGTCACAAAGATTCGCGGCCGGAAAGACCCCATTGCGTTCGGGCCAGCGTTGATCGCGGGTGCCTGGATCGCGATTCCCATCGCAGAGCGGCTGCTCGACTGGTACCTCGGGGCCTAGCCCTTCCTTGCCGACGTTCTTGCGGATTGGTAGTCTCCAAATGACACCGATGTAATTCGGTGCGCGGCTGGATGGCCGAAGACAGGTCGGGACGCTGCCCGGCCGGGGCGGAGAAAGAATGTCGACGAACGTCGGGCTCGATATCGGCACAAGTGCTGTGCGGGCCGCAGTCGTGCAGGGGGGAAAGGGCCTTCCTGTACTCAGGCGGTATGCCGAAGTATCGCTGCCGAAGGGGGCGGTCAACGCGGGTGAGATTGTCGAGCCATCGACGGTTCGGGACGCGCTGACCCAGCTCTGGAAGGTCGGCAGGCTCCCCCGCAAACGAGTTGTTGTCGGTATCGCCAATCAACGCGTGATCGTGCGGCGTATCGATATCCCATACATGTCCGAGGACGAGTTCCGGGACTCGCTCGCCTACAGGGCCGCCGAGTACATTCCCATTCCCATCGACGAAGCGCTTCTCGACTTCGTGCCACTCGAGGAATTCACGACACCCGACGGTGAGGCCATGATGTCCGTACTGGTCGTAGCTGCCCAGCGGGACATGGCGAACACGGTGATGGAGGTCCTATCCGGTGCCGGTGTCAAGCCCCTTGCCCTGGACCTTCAGGCGCTGGCGCTCGTTCGAGCGGTCGTCGGTGTCGGTCTCGACCTTTCGGAGGGTGCGAGGGCCGTGATCACGATTGGCGCCGGGGTCACGCAGCTCGCCATCGTCAAGGGAGGAACGGTCCGCTTCCTTCGCACGGTTCCTATCGGTGGTGACTCCTTCACGCGAACACTGAGCGAGGCAGTCGGCATCGATCAGACGCAGGCGGAGGAGCAGAAACGGAGGATCGGCGTACTCCCAGAAGGGGAACCGTTCGACGATACGAACGAGGCGAGGAGGGCACTCACGCTGGAGGCGGACACGCTCATCGAAGAAGTACGGGGATCCATCGAGTACTACCGCTCGGAATCAGGAGGGGATCAAGTGCGGAACGTGCTGATCTCCGGAAACGGTGCACGACTCCCGCACCTCGCCAACCGTCTGGGGCTTTCGCTGGAGGTCGAGGTGGAGCCCGTCCGGATCGATCAGGGAGCGACCATCAAGATCGGGAAGCTGGGCATGTCGGACGCCGAGTTCGCACGAATCCAGCCGGTTCTTCCGGTGGCGGTCGGTCTGGCGCTCTGGGGTGAAACCTGATGCGTCCCATCAACCTGCTTCCGCCCGAACTGGAGCAGAAGAAGAAGGCACGCCGACGCACCGCAGGATTCATTCTGCTCGGGATCATGTTTCTTGCACTCCTGGGGCTCGTCACCGTCTGGCAACAGGGCAAGGTGAAGAGCGTTGAGGATGACCTCGCTCGACAAGAGCAGATCAACCAGCAGACTCAGCAGAAGATTGCCTCCCTCTCCGGCGCCCAAGACCTTCGCAACGAGTACGAGGATGGCGTGGCGAGAGTCGAGTCGGTGCTCGCACTCGACATCCCGTGGGCGAAGCTGTTCAACGACCTCGCTCGCGTGATCCCCGATCGAATGTGGCTGACATCGTTCACGGGCACGGTGGAGACGAATGGCCAGGACCCGGCGGTCATCGGATCGATCGACATCGGGGCGACGGCCTTCGACTACCCGGACGCCTC
>CAZBXV010000096.1:1886-3834 GCA_964496205.1 uncultured Acidimicrobiia bacterium
CGAGACGATTACCGACAAGCAAGCGCAGCTTCAACAGGCTCAGGACCAGGAGCTGACATTCCGAACGGCACTGGCGCGTCTCCAGAAGATTCAGGACGCGGAACTGAGCTACATCTCCGCTATTGGCGCACTGGACGAGCAGATCCCGGCGAAACCCGAGATGCCGTCGCTCATCGACGATCTCGATGCCCTCGCAGACAAGACGAGTGTCGAATGGTTAGGTGCCAGCTACGGCGAACCTACCCTGGTTCCCGATACGGACTACTACGCAATAGCGGTCTCCCTCCGAATCAAAGGCCAGTTCTTCGAGATCTTGGGCTATCTGTATGGAATCAACGACCTTGAGCGCCTCGTGAGGATCGACGGGGTTACGGTTTCTCCAGGCGAAGAAGATGGCTACACGGTGCTGGGGGTGACGATCACGGCTGTCGCCTTCACGACGAGTCCTCTCACGGTCCCGGTCGGGGACACGACAACGACCACAGAACCCGACACGACTACATCGACGACGCAGCCGGAGACGACGACGACCACGGAGGCCGATGCCGGGAGCACGACGACAACATCGAGCACGACCACCACGACCACCGGAGGTGGATGATGGCACGAACAGGCCGAGCAACCGTGATTGCCATTCTCCTGATAGGAGTCGGTGTCGCGATTGCGTGGTGGCTGGTCGCGCCGTCCATCCTGGGTGCGACGACTCCGATCCTTCAGGGACCCCTGGCCCCGATTGCAGCACCGCCCGCCGCCGAAGCACTCTCCGGGGCTTCACCGGCGACGGGATCCTTCCAGACCGCCCAACCACGAGACCCGTTCAGGCCGCTCATCACCGAGTCGTCCTCGTCGACCGATACAACCGGAGGGACTGGAACCTACGAGCCATCCGGCACCCGCGTGCAGCTGATCGCGATCAACGACGTAGGCGGCGTCCTTCGCGCGACGGTCGTCGTGGACTCCACCACGTATGACGTTGGCGTCGGTGACACCTTCGCCACCAGCTTCATGGTGGTCTCCCTCGACACGGACAGCGGTGTCTTCTTGTACGGGGACAACGCATTCGAGCTGTCGGTTGGGCAAGAGATCCTCAAGTAGAACTTGCACCGGGCGCAGAATGGCTGGAGACTCTTACCCATGTTGCGCTTTCTGACCGCCGGCGAGTCACACGGACGGGGGCTCGTCACGATCGTCGAAGGGCTCCCGGCCGGACTCTCGCTGAGTATCGAAGAGATCGCAGCCGAGCTCGCCCGCCGAAGAATGGGGCATGGTCGCGGAAGGCGGATGAACATCGAAAAGGATCGGCTGACGGTCCTCGCGGGGGTTCGATACGGAGCGACGACCGGAGCCCCCGTCGCGGTACTCATCGAGAACACGGAATGGGAACGCTGGGAACCGACCCTTTCGCCGGAGCCTCGACAACCCGTGGATGCGACGACCACTCCAAGACCTGGTCACGCGGACCTCGCGGGCATGATGCGCCACGACACGCACGACGTACGTGATGTACTCGAACGAGCCTCAGCACGAGAGACCGCTGCCCGAACGATCGCCGGGTACGCCGCACGCTGTCTGCTGAGGACGATCGGCATCGAGGTCCTGAGCCACGTGGTGTCGATTGGAGACATCACGGCCCCTCCCGTCACGCCGGTTCCTTCGGACGCCCAGCAGCTGGACGCGTCGCCCGTGCGGGTACTTGACCCAGCTTCGGAGAAGGCGATGACGGCCGCGATCGACGAGGCAAGAGCCGAGCGCGACACGCTCGGAGGCATCTTCGAGGTGCTGGCTCACAACGTTCCACCTGGGGTAGGAACCTACGCACACTGGGACCGGCGGCTCGACGGCCTTCTTGCACAGGCGATGATGTCGATCCCCGCAATCAAGGGCGTTGAGCTGGGTGACGGCTTCACCCAAGCTCGCAGCAAGGGATCCGGTTCACACGACGAGATCG
>CAZBXV010000097.1:0-3736 GCA_964496205.1 uncultured Acidimicrobiia bacterium
TCGGAACGGGGAACCGGGCTTGCGCGGGGACGTCCCGGCCGCGAGTCGCTTTGCCTCAATGGAGCCCGTCCCTCTCGGAACGGGGAACAGCACCCCTCGGAATGGCCCATTCCTACAGGGTGTTTGGAGGGTGATCTCGAAGGGTCACCCTCCGAGGCAATCATCGCACTCGCTCTTCAGTTGTCAAGGTGCACATCAACGCCCGCCGGTGCGGGCGTTGCGAAGGCTCCCGGGGGTCCGGTCACCATCGGAGCCTTCAGAACACGAGGGGACCATCGGGTTCCTCTCCTTTGTCGATTCCAAGAACCTGGACCCGTTCCGGATCCCACCGACTCACCTCACCCAGGTCAACGATGAACACGGAGTCCTCCCGTTCGTTCATCAGTGACCTCAGATCCTGTCGCATGCCCACCAGTTCGATGCCGTTCAGATCGCACAGAAACACCGAGTACTGGATCCGGTATCCCCACCCCTTCATCGTCTTCCCGACCCGTTGAAGCCGCCGATCGTTGGCGATGTCGTAGCCCACGAGATATCGCCTCCTCATCGTGTCGTGAACGGGACATACTCGGGGAAGTCTCCCATGATCGCCCTGGCGAGAAGCCGCATCTGGAGATGCAACAGGCGGCGGTAGGACACTCGGTACCCGAAGACGTGATGCCTTGTCTTGACCTCCAACCGCCGTTCAAACGCCGTTATCGCCTTCCTGCGGCCGTCACGGGTGAGCCCCCAGGCCGCGTCTCGGCCGATGAAGTGACCAGGTCGGACCTCTCCGTTGTTGATGAGCGTGAGCACTGTGCTGTCACCTACGAGGGACCGAAACTCCTCTGCAACATCGAGGGCGAGAGCCGGTCGACCGAATTGAGGCTTGTGATAGAAACCCAGATACGGATCCAAACCGATCGCCAACGCCGCCACGGTCAGCTCCTTCACCAGCAGCGCGTACGTGAACGAGAGGAGCGCGTTCACTGGATCCCGAGGAGGTCGACGGGTCCTCCCTTCGAATCGGAAGAACTCCACCTTGTCGGGGTCGATCATCTGCGAGAACGCCGAGAAGTAGTGCTTGGCCGCCATTCCTTCGATACCGAGAAGGGACGCCTCACCATACGCATCCGCCACGGAGCACGCTGCCCGTTTCAGACCCTGGAGGGCAAGCGATGCCGACGGTGCGTGGCGTCGCAACAGCGTTCGCGAGTTTTGGATCTTTCCGCTCACGAACGCCCGTGCGAAGCGCAAGGAGTCGGTCGACGAGATCACCACCTGCCGGCGACGGACATCCACGTCCTTTCCGGGAAGCCCGTGCGCGATTCCCTTGAACCACCCCCCACCGGAGAAGAACAGGACGGGGACGTCGTGAGAGATCAGCGCGTGGATCGCCGACGTCGTGACCTGTACTCCACGACCCATGACGCACACCTGGTCGAGATCGATCACACGAACAGACGCGATCTGTTCGCCCTGCTTTCGGACCTCGATGGTGTTCCGTGACACGCCTACGGTCGATCCGGGTTCGGAGACGTACAGGGGCCGACCGTCCCAATCGGGAACCATCAGGCGACTCGCTCGTTGCGCCTCACGGCCGTTTAGCAGGTTCGTCTCGTACGGAAGACACAGGCCGACCAGCGCGCACCTCGGACACTTGGGCGAATCGATCAGCGGAGCCGGTGGTGCCGGAGCGGCCGCTATGTCTCGTGCGTTGTCGATGGCACCCAAGGTCCATTCGACCAGCTCGTTCGTGATCGGGATCTCAACTCGCTGTCGCGATTCGGCAAACCACACGACACCATGGGTACACGTGTAGCCGGCTTCCCTCAGGAGCATCGCCTGAGCGACGATCTGCACACGCTCCGAGGGCCACAGACCGTCGTCGCTGCGGGCGGGGCGGCCGACCTTGTAGTCGATCGGGACGGCGCCGTTCCCCTCGAATTCGATGAGGTCCAGCTTCGCCGTCAATCCCAGCACCTCTGATGCCAGCGGCAGGGCGGTCAGAGCCGTCGGCGCCTCCGGGGACCCCTCCACTCGCGGGCTGTCGACCCGCGCGTGGACCTCGAGCCCCTTGGCGGTGCGGTCTGTCTGTTCGAACAGTGCACTCACCCACATCAGGTAGAAGAGGCGCGGGCAGTAGACCGACTCGTTCAGCATCCTGACCGGCAGGAGATCCGGCTCGTCCGACACTGCTATTCCCTTGCCACAACGAAGGTACCCAGGCCGAAATGGGACAAGGCGCCCAGGGTCAGCGGACCACCGATCGGCTCTTCGAACTCGACGGTCACGTGGAAACCCGTCTGCTGTCGGTCTCTTCCCAGGCTTCGGCTCCGATAGACCACTCTCGCTCCGAGTCCCGCTGGCTCGACCTCCTGATCGAGGATCACCGACACACGGGTGGACTCGACCGGGAGGCCGTGATGCTCGAGCTCTCGGCGCACCGTTGTCTTGACGAACTGCTCCCACGTCTGGTTCCGTTTGCGGTGGCGGGGAGTCGTGACCGGCGTCAGGGACCTCCACGTTCGGGCCGGACCGACGAGCGGTCGACCAAGCCCCTCTGCGGACCCGACGTACTCCAGCGCGAGATCAACCGATGATCCAAGCCTCTTGGACAGGTAGTCGGGCACGAACAGGCTCGACATGCCGGCGATGCGACTCACGCTTTCAGGGGCGATCCCGTCGGGGCTCCACACAACCAGCCTGTCCACTCGACTGCCCTTCTCGAGATCGTTGAGCACCAGGAAGTGTGCGTGTTTGTGATTGTCTTCCGCTGCGCCGTCGTGTCCGTGAAGGGTCTCGTCGTCTTTCGCCCTGCTCGTCACGGCTCTGCGAAACAGCGCCGCAAGCAGGGCGGCGTTCGACATGGTGGGTCTGCCTCTACCCGAAACAGAGAACTGAATCGCCTCCACCATCGCCCCCGTCGGCCGGTCGAGTCTGGGCACGGTCATGCGTTCTTCGCGCGGTACCTCGTAGGTGACCCACCGGCTCGCCGGGGGAACCGTGTGCCCGTTCTTGTGCAGCGAACCAGTCGTAACAACAATCGCATCCAAGTCGAGCGGGATCGACGGAACGAGCAGATCGAGTACCTCATCATCACTGATCCCCGACCCGTCACTGGGCTTGAGCACGCCTTCGTTCGAGCTTCCACCGACCGCGACCTCAATCGCGACACGCGATCCGGCTCTGCCGAGATATGACACCGCAGACGCAAGCCGCCCAAGGGTTTCGAGCTGCGCGTCCGAAGGTGACACGTCCCATTCGGCTTCGATCGCATCGCCGGGAGTGACCACGTATGACGCATCCAATGCCAGGCTCGTACTGCGCTTCGCCGACCGATCCGCTGCGTCTGGTAGGTAGTGCCGAGTCACCGACGTCCCGTGGCGGGGAAGCCGGTACCGCGGTGCCGAACACAGCAGTTCCAGTGCGGACCTCACGTCATCGGTGGCAAGACCCTGATGATGGACATGCCACGATGCCGTGAGCGCTCTGACGATCCTCCACGGTGACGGCGGCCACTCCACCATCCCCTCGTTCACATGGTGTCCCCACGGCGTAGCCGAGTAGCGCCCCAGCGGCAGCGCGATCTTCATGATCAGCGCCATCTCGCTACCCCTTCTTCTTCGACCAGGTGATCGTCAACGACTCGCTCAGGAGGTCAGCTACCTCACCGATCGTTTCCGTCACCGTCTTTTCCAGCTCGTCTGCCGATTCGAGGTTCCTGTCTTCGTGGTCGCGGATCACGTCCGTATCG
>CAZBXV010000098.1:0-3732 GCA_964496205.1 uncultured Acidimicrobiia bacterium
GCGGAGGGAGAGGGATTCGAACCCTCGAGGGCGTGGTAACACCCTACGGCATTTCGAGTGCCGCGCACTAGGCCAGACTATGCGATCCCTCCGGCAGGTCGGCAGTGTACCTTCCTGCGTTCTCCTGGAAGAATGCATACATGATCCGATCTGAGACCGAACCGCTCCGTACCGTCATCGTGCATCGGCCGGGACTGGAGCTCGGGCGGCTGACACCAGGCAACAAGGATGAGCTGCTGTTCGACGAGCTCGTCTGGGTCGAAAAGGCCGCCGAAGAACACGATGCGTTGTCCGCGGTGATGTCCTCGGCTGGTGTCGAGGTTCTCTATCTCGAAGGGCTCCTTGAAGAGGTTCTATCCAATACCGAGTTGGCCGGCGTAGTCATCGAGAACCAGATCACGGACGAGCTGTGTGGCCGCCGGCTGGCCCGGACGGTGCGTGCGTATCTTGGGGAACTGCCGGCCGGACGACTCGTCGAGCATCTGATCGGTGGGATCACATTTGGCGACATGGGCACGATCGGCGGTCTCGTCGCCGCCCTGCACGGACCGGACGACTTCATCTTGCCGCCGCTACCCAACACGGTGTTCATGCGGGACTCGTCCGTGTGGATCGGTGACGGGGTGATGCTCAGCCCCATGAACAGGCTCGTGCGACGAAGAGAGACGGAACTCCTCCGACTCGTCTACCACCATCATCCCCGTTTCGCAGGTGCGCCCGTCTGGTTTGGCGATGCTCCGGCGGAGCGGTTCCCCGTGTCGGTGGAGGGTGGCGACGTGCTGGTCGTTTCGGAGCGCAGCATCGCGGTTGGAATCTCCGAACGAACGACACCGGCCGGTGCAGCGGCGATGATCTCACGGCTGTTCGAGCAAGAGGTGATCGATAGGGCGCTCGCCGTGGAGCTTCCGAAGGGCCGGGCGACCATGCACTTGGACACCGTGGTGACCATGGTGGATGGGGATACGATTGTCCTGTACCCGCGCGTACGGGCAGGGGTGAGGAGCTTCCGGGTCACGCCCGGCAAGAAGGGTGAATCGGTCATTGAAGAGTCCGAGGATCTGGTGGACGGCTTCGCGTGGGCGTGTGGCGTCGACATGTTGGAGATCATTGCCCCGTCGCTGCGAGCACCCGAAGCCGACCGTGAGCAGTGGAATGACGCAAACAACACGTTCGCGATTGCTCCTCGCGAGGTGATCGCATACGAACGGAATGTCGTCACCAATCACATCCTGGAGGAGGCGGGTGTGAAGGTGCATGCGATTCCGTCGTACGAGCTCCCTCGTGGGAGAGGCGGTCCGAGGTGTATGACGTGCCCAGTGCACAGAGAGAGGTGATCGGTGAGTGTGGTGAAGCGATGTTTGATCATCGTCGTCGCTCTCGGAATGGCCGCTTGCTCGTCGCCGGTGGTGTCGACAACGACCACCAGCCCGCCTGAGCCGACAACGACCGGCTCGTCGACGACGACCACCGAGCCATCGGCGCAGGTCGTGATCTACCTGTTGATGAACGACGTGGGGAACGAGGCCAGGCCGGGCCCTTTCCTCGTTCCCGTCGAACGAACCGCACAGGTTGGTGACTTGGAATCGACCCTGACGGTTCTGCTCGCAGGCCCGAACACCGACGAAACACAGATGGTCCCCGCGATAGGCACCGCGATACCCGACGACACGGTCCTCCAGGGAGTCGAGGTCGCCGACGGTGTCGCAACCGTGGACCTGTCGGAGGCGTTCGAGTCCGGCGGTGGCTCGTTCGCCATGTTCGCGAGACTCGCCCAGATCGTGTACACGGCAACGCGATTCGACGGTGTCGACTCGGTGGAGTTCGAACTGGCAGGAGCACCTGTCACGGTGTTCTCATCTGAGGGCATCGTGCTCGATGGACCACAGACGCGCGACGACTACATAGACCTGCTGCCGCTGGTATTCGTTGACAGTCCCGCATACGGCGGTGAGCTGGGCAATCCCGCCCACCTGTCTGGAGTCGCTGCCGTGTTCGAAGCGACGTTTCAGGCGGCGATCGTCGATTCGGAGGGGCTGATCATTGCCCAGCCGGACTACCTGATGACGAGCGAAGGTATGGGATGGGGGACGTTCGACGCGACGATCGACTACGACGTGGATGAGGCCCAATGGGGGTCGCTGATTGTCTGGGAGGACTCTGCCGAGGACGGATCGGAGGTCAATATCCGCGAGTACCGCGTATGGCTGGTCCCCGCTCCGTGAGCGCCTACCAACCGGCCTCTGGGAGACTGGCAGTGTGAAGACACGAGTCGTCGTTCATCCCTCCCGAGTAAGTGGTCTGGCGCGCGAGCTCGACCGAATCGATGAGATCGAGTGGGTCGACGCCAGAACGGAGGATGACGTCATCGCAGCGTTGGTGGACGGGGTTCCTGTTCTTCTGACCTATCGGTGGCGCCCGGAGTTCATGCAGCCGGACCTTCGCTGGATTCAGAGCATCTCGGCCGGCTATGACGCATATCCGCTCGATGAGTTTGCTCGAAACGGGGTTGTCCTGACGACGGCGACCGGTGTTCACGTCTCGGTTGCGGAGTCGGCCATCGGGCTCGTCCTCGCGTTGACCCGCCGATTCGGAGAGGCGATCCGATCTCAGGCCCGCCATGAGTGGAAGCAGATCAGGGGCGGTGAGATTGCAGGTTCCACCGTTGCGATCATCGGGCTGGGGACGATCGGAGAACAGATCGCCCGGCGCCTGCAAGGGTGGGATGCGAACCTGATCGGGCTGACACGAAGACCGGCGGAGTATCAGGGTGTCGTGCCCGACATCTACGGACCCGGCGACATGCTCGAGGTGTGCCGTCGGTCAGATGTTGTGATCCTGGTGTTGCCGGCTTCGAATCAGACGCACCATGTGATCGGTGCAGCGGAACTGGAAGCGTTGGGGGACGGGTTCCTCGTCAACGTGGGCCGGGGCAGCGTTGTCGACGAGGCCGCGCTGGTCGATGCTCTTCAGCATGGTGTCATCCGGGGTGCCGGGCTGGACGTGTTCGAGACCGAACCGCTGCCCGCCGACTCGCCGCTGTGGGACATGGAGAACGTGGTGATCACCTCCCACTCCGCTGGCAACAGCCCACGCTATGGCGAGCGGCTGGCCCGCATCTTCACACAGAACCTCGCCGCGTTTCTTGGCGAGGACGTGCCTTGGATCAACCGGATCGTGGACGGGGTGCGGCTCGATCGGAGTTGATCCTCAACGCTTCGACGCGAAGAACTCGGTGAGGAGCTGCGACGCTTCGCTCGCCTTCACACCGGCGACCAGATCGCAGCGGTGGTTGAGCCGGGCGTCTTGGGGGATGTTGTAGAGACTCCACGCTGCACCCGCGTTGGGGTCCGGCGCCCCGTAGACGATTCGATCCAGCCTGGCCCAGACGGCGGCACCGGCACACATCGGACACGGTTCGAGGGTAACGACAAGGGTGTGACCGGTGAGACGCCAGTCCCCGCGGGTTGTCGCCGCGGCACGGATGGCGAGGGCTTCGGCGTGTGCGGTTGGGTCGGAGCGTTCAACCGTTCGATTGTGCTCTGCTGCCACGACCGATCCGTCAGGTCCGAGGATCACGGCGCCGATAGGAACGTCCTGGTGTTCGGGAGCACGAGCCGCTTCGGCGAGGGCGAGTTCCATGGCTTCGGCGTGTTCCATCACCTCTACACTATGAGCCTTCAGGAGGGATCGCATAGTCTGGCCTAGTGCGCACGCCTGGAAAGCGTGTAGGGG
>CAZBXV010000099.1:0-3666 GCA_964496205.1 uncultured Acidimicrobiia bacterium
GGCCGGCCTTTCAAGCCGGTAACGCCAGTTCGAATCTGGTCGGGGCTACCAACAGAAACGGAGTTCCGCTGACCACGTGGATGAGGGCTGGATAGCCTGATTTCATTCGCGACGAACGCGAAACGACCTACCGGCTCGTTCCCGATGGAGAGATGCTCTGGGACCTGTGACCAGACTGGACGTCTGATCGCCCAACGGGCGGGTCACCGAAGTTGACGGCGACGTTTCCGGCGAGGGCGATCTGCCCCCGACTCCGAGTGCATCCGATTGACGGTTTCGTGGTGGCGAGGCATGATCAATAACGTGTCTTGGCCGGGGCAAAGATGAAATGGGAAGCCGCGGGAACCACCCTCCTCTTCCTTGCCGTACTCGCTGTCGCGGTCACAGGGTGCGATGCGAACCCGCATTCGGCAAGTTCCACAACGGGGACCGTGCCTCCCACGCCAGTAGTGACCGACTATCGCGAGGACTTCTCCATCTCCTGGGAACCTGCTGACGATGTCGCGCAGGTCAGGACGATCGCAAGCGAGGATCTCGCTGCCCAGAAGGCCACGGCCCTTGTACCGACATCGTTGCCGTCCGGAGCAACGAACTCGAGCGGGCAATTGAGGATCTCGCGAACAATCCCAACGGGCTACGTGGCTGTTGACATCGCGATCAGATTCACGATGGACCAGATGGCACAGCTCTTGTCACTGGAAACTCGTCAGATCCGCCCAGACGTAGAAACATGTACTGACCGGGTGAACGCCGGCTCCACGGTGACGACCCTGCAGGTTCGGTCGTCGTTGGGTTGTGTTACCACTGACGCGACAGGCACCACGTTCATCCTCTGGGATGACGGCACCTACGTGTACACCGTCGAGACGAGAATCGATCCCGCTCTGGTCGTTCGGTGGATTGACGATTGGGTGTCGATCCCATAGGACCGAGTGGTCGATCTATCGCGCATCGTGGCAGGCCGCCGCCCACGCAACCGGCCTTATTCTCTGAGATCCGTGGGAACTGTTCAATCAAGTTGTACACCGAGGATCGGCGCACGCGAGACAGACGAGGCCCTTGAGCGGGCGAGGTGAGGATGCGCCGGTCACGGACGGCCCGGTTCAGGGTGAGCCGCACCCAGCGCAATGTTCATGGCGACGGTCTCTGGCGCATACCCGGCTGTGGTGAGGTCGGCGATCATCGTGCGGAGCAGTAGGCCCGTGGCCTCGATGAGTTCGCGCATCGACACGCTGGGGGAGTCTTCGATCACTCTGCGAATGGCGTCGATTCGAGGCGCTGACGACGCCTCTGAATGGCAAAGTGCCAAGTACCGGGCGGCGTCGAGTCCGCGCTCCGGCGGCCAAGTGGCGTGTGACAGCGTGTGCGCGCGGCGCGCCGGTTCAAGTCTCGTCGTGCGCGAACCGATGACATTTGCGTGGGCTTCTCGATGTCGACGAACCGGATCGGCAAGTTGATCGTGGCTGCGGCCGCCCTGTCGGCGTTCGTCCTCGGCGTCATCGGACTCCGCTACCGGGCAGACTCTCAGGAGCTCATGATGGCCGCAGAGGCCGCTGACTCGGCGGCGGCGTTTCAGTACGGGGTGGCGGAGGCAATCGACGCGGTCTCTCAGTTGTCCGGCGTCGACGGGTCGTATGCAGGGGTAGGTGATTCCGAATCGCATTCGCTTCTCTCGGCGGTGGCGTCGACAGTTGGGGCCTTGGCAACGGCTCAGGCGGACAGCGTCGCCACCCAGAGGCTGCTGCCTGGACTCGATCGCATACGAAGGGTCGTCGTCGAGGCGCAGCGGTTGGATGGCGCGGATAGGAGGGACTTGCTCGTCAGCTCCGATCTGATGGCGTCGCTCAGTGATCTCGGTGATGAGGCCGAGGCGATCCATCACGAAAGCATGGCAACCCAAGCAATCGAAGTGGGGCGATTGGCCGTCCTGGATTCGGAGCTGAGGGTTCTCGTTCCACTGGTCTTGTTCTTGACGATCGCCGTCGGCGGAGTCCTTCGGCTGTTGTTCAGGAACGCGAAGCGAGCCGAACGGCGTGAGGAGCGTGCCGAGGATCGAGACCGTCTGATTGCGTCTTTTGCACACGGGCTGCGCACCCCGCTGACATCGGTGGTGGGCTTCAGTTGGGAGATGGCAGACAACCTCGGAGGATTCGAGTCCGACGAAATCTCGGACATGGCAAGAACCGTTGCCGAGCAATCCAGCGAGGCGGCCCTCATCGTGGAGAACATCCTCGTCGGAATCCGAACCGATTCCGGCGACATCACACTCCTGAGGCGGGAACTCGACGTTGCGACCGAGATCGAGTTCGTTGTCGGCGTCCTCTCTGAGGCCGCCCAGCGTCGCATCACTCTCAGCGGAGAAGCCACAGCAATCGCGGACTCTCAGCGCTTTCGGCAGGTCGTGCACAACCTGCTGGTCAACGCCATCCAGCACGGCGGTGAGAACGTCGAAATCCGCGTAGACCAGGCAGAGCTAGTCCACGTTATTATCGCCGACGATGGCAAGGGGCTGCCGGACAACTGGACCACGGTCGGTGCCGACACCGCTCTACCTGTCGACACCATTCCCCACCGTATCGGACTCGGCATATCCGTCGCCCAGAGCCTCATCGAGCTGATGGGCGGCGGCATGGAGTATCGGCGTGCCGACGGTTGGGCCGGGTGGGAACTCACGGTGCCCGCTTCGCCGGCCCCTCGCGAGCCCTTCGGTTACACACACGAGGTGGCGGGCACGGCGACTGGCTGAGTAGCGACCAGGTGCGTCGGCCTCAACCCGAATGCCGAGATGTCAGACCCCGGCCAGCACCTCGTCCAAGCGTTCGAAGTTCTCGTCCATGCCGCCCTCGGTCTCGTCGAAGGCGAGCATCTCGGCACAGTGCTCGGCCGACGTGTACACCGAGAGGACCTCGAGGCGTGACCGGCCCTCGTCGATGTCGACGAAGCGGAGTGTTTCGAGGGTCGGAAGCGGGTCGCCTTCGAACTCCCAGGTATGCACGATGAGGTCGTTGGGACGCACCTCGTGGTAGGCACCGAAGAACGTGTAGGCGCCACCACCGATGAGGATCGAGTAGCGGAACGCCCCTCCGGTCTCTGCATCGAAACGCTCCACGTCACAGGACGTGCCGCGCGGTCCCATCCACCGAACGAAGATCTCCGGGTCGACGTGGGCGCGGAACACCTTCTCAGCAGGAGCGTCGAACTCGCGGGTGTGGCTGACCGACTGCTGATCGACACGAAGGTGGACGGTGGGTTTCACGTGTGGTTCCTTTCCTCGGCGAGTACCTCGTCGAGACGCTGGTAGCGGGCTTCGAGTTCATCGAGTCGGGAGCGCAGCCAGCCTGTCGCGGACTCCACTCGTCGACGTTCCAAGTGGACCGGACGGTGACGCCCCTCGCGGCGTTGCGAAACCACGCCTGCGGCCTCGAGGACCTTGATGTGCTTCGAAACGGCCTGGAGGGAGATCGGGAACAGGGCGGCAAGTTCGTTCACGGTTGCGTCCCCCTGCGTGGCCAGACGCTGGACGATCTCCGACCGCACCGGATCGCCAAGGGCATGGAAGGTGGCGGTCATGTTGAATGTCTGTGCCATATCGGCACAATACTCAACCAAACGGTTGAGTGTCAACCGATCACCAACAGGAGGGACGCGCATATCAAGAGTCCTAGG
>CAZBXV010000100.1:0-3389 GCA_964496205.1 uncultured Acidimicrobiia bacterium
AGATCTGCAGCAACTGCACGTTCGCCCGTTGGGGACCCGGTGGGAAGACCCGCGCCAACCCGTGGGTGACCATCCGCGCCCTCCATGTCCTTCGGGAAGCCGGTAGAGACTGACGGCACGCCTCCCGGGCGGCCCATATACTCGCCTCATGCCCGACCTCGACGCCTACGCCGAGCATTCGTGCTTCAGCGATCCGGGTGCCTACGCGGGCCTTGTCGACGCGGTGCCAACCGATCTTGCGGAGCTGTCGGCCGTGGCTCGCAACACGACGATCCACTACCGCGTCCACATGGACGAACTGCCCGAAGCGACCCGCCCTGACATCGATGCCCGCTGGCTCTCCTCACGGCTGCGCATCGACCAGGAACGCCACCACGGCAAGCCGCTCGCCGAACCCAGAGAACCGGCCGCAAGAGTCCAAGGATGCTGTCGTGACTTCACGCGCTTCTGCGTCGGTGTCCTGAGACAGCACGGCATACCCGCACGCAGCCGAATCGGGTTTGCCCCCTACTTCGGAGACGGCTGGTACTTCGACCATGTCATCCCCGAGTATTGGGACGGCGGACACTGGCACGTCTTCGATTCCGAGGTTGCACACCGCACCGACCTGCCAGGCGGCGTCGACCCTCTCGACGTGCACCTGGGCAGCGACTTCATCACCGCATCGCAGGCTTGGCATGCGTACCGGAACGGCGAGGACGACCTCAGCACCTTCGGGGTGGCCCCCGACCTGCCATACCTGTCCGGCCCCACGTTCGTCCGCAACTATGTCGTCTACGAACTGGCCCACCGGTTCGGCGACGAGCTGCTGCTTTGGGATGTCTGGGGCGTGATCACCGACGACGGGGATCCTTCGCCGTTGATCGACACGGTCGCAGAGCTTCTTCTCAGAGCCGACGCGGGTGACTCGGGCGCCGAGACGCAGGCCCACGACCTCTACCGGTCGGACTCGCGGTTGAATCCGAACGGGACCGTTCTTCGCTACTCGCCGTTCGACGCCCCGCCCGTTGAAGAATCACTCGACCGGCCCGACATCGGCCCGTGTGGCCGGCATCCGGAGGGCTAGAACGGGCCGGTCCAGTCGGTAGCGGACCCTGGGTTCTACTCTCACCCCATGGCAGGGAAGACCAGGAGCACCCTGATCGTCGTGGTCATCGCGATGGCGCTCCTTCTCGCAGGATGCTGGAGTGACCCGGCGTGGCTGAGGGTCCTTCGTACAGACCCAATGGCGGATGTCAACCTCCCGGCCAACCTGCAGCCCGCCGCGAGCATCATCGGTGTCAGCGAGACACAGGGCAGGAAGACACCTGGCAACGTGCAGCCTGCGGCCATCAGTCATACCTTCACCGTCTCCTCCGGCGAGGTCGACGAAGCGCTCACCACCCTCGCGACCGACGCTCGTGCCGCCGGCTGGACGCTCACCCGACGAGGTTCCGACTACACGGGCACCAAGACGATCGAGGGCATGTCGGCGCAGATTGTCATCAGCGGCAGCGAAGACGACCATCAGGTGTCCGTGACGATCTCCACGAGCGGCCCGTAGCCCACCACTTCTAGTCAAGGTTTCTGGCCGATCGGCCGATAGAAACGACATGGCTACCGAAGCCTCTTGGATAGACACCAAGCCGCCGCTTTCGGGCTGCTGGTACCTCTCCCACTACGCGGACACCGACGGCCAACCCACGGACATCGGGGATCTCGCAGATCAGGCCAGACCCCCGTGGCACAACCCCGGCTCGCCGATGCTTGCGCACAAGCTCGGTTCACTGATGGGTCAAGCAGCCTCGCTCGTTGCGACCACCCGTCCCTATCCCCTCACAGGGGTCAAGCTGGTGGTACCCGTTCCCACGTACCCGCCGGAGCACCCCCGGAGTCTCCCAGAGATCCTGGCCATGTACCTGGCCGGTGGCGTCGGAGCAAAGTGCGACAGCACGCTGGTCAGCAAGGTGTTGGAGACACCGAACCTGCTCACGGCGGACGAGATGCACAGGTTCGCATCCAAGGCATACCGCGTGAACCGCACCCTCCACGGCGAACGCATCCTGCTGGTCGATGATCGAGTCCGTTCGGGAGAGACCCTTCGAACGATCGCAGAGCTTCTCGTCGACGCCGGAGCGGGTGAGATCGCAGCGTTCGTCGTCACAAAGGCAGAGCCGGAAGCCGGAGTGTTTCGCCGGCCCGCCTAGAGTCACCGACCTCTCAGCTGGCCCAACGGAGGCCTCACACCCCAAGACCTACAAGGTCACGATCTCTCAGGTTTCGCGATCGAACCGTCGATACATCCCTTATGACCACAAGGCGTGTATTCCGCCTGTCACAACTGCGCCGAAGAGACCTCCTCACCATGGGGGCCTTCGGGGCGATCGGGGTTGTCCTGGCGATACTGGACATTCTCGGGGACATCGTCGACTGGTCGAGAGTCCATGAGCTTTGGCACATTGACGACGCCGTGTTCGTCGGGTTCTTCCTGCTCCTGGGCTTCGCCGTGCTGGGGAAGCTGCGCGAGGACCAGTACGAACGGGTGGCCGACGACTACGAGCAGACGCTCGCAGCGCTGGAGGCAAGCGAGCAGAAGTGGCGTCGGACCTTCGAGTCGGCGGCCAGCGGCACCGCCATCATCTCGATGCGTGACGGCCGGTTCATCGCTGTCAACAATGCGATCACCGAGGCAACCGGCTACTCCAAGGAACAGCTCCAGTCCATGTCCATCCGAGACATCCTCCACCCCGACGACCTCAAGGCGAGCGAGACACGAATCCGGGCCATGTTGTCCGGTCACCTCCCGTCGTCGCGATCCAGCGGTCGCTACCTCGACCGGAACGGCCACACGAAGTATGCGTTGATCAGCTCGGCTCCACTGGGAGTCAACGGCAACGAGGCCGAGCAACTCGTCGCCCAGCTCGTCGACATCACCGACCAGGTACGCGCCGAACAGCGCCTCAAGGAACTCATGGAGCAGAAGGACAAACTGATCGCCTCGGTCGCCCACGAGATACGTACTCCGCTCTCCGCGGTCGTCGGCTTCTCGCAGCTCCTCAACGAAGACGTCTCCTCGCTGACCGCCGAGGAACGCAAAGAGATGATCGCCACGATCGCCAACGAAGGGGCAGACCTGGCCGACATCGTCGAAGACCTGCTGGTCGAAGCACGAGCAGACGGAGGCACGCTCACCGTCGCGAAGGTGCAGGTGGACCTTCTCGCCCAGACACGACAGACGCTCGAAGCGCTGGACCGCGACATGCCCCCCGACATGATCCGCATCACCGAGTCGAGCGTCCTTGCCGTCGCCGACCCGGCCCGGGTCCGTCAGATCATTCGCAACCTCATCACGAACGCCCTGCGCTACGGAGGGGACCGAATCCACATCTCCTGCGACGAGCAAGCCGAGG
>CAZBXV010000101.1:0-2452 GCA_964496205.1 uncultured Acidimicrobiia bacterium
GCTGTACGCGGACGGCCCAACCGCCGAGGAGCAGGTCAATGGGTATGGCGCTTTCGCAGGTCTGCAACTGCCCATCAACAGCGTGTCGCTCGTAGGTGGGAGGGCGATCATCGACTTCGGCGCGGGGATCACGGACATCAACGGTCTGGGCACGAGTTCCTTCGATGGCATCGTCCTCTCGGAACTGCAGGCAAACGTGTTCCAACTCCCCGACATCGACGAGCTGGAGCTCGATATCGAAGGTGACTGCGAGCGCTTCGGGGCGATGATGGAGTATGGGCGGTGCCTCGTGCTCACAAGAGCCGAGTGGGAGGCCCAGTCGGCGTCTTGACTGCTGAATGGCCAGGTTCCAGCAAGGAGCACCGGTGTGCTCCCGGCGCTACTGGACAGTGGATCCTAGGGGGAATGTGGCGTGGGCGGTCCACGCGCCACCATCGGTGACCCACAGCGACACCCTGGTTGCCTCGCTCGCTATCGGCAGGCGTGTTTCTACGTCTTCCGTGATGGTGGCTGCGAGCTGATCGTCGAGCGGTCCGTCCTTGCGGTGCGCGACCGTTAGGTGGGGGATGATGTCGTCGAACCCACCCTCGTAGGGCTTGAGATGCGGCCACCGTTCGACGCAGCGTGTTGTCAGCTCGACGAACGGTTCGGCAGGGGTTGGAGGCAGATAGAGAACGTTGGGCCATCGCGCTACCGATTCCAGTGTGAACGAGAAAGACGGCACCTCCGATACGATCTCCCTGACGCTCTCCAGAGCCTTCTCCGTGATCCGTTCCAGAAACGGAAAGATCACCGTCACATGTGCGGGAATGCCCACCCCCGCGATGGGATCGAGCATCGAGCGCCATCGTTCGACCACGTCCTTCGCTTCGGGGACTTCGACGATCAGGGCCGACTCGAGCGCCATATCCATCCTGATCCGGCACCCTACTTGTCCGTGAACCTGGGTGTAGGCTTTCGGACGGATCGAGCCACCGAGCAGTCCCCCAACCCGTCGCGGTGGGGAGAAGGAGAGAGCCATGGCAGGCAAGATCACCGTTCCGATCGTCCGAAGCAGAAAAGGTGGCGAACGTCTCGCGATGATCACCGCCTACGACACACCTGGTGCACGTATCGCCGATGCCGCCGGTGTCGACATCATCCTTGTCGGAGACTCGGTCGCGAACACCGTTCTCGGGTTCGATGACACCCTCCAGGTCGACATCGACACCATGGTGCATCACACCGCGGCCGTCAGCCGTGCCAAACCGGATGCGCTGATCGTCGGCGACATGCCGTGGATGAGCTACCACGTCTCACGGGAAGCGACCGTTGTCAACGCGGGAAGGCTGATCAGGGAAGCGGGAGCGGGGGCCGTCAAGCTCGAAGGGGGCCGCAAGCGTGTACCGATGATCCAAGCGATCATCGATGCCGAGATCCCCGTCATGGGCCACCTGGGACTCACACCCCAGTCGGTCCACACGATGGGTGGGTACAAGGTGCAGGGCAAGCTGTCGGACGCCGCCAAGGAGATGATCGCCGATGCCGTCGCGCTCGCCGACGCCGGGGTGTTCGCGATCGTGCTTGAAGGCATCCCCGACTTGCTTGCAGGGATCATCACCAAAGAGGTTCCCGTACCGACGATCGGTATCGGGGCCGGTTCTGACACCGACGGCCAAGTGCTCGTGTTCCATGACCTCCTCGGTCTCACTACAGGTCATGTCGCCAAGTTCGTCCGCCAATACGCCGATCTGCACGGGACCGCCGTGGCGGCCCTGCAGCAGTACGTCGAGGATGTGCGCAAGGGCAACTTCCCAAGCGATGACGAGAGCTACCACATGAGTACCGAGGCGTCTGCCGAACTCCTCAACGGATGAGAGCACTCCTTGCCGCGCTGGTCATCGTCGGAGGGTGCGCGGGCGCTACGTGGCATGGATTCCCGGTGCAACAGGTCGAGATCGGCGGGATGTCCAAGACGGTCGCGGTAGCCTCGACGAACGGTCAGCAATCGAAGGGCCTCAGCGGCGTGACGTCGTTGGATGGGATCGACGGGATGCTGTTCGAATTCCCTGACGCAACCAACGTTCGTTTCTGGATGAAGGACACGCTCATCCCACTCGATATCGCATTCTTCGACGTGTCAGGCGTCCTCATCGAGGTCATCGGGATGGACCCCTGTACGGAGGATCCTTGCCCTACGTACGGGCCATCGCAGCTCTACCGATGGGCGGTCGAGGCGCCTGCCGGAGGGTTTCTGTCCGGCCTTCCGGCAGACGCGACGCTCGTTCCGTGACCAGTTCGGGAAAACCAGACGGCGATTTGGCTTTCGTTGGGTGCGCAACCTTGGTTACACTCCACACGCTTCCCTCGGCGTATCGCCGAACCCTGCTCCGTCGACCGACGGGGCCTTCCGCGAGGAGCGGATGTCCAAAGGAGGTGGAATGCGAAGCTATGAGTTGATGACCATTCATCG
>CAZBXV010000102.1:0-2061 GCA_964496205.1 uncultured Acidimicrobiia bacterium
TACGGTCTCCGTCATCACCGGCGCATCCATGGGCATCGGTAGAGCCACGGCACGAGAGGTGGTACGGCGGGGCGGAAGCGTCGTCCTGATTGCCAGGGGACGCGACGCCCTCAGTGATGCCGCCGGAGCGCTGACCCGCCTCGCCGGCATAGGGCAGTTCGTGGAGACGATCGCCGCCGACACCACGGACAGCCACGAGCTCGGCCCTGCCCTCGACAATCTCGTGGAGCGCCGGGGCGCGCCAGACCATCTGATCAACTGCGTCGGCGGTGCCAGACCCGGCTACCTGCGTGATCTCGACGTGGAGGACTTCAGGAGGCAGTGCGAGATCAACTACCTGAGCCAGGCGATTCCGACGCTCGCGCTGGTGCCTCACATGGTCGAGGCGCGCAAGGGACATCTCTCGTTCGTCTCGTCGATGATGGGGTACTTCGGGATGATCGGGTACGGAGCGTACGCGCCATCCAAATTCGCGATCGTCGGCTTCGCCGAGGCGCTTCGCCACGAGCTCAAGCCGTTCGGGATCGGTGTTTCGGTGCTGTTCCCTCCCGACACGGATACACCGGGGCTTGCCAACGAGAACAAGACAAAGCCTCCCGAGACGGCGATCATGTCCGAGTCCGCCGGACTTCTGTCTCCCGAGGCGGTGGCCGGCACGTTCGTGAAAGGGATTCTGGCGGGCAAGTACACAATCCATCCCAAAGGATCGAACTGGATCTGGCGGGTGAACAGATATGCTCCGGGACTCGTGCGGATGATCATGGACCACGATCTCAAGAAGGCGATGAAGAAAGCTGGCACGCAATGAACCCCGCAAGGACCCAGACCGACGTGTTCGAAAAGGCTCTGGTCTATGAGCGGGCGCGTCAGGCGCGAGAGGCCGGCTTCTACCCGTACTTCCTTCCCCTGCAGAGCAACGAAGGCGCAGAGGCCATCTACCAGGGTCGTCGGATCCTCATGTTCGGATCCAACAACTACCTCGGCCTCACGACACATCCCAAGGTTCGCGAAGCCGCGATGAAGGCGATCGCCGAGATGGGGACGAGCTGCACCGGTTCCCGTTTCCTCAACGGCACCCTCGAGATGCATCTCGAACTCGAACGCCGGCTCGCCGAGTTCATTGGCAAAGAGGCCGCCCTCGTCTTCTCGACGGGGATGCAGACCAACCTTGGAACGATTTCCGCGATCCTCGGACGCGGCGACACGGTCTTCCTGGACAAGGACGACCATGCGAGCATTGTCGATGCTGCCCGCCTGGGTTTCGGCCGGATCAAACGGTTTCGTCACAACGACCTCGAGGACCTCGAACGACAGCTTCAGGACACCCCGGACGACCAGGGCAGGTTGGTCGTCGTCGATGGTCTCTACAGCATGGAGGGCGACCTCGTGCCGCTCCCCGAGCTGCTGGAGGTGAGCCGCCGCTACGGAGCGAGGGTGATGGTCGACGATGCCCACGGTGTCGGTGTGATGGGCGGTGGCAGAGGCACCGCAGCGCACTTCGATGTGGTCGACGAAACCGACTTGATCATGTCCACCTTCTCGAAGTCGTTTGCATCGCTCGGTGGGTTCGTCGCCGGGGATGACCAGATCATCGATTACATCCAGCACCACGCTCGCGCGCTCATCTTCTCGGCGTCGATCCCGCCACCAAATGCGGCGGCCGCACTTGCTGCGTTGGAGATCATGAGCACCGAGCCGGAACGCGTCGAGCGTTTGCAGCGGAACGGCGATCGGTGGCGGTCGGGTTTGCAGCAGCTCGGGTTCGACACCGGCAACTCGGTGTCGCCCATTGTGCCGGTCATCGTCGGAGACGACATGGTCACCTTCGGAATGTGGCGGATGCTTCTCGACGAGGGTGTGTACACCAACCCGGTGGTTTCACCGGCCACCCCGCCGGGAAGACAGCTGCTCAGGACGAGCTGCATGGCGACCCACACGGATGAACAGATCGATGAGGCGTTGGAGGCGTTCGGCAAGATCGGCAGACTCGCCAATCTGATCTGAGTGGGTCGCGTGGGATTCGAACCCACAACCTGCGGATTAAGAGTCCGTTGCTCTGCC
>CAZBXV010000103.1:0-1967 GCA_964496205.1 uncultured Acidimicrobiia bacterium
TCCTCGACGGCATTCACCAGACGGGTACGTCGGCGGGGTCGGGGCATGCGACGTCTGCCGCAATCGGCGATCTCGACGGTGCCGCCGTCGGTTCTCTGGCTGCCCAACGGGCGCTCGACAGTGCTTCCCCGTTCGACGCGAAGCCTGGCGTCTATGAGGTGGTTCTGGCGCCGGAAGCCGTCGCCACGATCACGATGTTCCTCGCGTTCTATGGATTCAACGGGAAGATGGTGAGCGAAGGCCAGTCGTTCGTGGAACTCGGCGCGCAGCAGTTCGACCGGCGCTTTTCGATGTGGGACGACGCGACGGACGTACGGGCGCTCGGTGTGCCGTTCGATACCGAAGGCACCGCGAAGCGGCGTCTCGAGCTGGTGTCGAACGGTGTGACGAGGGGCATTGCCCACAACCGAAGGACCGCTCGGAAGGCGGGCACGGTCTCGACCGGTCACCACTTCCCCGGAGCGGAAGGCATCGGGCCGGTGACGACGAACATCTTCGTCGCCGGCGGTGATCGCAGCGTCAACGAGCTCATCGCCGATGTCGAACGCGGCATCTACGTCTCGACGTTCAACTACTGCCGCATCCTCGACCCCAAGACGATGGTGGCCACGGGACTGACACGCAACGGAACGTTCATGATCGAGAACGGCCGAATCACCGGCGCCGTCACGAACCTGCGTTTCACCCAATCGTTCTTCGAGGCGCTCGGCCCTGGTCACCTACTCGGTGTGGCCAACGATGCCCGGTTCGCCGATGGCGAGTTCGGACCCAGGTTCACCTACGTGCCGACCTTGCACCTCGACTCGTGGAACTTCACTGGAGGGGCCGAGGGCTGACACAGGGCGGCCGTTCACAGAAAGAGGGTGCTACGCCTACCAGCGGTGAACCATCCACACGTTCGGCTCGACGTACACCGCGTGGTCCTGGACGAGATCGACGTGGACAGGTACGAGAGCCCCCGGCACCTCGACGGTGCCTGGTTCGTCGAACGGGAGACCGGTCCAACTCCGCCAGTCGGAAAGCGTTCCGGCGATGACCATCGACCGCGGACACACAGAGAGCACCTCGGCGCCGAGTCGGGCGTGCACCCGCATCCAGGGATCCTCCGGAAGTCCGTCCGGACGTACCCGACGCACGTACTCCTCCATCGGAGTCGCCGGCTCCAAGTGTTTCGCGCTAGGACGAACTGGAGCGAACAGCTGCCGGTACCCCATACGCGCTACGTTGTCGACCATGGCTCGCACCATCACCGCTGCCAGACCTCGGCCCCTGTGCTCGGGAGCGATGGCGATCTCAAGAGCGGAGACCTCGGTCGGTTCTCGGCCACTCAGCGTGTCGAGATACGACCAGTGCACGACGCGGTCCCAACCGGAAGACGGAAGTTCGGCTCGGTCCTCGTCCCCCATGGCGAATGCGATGCTGAACCCACGGGTGATGACCTGACCGTTCTCGATGCCGAGAAGCGTGTGTTCGCCCCAGCGTTGAAGGTTTGCGTAGTAGAGGTCGCCTATCGGATCATGGAGCATGAACTGTGGCCACGCTCGCGTCAGGTCCCATAACCGTGGCTCGAGATCGGGTCGCTGAGCCAGCGTGACGACATCCATCCGTCTATTCAACATGATGTTGAGTTGGATGGACGCACGAGTTGGGCTGGCCCCCGGATTCATCAGCTCCTGCCGTCGAGGCGTGTGAGGGGGTATCCGCGCACTAGGGAAGGCCCCAGGTATGTGACCTGGGGCCAACGGTGGCCAGGGGCGGTGATGTGACGGGAACCCAAACCCCGGTCGCGACGAATACTAGGTGAGAGGCTACTGCGTGTGCAGCGATTCACAGAAGCCTGAGAAGCCGTCTGGAAAAGGAGAGATGACACGAATGTCACCCCGGAACAGTTTCCGCACGATCGTCATAGCGGTTGCTCTGCTGGTTGTCCTAGCAGTGGGAGCAGTGGCAGCTGTTGCTGGCACCCA
>CAZBXV010000104.1:0-1942 GCA_964496205.1 uncultured Acidimicrobiia bacterium
CCGCAGCAGATCGTCGATCAGATCCTCGAACTGCCCGACGACTCCCGTTTCCAGATCTTCGCCCCGGTCGTTCGGGGCCGCAAAGGCGAGTACGAAGCCCAGCTTTCCGAGCTGGCCAAGGAAGGATTCAGCCGGGCACGCATCGACGGTGAGGTCCGAGACCTCACAGAGGACATCAAACTCGACCGCTACTACCAGCACACCATCGAGGTGGTCGTCGATCGGCTCGTCCGCAAAGACGGCATCGAACGACGTCTCGCCGACTCGCTGGAAACCGCTCTGCACCTGGCACAAGGAGTCGCCGTCGTCGAAGTCACCGACGGCCCGATTCTTCAGTTCTCCCAGCACCTTGCCTGCGCCAACTGCGGCCTGTCGTTCGACGAACTCCAGCCTCGGAACTTCTCGTTCAACAGCCCGTACGGTGCCTGCACCGTCTGCTCGGGCATCGGCACCCGCTACCAGGTCGACCCCGAACTCGTCGTACCCGATCCCGAACGGTCCGTCGCCGACGGTGCCCTCTCCCCTTGGGCGGGTCATAGAGGCCGGTACTTCCAGCGCCTCCAAGATGGCGTTGCGGCCAAGCTCGGCTTCTCCACCGACACTCCGTTCGAAGACCTCTCGTCCGAACATCAGGAAGCGCTCCTCAATGGCACCGGCGACACCAAGATCGCCGTGTCGTACACCAACCGGTTCGGACGCCAACGCCGCTTCACCACCACCTACGAGGGCGTGCTGCCATTCCTGCGCCGGCGCCACGAACAGGCCGAATCAGACTCGGCACGCGAGTACTACCAGGAGTACATGCGTGAGGTTCCCTGTGACGCCTGCGGAGGCGCTCGACTCAACCCCGTGTCGCTCGCGGTGACCGTCGGGGACATCAACATCGCAGACCTCTCAGCGATGTCGCTGCGCAACTCGTCAGCGTTCATCGAAGATCTCGAACTGACAGAACGTCAAGAACGCATCGCGGCACTCGTGCTCAAAGAGATCAGGGCACGACTTCGGTTCCTCCTCGACGTCGGCCTCGACTACCTGACGCTCGCCCGGGGTGCCGCCACCCTCGCCGGCGGAGAAGCCCAACGGATCCGCCTCGCCACCCAGATCGGATCGGGCCTGGTCGGCGTCCTCTACATCCTCGACGAACCGTCCATCGGCCTCCACCAGCGTGACAACCAACGGCTCATCGAAACGCTCGTGCGGCTTCGAGACCTCGGCAACACACTGATCGTCGTCGAGCACGACGAAGAAACGATCCGCACCGCCGACCACATCGTCGACATCGGCCCCGGAGCAGGCGAACACGGCGGCATGATCGTCGCCGAAGGACCCCTCTCGGCCATCACCGGAGAACCTGGCTCCATAACGGGCGATTACCTGGCCGGACGCCGCATCATCCCTGTGCCCGAAACGCGCCGGATCGGAAACGGCGGCGCCATCGACGTCCTCGGGGCCAGAGAGAACAACCTGAAAGAGATCGACGTTCGGTTTCCACTCGGGCTGTTCATCGCCGTCACCGGTGTGTCCGGCAGCGGCAAATCGTCACTCGTACAGGAGATCCTCTCGAAGGGCCTGCACCACCGCCTGCATCGATCTCACGCCATGCCGGGCCGCCACAAACGCATCAACGGAATCGAACAGATCGACAAGGTCATCGACATCGACCAGTCACCGATCGGACGTACCCCGCGCTCCAACCCGGCCACCTACACCGGTGTGTTCGATCATATCCGGGCACTGTTCGCATCCACACCCGAAGCGAAAGTACGCGGCTACAAGCCGGGCAGGTTCTCGTTCAACGTGAAAGGTGGGCGCTGCGACGCCTGCTCGGGTGACGGGACCATCAAGATCGAAATGCACTTCCTACCCGACGTGTATGTCCCATGTGAGGTGTGCAAAGGCAAACGCTACAACCGGGAAACCCTCGAGATCCTCTGGAAAGGCC
>CAZBXV010000105.1:0-1690 GCA_964496205.1 uncultured Acidimicrobiia bacterium
GCCCTGCGCTACGGAGGGGACCGAATCCACATCTCCTGCGACGAGCAAGCCGAGGCTGTGTCGCTGATCGTCTCCGACAATGGTCCCGGCGTCCCGCTCAGCGATCGCAAACGGATCTTCGAACCCTACGAGCGTGCCCACGACCGGCCGGGACTCACCTCCTCCATCGGGCTCGGATTGAGCGTCTCCCGCAAGCTCGCACGAATGATGGACGGCGACCTCACCTACGGCCACAGCAATGGCTGGAGCGTCTTCCGGCTAGAGCTTCCGGCCGCCCTCTACCTCGTCGAGTCGGAGCAATCCGCCGACACCTCACCGGTCTTCGACGAGTCGCGCTGACGACCGATCGGCGAACTTCCGCCAACCCAGGGCTCCTGAACGAGAAAAGCACCGCTGAGAGCCCTGGGTTCGCAGTTGGAGGGGGCCGGGCTGCTCGGGTTCCGCTGAGAAACGGACCTACGGGCGTGGAAGCCCGGAGAACCTATCCCATCAGCCGACAGGCGGTCTTCGAACGCCTGGCCGAGCCCGATGCGTACGTGAAGGTGCTGTTCTTCGCCATGGACCGCCTCAGCAAGACGCCGTGCCCCTTCCACGTCGACTCGTGCCAACCCGGGCGACATGTCCACGCCACCGTGGACGTCGTATCGTCGGACATCCTTGAACTCGAAGCGTTCTTCGACGACATCACCGAAGACACCTCGGCGGTGCGCCTCGTTCTCACACTTCCCAATGACGTCGCCGACAGTGCTCCGTCCTCGCACGTGGATGTGCATGGGACTCTTGCCGGTGTTCTCGATGCCATCGACCTGGCACTTCAGCCATCGCCCCCGAATCTGCACGTGTAGCGTCTGGACCGAACCAGCCGAAAGAGGTACTCATGGCGACCCCACACATTTCCGCAGAGCCCGGCGACTTCTCCGATGTTTGCCTGCTGCCCGGCGACCCGCTTCGCGCACGCTACGTCGCCAAGCAGTTCCTCGATGACGTTGACCAGGTCACAGCGGTGCGGAACATGGAGGGCTACACCGGCACCCACAAGGGTCGGCGTGTCTCGGTAATGGGCACCGGCATGGGTATCCCATCGTTCTTGATCTACGCAACCGAGTTGATCCGTTTCTACGGGGTCACCAACCTGATTCGCATCGGGTCCTGCGGAGGGTTCGACCCTACGCTGACGGTCGGCGATCTCGTGGTCGCGTCAGGTGCGTCCACCGACTCGAACGTCAACCGGCTGCGGTTCGGCGGGTTCGACTTCGCTGCGATCCCCGATTTCGGACTCACACGGTCACTCGTCCAGGTGGCGGAGCAGCGGGGCCTGAACGTCAAGGTCGGCGGTGTGCTGACCTCAGATCAGTTCTATCACCCGCGTCCTGAGATCCACGAGCTGGCCAAGAAGATGGGGATCCTCGCCGTCGAGATGGAGACCGCCGGCCTGTTCGGTGTTGCAGCCGAGCACGGTGTCAAGGCAGCGTCGATCCTGACCGTCAGCGACGTCCCCGGCACCGATCAGGAGATGACGTCCGAAGCCCGCGAAAAGGCCCTCGACGACATGATCGGTGTCGCCCTCGAGGTGGCAGGAACGATCGGCTAGGCGCTCCTCCGCTTCTTGCGTAGAGACGGCCGCTCCCAACCCGTTCTTGCGTGAGAACCGTCGACAGTGTCGACCCAACTCACGCAAGAACGGGTTTGG
>CAZBXV010000106.1:0-1677 GCA_964496205.1 uncultured Acidimicrobiia bacterium
AATAACGGCACTTACACTGGGTACGCCGAGCACTCGCCCTATCGAAAGAAGCCGATGCCGGCAAGCGTTTCGTCAAGAATGTCTGCGGATCGTCGAATTGCCTCGGTCTCTGACTCGTCGAGCGGCATCTCGAGGATCCGGCCGATCCCGTGTCGTCCCAATACAGTGGGAAGGCTCAAGTAGATCTGGCCGAGGTCGTATTTCTCAGGAACGAGCGTCGAGACGGGGAGGATCGACCGTTGATCGAGCAGGATGCTCTCACTGATCCGCAAGAGCGCTGTGGCGACAGCGTAGTACGTCGCCCCCTTCCGTTCGATGATCTGATAGGCAGCGTTTCTTGTGTCGCGTTCGATCTCTCCGCGCCGCTCCGTGGCGATTCGACATCCGTTGCGTCGACAGTACTCCTCGAGGGGGATCCCGGCCACCGTCGCACGACTCCACACGGGCACTTCACTATCGCCGTGCTCGCCGATGACATAGGCGTGGATGTTGCGAGGATCCACACCCACGTGTTGACTCAAGAGATGTCGGAAACGGGCCGTATCCAGGACAGTACCGGAACCGATCACACGCTCGGACGGGAGACCGGACAGCTTCCAGGCGACGAAGCTCATGATGTCGACCGGATTGGTGGCAATCAGTAGGATTGCGTTCGGATTGTTCTTCACGACACGGGCCACGACGTCGTCGAAGACGTCGGCGTTCCGTTTCAGAAGGTCAAGGCGCGATTCCCCCTCACGTTGGGCCACCCCCGCGGCAATCATGACAATGTCCGCATCCGCGCACTCCTCGTAGGATCCCGCGCAGACCCGAACCGGGCTCGTCAACGGCGCTGAGTGAGCCAGATCCATCGCTTCGCCCTCCGCGCGTCGCATGTCGAGGTCGACGAGCGCGATCTCGCTCACGAGGCCTCGCACGATCAGCGTGTAGGCAAACGTGGAACCGACGCGCCCGGCGCCGATGACGGCGATCTTGGTTGCAGTGGGTGCGAACGCATCCTGCGACTGATCGTTTCGGTCCATGCATACTCCTTTCGAGCCCGGAGATCCGCTATCGATGAGGACCTGTGCTTCGTCCAGGTACTGAGGACGTCGCCTCACGAACTTGAGCCCGACACGCCCACGTTAGCACGAATTCGGCAGCCGTCCAACGCTGCGACACGGCTGTGTGCAACTTGGACCACAGAGCCACCATGCAGGTGCCCTCTAGTCAAAACGCCGACCATCATATGGGAAAGCCAGCGCGATGTCCGTCAGATAAGAGAAGCACTGGCTACTCGACCGAGTGCACCTCGATGTTGTCGAACGCTGCTCGCATGACCGTGTTCCCCGAATAGGACATGGCGACCACACCGATCTGCCCGGAGCCGAACGACGAGTCGGTCGTATCGAGGACCTCGTATCCATTCACGAGGCACACGATGTTTGCACCCTGCGCGACCACAGTGAGGTGGTTTGTTCCCACTCCGGTCTCGATCGAATCATCACTGGTCCAGGCCTCGATGTCTTCCCATGTTCCGTCGACCTGTTTCCTGAGTCTGAACGTCCCCGCCGGGCTCACGAGAAACTCGTAGTAGTTCTCCCAATCGACGAATCTGAAGACCAGCCCCAGTACGGACTTGTTGTCCGTCCCGGAGATGTACTCGGCATCGGCATCCAGTTGCAGGTCGCCGTATTC
>CAZBXV010000107.1:0-1670 GCA_964496205.1 uncultured Acidimicrobiia bacterium
GGGATGCTCAGCTTGAGCATGATCTGCTTGTCCATGTCTCCGAGGTGCGCCAGGATGTTCTCCTTGAGCAGCCGCTCGGCCACGCAGCGGTCCTGCATGGTGATGTCCGCCTCGGGTTCGAGGATCGGTACGAGTCCACCGGCGAGGATCTGCTTTCCGAATGCGAACTGCTGGTCGACGATCGCTTCGATGCCCTTCGGGTCGGGATGCTTGATGACCGAGCGCATCTTCGTTCCAAAAACCCCCTTGGATACAGCGCGCGCGACGAGTTCGTCGAGTCCGAGGATCGGCTTCATGAGCTGGACGCCGTCCTCTTCGGCTGCGAGGCCCTTGTCGACCTTCAGATACGGAACGACCTGCTTGACGTTCCAGAGGTAGTCGGCCGATCCGCGGCCTTCGATCTCACGATCCATCGTCTGCTCGAACAGGATCGCGCCGATCACCCGGTCACCGGTGAACGCCGGGCTGGTGATGATCCGGGTGCGCATCTCGTGGATGAGGTCGAACATCTCGGTCTCGCTCGAGTAGGCGCTCTCTTCGATTCCGTACGCTCTCAATGCCTTCGGGGTGCTGCCGCCGCTCTGGTCGAGGGCGGCGATGAAACCCTTCCCCTGGCCCGCCTTTTCGATCTGGTTCATGTGACCTCCTTCGATGCCGTAAGGGTAGGCGTGTTGGCGGTACGGGAGAAGCCGGACCACCGAGTCGACAGGCCGGATATCCTTCGAGTTGGGCCCGGTGTGGCTGAGCGGAAGAGCTGACGATCGGGATGCAACGTCTGCCACGCACGCTACTGAGACGTTCCTGGGTGCCCACCGGGCCCACAACCCGTCGCACTCGGAAAAGCGAGAGCTGCGGGCCGTCAGACCATGGGATACTCCCGAGATGACCGGTCCTCCTCTCAGCGACATCGCGTCGGAGCTCGTGGCGGCGCGGGGCGCTGTCGGCGTCGTGCTTGGAGGAAGCCGGGCACGCGGTACGGCGGCACCGGACTCCGACTATGACCTCGGCTTCTACTACAAGGGAGACCTGGACGTGCCGGCGCTCCAACGAGTCGCCGATCAGATCAGCAGCTCGCCTGTCACGATGACCGAGCCTGGTGGTTGGGGCCCGTGGGTGAATGGCGGCGGGTGGTTGACCGTCGACGGATGGGCAGTGGACATCATCTACCGCGACCTGGATCGGGTTCGAACCGTGTGGGATGACTGCCGGAAAGGTCGATACACCGTCGAGATACAGGCCGGACACCCGCTCGGGTTCTGGAGTCACGCCTATGCAGGAGAGATCGCCGAGGCCAGGATCCTCGAGGATCGAGGGGAGTTGGAGGCCCTGAAGCTGGAGACGATGGAGTACCCAGCGGCGCTCAGGGACGCACTCGTGTCGGGTCTGTGGGAGGCCTCGTTCTCGGTCGACTGCGCTCGCAAGGTGATCGACAGGGGCGGCGTCGCCTACATCGCCGGATCCCTGTTCAGGGCCACCGGTGTCGTTTGCCATGCCATCCATGGGCACGAGCGGCGGTGGCTCATCAACGAGAAGGGGGCGGTGGCGGCGACAGGAAGACTGCCTTCGGTGCCGATGGACTTCGAGCGAAGAGTGGGTCAGGTCTTCTCGTTACTCGCACCGGATGCCGGCGCGCTCCGTGATGCGTGCGACGAGATGGGGAGCCTCGTGGA